>CAVKML010000033.1:0-1245 GCA_963657715.1 uncultured bacterium | reverse complement strand
TTGCAATATTTTGACTTTCGGGAATTTTGTAATGACGTTAAGAAGTTTTTGGAATAATTAAAACAGCCGCAAAGATAGAATTAACTAAACTTTGATGAATATGAGATATCTTAACCGACTGATCGCCGCCACTATTCCTCTGTTGATAGCGTTGTCCTTCACTGGAAGTCTGCGCGCCCAGAACCAACGGGCGAATGTAACCGTTAGCGGGCACATCACAGACAAGGCTTCCGGAGAGACCTTGATCGGAGCCGGAGTGCTTTCCGGAGGTACCGGTGCGACAACCAACAACTACGGATTCTATACATTGACAATTCCTAAAGGCAGACAATTGACGCTGAAATATTCATACGTAGGTTATGACGATGCCACCGTCACGCTTGACCTGCTCCGAGACACCACCGTCAACATAGCCCTGAAAGCGAACACCGAACTCAAGGAAGCTGTTGTCTCGGCGCAAAGGGAATCCGGAATCATGGCCACCAAGATGAGCGCTATCGAGATCCCTATGAATATGATCCGGAACACCCCTGTCCTCTTCGGCGAGGCCGATGTTCTGAAAACAATCCAACTGATGCCTGGAGTGCAGAGCGGTGCCGAGGGCTTCTCAGGAATATACGTGCGTGGGGGCGGACCTGACGAGAACCTGCTGCTTCTGGACGGGATCTCGCTCTACAACGCCGAACACATGCTGGGACTGTTCTCGATCTTCCAGCCGGAGGCCGTAAAGAAAGTCACGCTTTATAAAGGCTCGTTCCCGGCTCGTTACGGCGGCAGGACCTCCAGCATAATCGATGTCAGGACGAATGACGGAAACCTTCAGGAGACACACGGGACGATCGGTGTGGGGGTTCTTAGCGACAAGTTCCATCTTGAAGGACCCATATTCAAGGGAAAGACGGCATATTCAATAAGCGCGAGAGGAATGCACACATTCCTGTTCGACGGTATATTCAGAGCCGCGAACATCCCGGCGAACTATTATTTCTTCGACTTCAACGGCAAGGTGACGCACCGATTCAGCGACAAGGACAGGCTGTTTCTCAACGCCTATTACGGTCGTGACATCTTCTATTACAAGGACGACGAAGGCGATATCATCATAGATGGGGTCGATAACAAAAGCGAGATCGATGACAAGACCTACATCAGATGGGGAAACCTGCTCACATCCGCAAGATGGAACCACATCTTCAACGGAAGACTTTTCTCCAACGCGACGGTAGCGTTCACAGACTATAGGAT
>CAVKML010000032.1:21715-34781 GCA_963657715.1 uncultured bacterium | reverse complement strand
AAACTTTCGCTATTTCATTAGTATTCAATTAATTAAATTTCATCGAACTCACGTTATTTACGTTTACTGTGCATATTATTGCAGTTCAATTTATTTAATAATTGGGCATATGTATAGTAACGAAAAAAAGCATGATTTCGCTCCATTCGTGAATCTGCGGAGCGATGTGGGATTCAAGGCCGTGTTCGCGGACAGGAACAACAAGGACATCCTCATCGGGGTGCTGAACCAGATCCTGCCTCCGGAGGCAAGGATCGAGGACATTAAGGAGTATTCCGACCGGGAGCAGCAAAGGGATTTAATCAATGGAAAGAAGACGGTACTCGACCTGGTCTGCGTGGATAAACACAACAGGACGTTCGTCGTGGAGATGCAGGCCTCTGAAGAGGACAATTTCTTTGAAAGATGTGTTTACTATGCCTCAGGTCTATACCATTTGGAACTGGCGGAGGGTGACATGTACTGGAAACTGCGTCCTGTCTATCTGGTCTCATTTCTGGACTATAAAGTGAAGCACGACGACGAATCACTTTGGGACACCGACCACTTCATCTCCTATTGGCAATTCATTGAAAAACGCACTGGAATGGTTGCGAATCAGACAATTAGTGTTATATTTGTAGAAATGACGTTGTTCACCAAGGCGTTGGAAGAGTGCGTAACGGAGTTCGACAGACTATTCTACATATTCAGGAATAGCGGAGGCTTCCTAAAGATTCCCAAACGGATCGAGGAGACCGGAGGACTCTCAAAAATGCTTGCCAAGGCGTGTGAGGTGGCAGCGTTCGACAAGGAGAAGAAACTTAAATACGAGATTGACAAGATGAACGAGAGGGACATTCTGGCGCAACGGGTGTTCGCCGAGCGCAAGGGCTTCGAGGCGGGATACGCCGACGGAGTGGCTAAAGGGATTGCTGACGGAACAGCCAAAGGCAAAGAGGTAGGTAAAGCGGAAGGAAGAGCGGAAGGAATGATTGAAGGCAGACTTGACGTGGCCAAGGCTCTACTTACGAGTGGTATGCCTATTGAGCAGATTGAGTTGTACACAAAACTTTCCAAGGAACAGATCGAAGCAATTCTGTAAGAACGGCCAGAACGCGAACTGCCATTACGTTCTGCTCCAAAGGCAAGAAAAAAGCGCCCCTTGGGCTTGGCCCTGGAGCGCTTTTTAATTTTAGTACTAATTAAATTCTTAGACTTACAATGTCATTTCAAAATATGGACTAAGATCTCCACCTTTCAGCCTTACGGTTCCTGTATTAGGAGCCTTAACAGCGCCTTTACCACTTGCCTGAGCATTAGCGACACATTTTACCCTTACCTGCATAGTCTTCGTCGGCTTGGTCATCGTGAAATTAAAGTCAAGCGGGAAATTAGCGGTATTATTATGGTTGATATTGAACGTGATGTCATCATCTCCAACTTTGGTCGTGGTTGTCTCAGACACCGGTTTCCACTCCGTGCCATCCAAATATTCAGCAAGAAAATACTTCATTCCGCTAGCAGATGCCCTTGAAACAAAGTATCCGTGGATCTTGGATCCGGCAGGAATGCCTTCCTCGTAATCAACCGTGAACAGCCAGTAATCTCCAGGCCAGCAACCTTTGACGAATGGCTCACCAGTAGAACCTGTCACGCGGGACGCAGCATTGTTGACATCCAACTCGTTCTTGTCAATCTGAACATAAGTAAGACGGCCAACTCCTCCGTTATTCGCAGGAATATACTGTCCTCCGTCACCGGCATTCTTATCAAAAGTTCCATCGAGAGTGCCAAAGAGATCCTTGTAGGTATCCATTGTTGTAGCATCAAGTTTCCAACGTGCAAGAACAATCACAGACGCCGTTTGAGTGACAGCAAGATACGCATCGATGTTCTCGGACGCATTGAAGACTCTTACCAAACCTGTCCTGTTGGTTGAGGCTGTGTTTTCTGAAAGGATGAGACGCACATCTGAGGTCTCAACCAAAGTCCTGGTGGCAACGGTCTCAACTGAAATCCAGTCTGCACCATCAACGACCTCAACCTGATAAGGGACATTCGCCTGAACTGTAAATGTCTTCTCAGTCACGTCACTCTTAACCTTAACAGAATTTCCTCCGATGATGCTGATGAACGGAGAAAGAGTCTGACCAGCAGCAGACTGAACCACCTGAATCTTACGGGTAGTAAGACCGGACTTGATGGAAATCTCTGCCTTACGGAGAGTGCTGAGCGCACTGGCATCGCAAGTTAAGGTCACATTGGACTCTGCACCCGCCACACCTTCCGTCACATCAAGATGGAGCCAGTTTGCGGAAGTTGAGATGGTGTAATCGGCATCAGACTTAACGGTGAATGAAACCGGAGCCTCTGGAGTTCCCTCAAACGTGATGAGATCGTTCTCAACACCACCTACTTCAATGTTGGCGTCAACCATACCAGCAGCTGAGACAACCTCAATATCATCAACATAGTAGCGGAACACTGACTTGCTACCTATCTCATTGCCAGGATGGAATGAGACTCGTGTCTCGGCCGTAGCACCCACAACCTTAAAAGTAACATCGTTCCAGAACATTTCTCCTTCTTTCTGAGAAGGTGAGACAGGGTCGCTAATCTTATCCTGACCAGCCTTTGTGACAATAGCACCTGGACCTTCAGCGATCTCAAGGACGAGTTGAGTTCCGTCAATCTTGCCGGTTCCCTGCATCTGAGAGCACCACTTAAGTGAAACGAACAGGTCAGTGGTTCCTTCAATCTTAAAGTTAGGAAGGACAAGGCCAGAGGATTTACCTGTCGCGCCATATTTGAAGTACCCTTGCTGAAGATAGATTGTCTTCTGGCTTGGATTCAGATCAGTATAGCCTCTCGCGCGAAGTTCTTCAAGGACCGTGACACCATTATTAACAAGAGTTGTGTATATATTGGCGCAGCCTTCGGCGGAAGATGACACCTGACCTACGCAATCGGAAATCTTCTTCGCGGCGTCAAGTTTGGCATTCGCCTGCTCAACGAATGGATCCAACCAGCTGAAATCATCCTTATAAGGGAGATCCTTTCCGACAATCTCAGCCTTGCCCAAATCCTCGGAAGCGACAGGAAGAATAGTGTGTCCACTCTTGCCAAGACCGAGATAATAGCCTGTGAACACAGCATTGTGATTGTTCAACTCTGAATAATCCTCAAGCGGCTCGTAAATGATTCCGATCTGCTTGCCATTGATAGAGAGTTTGTCTCCCGAAGCATAGGTGGCGGTTACTTTGATATATTCAACCTTATCAGATGAATATGAAGCATCGGAAGTCACATCCTTGGCCTCATCCGGATAGGAGACACTTCCTTCTGAAGCGAAGAAAGCATCATCCAACTGAACAGCAAGAAGGTTGTTGAAAGCGACCATATCACCAGTAAGAGTAAGTCTGCACCCAAGGGAAAGGGTCTCGTCACTACCGACAACATACAGATTGCTTGTACCGTCACTAACTACAAATCCACTCTTGTTCAACGCGACCACCTGGCATTCAGAAAGCTTGGCGAGATCGCCTTCCTTCAGGGACAGAGCCTCAGAGACTGTCTTGGCAGACACATCTTTGAACCTGTCCATTTTCTGCTTGACACCTATCTCGACATCAGTCAGGGTTGACGCTCCCTTCACAATGATCTTAGCCTCACGTTCTGCGTCAGAAAGGTTTGCGTCAACACTCAAGGTAACGTCAACCGTACCCTTGCCGCTGGTAGGTTCGATTGAAAGCCAAGTGTCGGTGACATCAGCGACCCAAGTGCCATCAGCATAGATGGTTATTGTCTTGTTTGTCGCGATTGCCGGTACGGTTATCTGTGAATCACCTGGAAGAATCGCCTTGGATTCTCCACTCCCCTCTGAGACGCAAGACGTGAACATTGCGGCGACAGAGACGATCGGCAATAAAAAATATTTAAGGAATTTCATAATAATCAATAAATTAGAAATCAAGACCATCGTCCCAACCAGGGTTCTGAGTGAGATTAGGGTTCAACGTACGATCATCAATAGGAATAGGATAGAGGTAATCCCTCTCCGGATTGAAGCTAAAGACAACCCCGTGATGAGGAATGGCACATCCGTGGTCACCTTCACTAAGGAATATATCCGTGCCGATCTTCAAGACAAGAGTAGCTGTACTTGTACTCGGCTTCGTGTCACCAGTGTAGAGGCAATAATCATTCTTGCCATCGCCGTCTATGTCATAGACACCAGGACCTGGGAAATATATTCCATAATATGGCTGAGCAAGCAGATGACCGACCTTCCATCTCATCAGGTCATCATACCGGAAGCCTTCCTGAGCAAGTTCAACGGCCCTTTCACGGCGGATCTCAAGGATGATGCCTGCGTTACTGCCTTCCACATTCGGGTAGAACTGCTCAGTCCTGAGATAAGGATCCGGATTGGCGTTGGCCGCAGCGACATCAAGACCAGGCATTCCAACACGGGCACGGAGCAGGTTGATGGATCTGTCAATGTCATCCTGATTGATTTCTTCTGCCTCAGCCTTGGCCTCGGCGTAGTTCAGGTAAACCTCACCAAGTCTGAATACGCAAAGATCATTGTAAGACTTGTCGAATTTGTCATCAGCAAGGTTGTTGTCAGGCATCAAGAACTTCGCCATCTGGAAACCTGTGAGTGTGGCCATAGGATCCACTCCGAGTTTCGTGGCTGAATATTTATAGACACCACCTTCCTCAGTGACTCTGGAATATCCAGGGATTCTGACGGTCTGACCAAGGCGAGGATCACGATCGGCGACCTCATCAAGGAACTGCATCGTCTGCCATCCTTCCTTGTCAGTGAATCTCGTGCCATCCTTCATCAGGTACGCATCCACAAACTTCTTGGTAAGGCTGTTACGTCCCATGCTGTTCATCAGTGCCATCGCAGTGGCGTTGTGGCAAAGCTGGGTGCCATAGTCAAAGTTGATTGATAGGATGAACTCATCCGTGCACTCGTCATATTCAGAGAACAAGACCGTGTAGTCAAGATCCGGGTTACCCGTTGAATAAAGCTTGAACGGACCGTCCTTCATAATCTCGTCAGCGGCCTGATAGGAGAGCTGGAGATAGTACTTGTAGTCGTGCTCCGGATAGGAGATATTGTGGTATTTCCTATAGGTTCCCTCATAGAGGCAGAAACGTGCCTTGAGAGCAAGCGCAGCCCATCTTGTGGCCCTGAAGTTATGAGAGCCGTAGGATGACGGAAGGTTGGCGATGGCCTCGTCGATGTCCTCGATCATATGTGTCATAATAACCTCTCGTGAATCACGGGGAGCGTAAAGAGCCTCGTCGTTTGTCCCAGGCTCGTGGTCAAGCCACGGAACGTCACCAAACTTACGGACTTTCTCAAAGTAGAAATATGCTCTGAAGAACTTGCAGAGCCCCGAATACTGTGCGGCGGCCTCAGGATCCTCACACTGGAGCTTTATGTTGTCCAGACAAGTGTTGATTCTGCGGAGGTCGGTCCAGGTCCAGCTTCCACCGGAATTAGGCACCTGCCTGTTGGTTCCTCCCTTTACCAACGCTGAAGGTGTCGCATTGATGTACTGGTCACTTTGTACACTGTACGGGGTCTTCGGGAGAAGATTGTTGTAAAGAGGGTTGGTAAAGAGCTGCAGATCCGTGGCTGTCTTAAAATAGGAGTCCGGACTCAACTTAGACTGCGGAGACTTGTCGAGGAGATCCTCGCAAGAAGTCAATGTCAAAGCGGCAGCCGCAAGCAATACAATATATTTTTTCATAATACTTTTCAATTACACGGATTAGAAGGTAATATCAACACCGAACATATACGACTTCTGCCAAGGGTAGAAAGCTCTGTTGTAGCTCTCCGTTCTGTTAAAGGCAGCTTCCGGATCAATATGAGTCGTATGCTTCTTGAGTGGTGACCAATAAGCGATGTTCTCACCCGTGAAATATACCCTCACACCACCGATGCCAATCTTGTTGGTTATGTTCTTTGGAACGGTATAGCCGACAGACAGGTTCTTGAAACGCAGATAACGGATGTTCTGGAGATAACGGGTATTGACTCTGGCAAGCTGGCCGCTTCCGTTGTAGGCATAGTATGCGACGGCACGCGGGAAATAAGCGTCCGTGTTGTTGTAGTCCCAGCACTTATCGAGCAGATTCTTGTCCATATAGGATGTCATCGGCTGGGAGAACGGCCCCCAGAACGCGAATGAATATTTGCTTGGATACCAATAGTGGTTACCAGTACCCTGGAAGAACGCTGACACGTCAAAGCCAAGGAAGTCGAATCCGACAGTGAAGCCATACTGGAGACGCGCAAGTGAGTTACCGATGATCTTACGGTCTCCCGGCTTGTCAACAGAATTGGCACCGATGCCAATCTTACCGTCACCATCAAGGTCAACATATTTCAAGTCACCAGCTTTCCAGATTCCTCCAGGAATCTTACCGTTAACGTAGGACAAATCCACTTTTGAAGCGTAATCAGCGGCTTCCTCATCAGACTGGAACAGATCATCGGCCACAAAGCCCCAGATCTCGCCAAGCTTCATACCGACATAGTAATCTTTGGCGAAGGTCTTTTCTCTGTTTTCGTATTTGGTGATCTCGGAATCATAGTCGCTCAGCATAACCTTTACGTTGTAGCCGAAAGGCTTGCCCGCGATCATCAGCTGGTCTTTCCAAGCAAGGGACAGCTCAAATCCTTTCGTTCTAAGGTTAGCCGTGTTCTGCTTTGGAGCATCGGCACCATAGAGTGAAGGAAGGGCATACCCTTCAGTAAGCATATCCTTTGTGTCACGGATATAAGCCTCTCCTGTGAACTGCAATCTGCTCTTGAACATATCCACATCAAGACCGAGGTTATAGTGAATCGTCTTCTCCCAGGTCAGATCAGACGAGTTAGGAGCGGAAAGGCTTGCATATTTCGCCACAGAACTTGTCTCACCGAAACTGTAATACTTAAAATCGTTAAGGGAAACAGTACGGATAGCGATATAGTTGCTTACGTTCTGGTTACCCAATGTACCGTAGGAAGCCCTGAGTTTCAAATTATTGACAGTGTTCTTGAGCGGACTGAAGAAAGGCTCCTCGCTGATACGCCAACCAATGGATCCTGAAGGGAACATTCCCCATCTGTGCCCGGAAGCGAAACGGGAGGTACCGTCATAACGACCGGAAAGTTCAAAGAGATATTTCCCGCAATAGTCGTAGTTGAGACGTCCGAAATATCCGAGTAGGGCATATTCAGTACGACCGCCGGAAACCGTCATAACCGTGGTTCCGTCAGTATTCGTACCGACAAGGTCAAGGTCAGCCAAAGATTCAGAGATAAGATACTGTCCCTCCGCGCCGATATTCTTTTGGTTCTGAGTCTCGTAGTTTCCTCCAGCCATAATCTGGAAGTTGTGCTTGTCGTTCCAGGTGTGCTGGTAGGTCGCATAGATGTTCGTGGAGTAGTAGTTGTAGGTCTTGACCGTTTCCGAAAGTTTGTCAAGACCGGCACCTGTATCATAAGTCTCAAGATCACCGTCAGGATATTGCCTGTAGGTGTACTTGGTGTTCCTGCGGGTTCCTCTGCTCTGATGAAGCCTATAGGTGAAATTGGCGACAACAGAGAGCCCCTTCAAAGGAGTGATTGTGACTTCTGATGTGTTGGCAAAGTCATTGTTCTTGTCTGTGTTCTTATTCTTAGCCTCGCCAAACGCGATATGACGACCGTTGGCGACAGCGTAAGAGCCATTGAAAACTCCATCGGCAGGACGATAAACCCAAGAACCATCCGGGTTCGTCATTGGGAAGATCGGGAGGGCGTGGGCGGCACTGTAGGCGATGGCGTTCTCAACATTATCCACACCAATGAAACTGTAATTTGAGCTATAGAAAGAGGTGTTGTTGCTGAATTTGATGTACTTGTTCACGTCGAATGTGAGCTTCGAGCGAAGGTTATACTTCTGGAACACATCAGGATTCTGCTTCATAATACCAGTCTCACGGTCATAGCCACCAGAGATGAAGTACTTGACACTCTTGTTTCCACCTGAAAGGGAAATGTTGTGCTGCTGTACAGGGTGCTGGTCTCTGAACAGCATGTGCCACCAGTCATTGTTGCCATAGTAACGCCACTGGTTCTTGCCGTTCACGACACGCTCGACAACCCAAGGACGATCTGGATTCTCTGTCTTGTCATTGACACGGGCAAGAAGCTGCTGCATATCGTAGTCATCGTAGAGTATATAATTGGAACCTTCGGAGGTCATACGGAACTTGTTGATTGTCGCGACTGACCAATAACCGCTTGTCTCATAGTCCGTGGAGGTTGTAGGCTCTTCCCATCCAAAACGTCCGCTGTAGCGAACCGTTGACTTACCGTCGGATTCCTTACCGCTCTTAGTGGTTACGAGGATAACACCGAAAGCGGCACGGGCTCCGTACACAGCAGCGGCAGCGGCATCTTTGATGATCGAGATGGACTCGACATCGTTAGGGTTGACGCGGTTGATGTCACCCACGGCACCATCGATAAGTACAAGCGGAGACGCTCCGTTGATGGATGTGTATCCACGAATATTCAATGTTCCGTTTGAGCCTGGATTACCAGCCGATGTGCTCACATTAAGTCCCGGAACGGATCCCTGAAGCATATTGGACACAGAATGAGCGGAACGGTTTTCGAGCGTCTTTGAGTCAATCTGTGTCACGGCACCGGTAAGGTTGACTTTCTTCTGTGTACCGTAACCGACAACGATGGTCTCATTCAAAGTCAGGTCATCTTCCTCAAGAATGACGGTGATTGATGACTGGGACGCAGGGACGGAAACTTTCTTTGTGACATAGCCAAGGGAAGACACCTCCAAAGTGACATTCCCAGCCGGCACCTTCAACGTGAAAGTTCCGTCATCGGATGTCATTGTTCCGTTGGTTGTTCCTTCAACGAGAACGCCGACCCCGATAAGAGGTTGCTGGGCCGCATCGAGAACCTTTCCCGACACTTCCCTCTGATTCTGTGCGAAAGCAGCCGTAAGGCAAGCCAGCATCAGCACCAGCGAGGCAGCAAATGTTTTGATAACTCTCATAAGGATTAAAATTTGTTATTAATATGGTTTAATTAAACTTGACGTTTAACTAAATAATATATGAAACGATATTTTTATATCCTCATTAGCCTGACTTTGGTTTTGGCTACGGTTTATTCCTGTAACGAAAAGGCCGATGACGCCAAGGATTTTGATGTGCAGTTCAATATTCCTGAGTCAGTGACACTTGATGAGAACTATACGGAGATGACCTTCAAGGTTCTGTTCAAGAAGTCTCCCGCCAAGAGCGACGTCCTTGTTCTCACCGATCCGGCCGGAACGACGCACGATTGCGCGATCACGGCGGTTTCTGACAACTCGTTCACCGTTTCCTTATATAAAGGAATATATTCAGGGAATTATACCGTGAGCATCCGTCGTGGTGATGTTGTCAAAAAGGTCGGCACGATGGCGATTACCCTCAAGTCAGGAAACCTTGAGCCGGAGAATGGAGCCACAATTTACGGTGTTGTCTCCTGTGAAGGCAAAGGCTTGAAGGATGTGGTGGTTTCGGATGGGGTTGAGGTTGTTCTGACCGATGCCGATGGTGTGTACCAGATTAAATCCGCAAAGAGGTATGGTTATGTATTCGTTTCTGTCCCGAGTGGCTATGAGGTGCCATCGCAGGGTGTCCTGCCCCAGTTCTACGCCTATCTTACGAGCAACGCCAATCAGCCGGAGCGTAAGGATTTCTCTTTGTTGAGGGCCGGTGATCAGACCAAGTACAAGATGCTCTTCTTCGGGGATATGCACCTTGCAAATAGGACTAACGACAAGGTGCAGTTCAGAGTCTTCACCAATGACCTGAACAACTATATGCAGAACCACAGCGGTGAGAAGCTGTATGGAATGACCCTTGGAGATATGACTTGGGATCTGTACTGGTACGACAGACATTACAGTTTCGCTGAATATCTTGAGGAAATCAATAGTGATGTCAAGGGACTCCAGATCTTCCACACAATGGGAAACCACGACAATGATTATATGATAGCCAAGCCGGACGCTGATTTCAGGGCGGCCTCGGAATATGTCAAATACATCGGACCTACATTCTATTCCTTCAACATAGGCAAAATCCACTATGTTGTTGTCGATGACATTGACTGTTCCGACTACGATGGCACAACGAGCCGGAATTATGTGAAGAGGCTGACTTCAGAGCAGATGGATTGGCTTGAGAAGGACCTCGAACACGTCGGCAAATCCACTCCTTTGATCATCACGACGCACGCCCAGATCTTCTATCCTAGCGGAGTCAACACATTCAAGATAGATCATAACACAAATGGAGACTCCAACCGGCTGTTCAGCATCGTGAAAGATTATACTGTTCATTTCGTGACCGGACACACGCATTTGATATTCAATGCTAACCCTAAAGAGACATCCGCTTTCGGCCTGACGGATTGCTATGAGCATAACGCCGGATCGATCTGTGGATCCTGGTGGTGGTCCGGCAACCTGACAGACGGAGTCTATATCGGACAGGATGGATCTCCAGCCGGTTACAGCATTTGGGATATAAACGGCACCGACATCAAATGGCAGTATAAGGCCACGGCCTGGGATGAGAGCTATCAGTTCAGAAGCTATGACCTCAATCAGGTGTCGTTCTCGTACGATGACGTTCCGAATATGCCTAAGGATAATCCGAAACTTACCACGAATGGTTTCGGAAAATATGTTGACGCGTATCCGGTCAACTCCAACAATGAGGTTCTGATCAACATCTGGAACTGGAATTCCAAGTGGTCATTGAGCGTTACTGATGAGAATGGAAAGGAACTGTCCTGGACGAAAGGTGTCGCTTACGATCCGCTTCACATCAAGGCTCTTTCTGTACCGAGGTTCAACAAAGCGAACCTGACATCAGCTCCGGGCTTCATCACAGAGAATAATATCCCTCATTTCTTTAAAGTCAAGGCCGCTGACGCGGATGTGGATCTTACCATCAAAGTCACTGACGAGTTCGGTAATGTCTATACGGAGAATATGGCGCGTCCGAAAGCCTTCAAAGTGGAGGATTTCTCGAAATAATAATCAAACGTCAAGTTTAGCAAAATCCTAAGCGTTGGACTTCGCAAGATTCCTCTCGCTCTTGATCAGCAGGGCGCAGAGGAAGACTCCGATGAGGGCGCCGACGGCTACGGAGAGCATGGCGGTGTCCCAGGAACTTCCAACGGCGATTCCACCGACAAGAATCTTCGAGCAGACCGCGTCACCGAGGAGGTAGCCAAACAGCCCCACGAATCCGGCGGCGGTTCCGGCAGCGTTCTTTGGCACGAGATTCAGGGCCTGGACTCCAGTCAGGGCGACAGGACCGTAGATAAAGAAGCCGATAAGACACAAAGCGATGTAAATCAATGTCTTCTGCAAAGCAGGGGAAGCCGCGATGATGCCAGAGCCAACCATCCAGTAAAGCAGGACACCGAGCAGGCAGAAGAACATACAGATCACGTTCATCGGGGCGCAGCGGCCTTTGAATATCTTGGATGTAGCCCAACCGCAGGCAAGTGTGCCGACGGCTCCGACAATGTTGTGTACTGAGAATGCCACCTTGCTCTCGGCGGCTGTCATGATAGCCTTTTCCTGAAGATAGGTCGGAGCCCAGTCACCGATGCCGTAGCGGACCATATAGACGGCCACGTTGGAGATGGCTACGATCCACAACAATTTGTTCTTGAACACATAGTCCACGAACAAGGTCTTGAACGGCAGTTTCTCGTCCGCCGACCCCTTGGACTTGATTCCGGACCAATCCTGCCTCCAGTCTTGCACGGAAGGAAGACCGCAGGACTCAGGAGTGTCCCTGATGGCCCACCAACAGAACACCGCGATCAAAAGAGCCACGACAGCAGGGAATACGAAGTCTCCCCTCCAGCTCTGCGCCACTCCGAACGCGTCAAAAAGCATCACGCCGGCGATGGCGAGGAAGCCGAGGGAGAAGCTTCCGATGGTGTGGGAAACATTCCACACGCTCATCTTGAAACTTCGCTCGTTCTGGCTGAACCAATGCGCCATGATCCTGCCGCAAGGAGGCCAGCCGAAACCGCTCAACCATCCCACGACCAACATGAGTGTGAATATGATTGCGGTGTTCACAGCAGTGTTCGCTCCGAAAGGAATCACACCCGTGAGAATCATGGTCAAAGCTGAAAGCACAAGACCGACACAGAGGAACTTCCTTGCGTCAGACCTGTCCGAAACACTGCCCATGATGAATTTTGAGAAAGCGTATGCAATTGATACAGCGGACATTGCGAGTCCAGCCTTTCCCGCGTCCAGAATCCCGTCATGAATCATGTCCGGAGCGGCCAGCGAAAGGTTCTTACGTACGAGATAATAAGCGGCATAGCCAAAAAACGCACCCAGAAAGACTTTGGTACGCATCGCCTTATAGGTTTTGTCCACCTTGTCCTCTGCCAATGGTTTTCCCGCCTTAGGCGGATCAAGAAAACGTGACATAAATATTTTTCTCTTTATTGTAACATTTTAATTTTACAAAATTATCGATTTTAGCCTAAAAAACAAAAAAAAATGAGCTGACCGGAACCCCGGTCAACCCATTCTGAAGTTTTCATTGTAAAAGAGGATTATCTCTTCGCAAGTTCGGAGTCAACGAAGAACGCGCCGGCCTCACCGGCCTTCTTGAGTTTCTCGACGATCTCCAAGGCTGAATCCTCTTCCTCGACCTGCTCACTGATGAACCAATTCAGGAACTCTCTGGTGGCCTTGTCCTTTTCCGCCTCGGCAACATCCGCAAGATCATCAATCAGTTTAGAGACATGGCGTTCATGCTCGTAAACGTGCTCGAAAACATCCTGAAGCGATCCCCATCCCTCCGGAACGACATCAATCATTCCTAACTTTACATCACCGCCACGCTTGATGGCATAGTCGGCGAGTTTGAGGGCGTGTTCCTTCTCCTCTTCCGCCTGCTTGAACATCCAGTTCGCGGAACCGTTCCATCCTTCCTTCTTAAGGTAGAAGGCCATCTGAAGATA
>CAVKML010000032.1:0-21705 GCA_963657715.1 uncultured bacterium | reverse complement strand
GATTTGAAGACCAAAGCTCAGCGACAACCTGATCGTTGAAAGCTTTAACAAGTTTCTCTGAAATCATAGTATTTATAATTTTTAAAAATCAACAAACGAATATCATCAATGCTAAAAACGTGCCTGAGACGGCATGACCGCAATTTTAATCATTAAAATTTAATATAATGGACAAATTCCTTTTTTGCAGGGATGAGAGGTTCAGATCTCAAGCCCACTCTCTTAAAGTTAATTTCCTTTAAATCAATGCATCTGATTCCCCCATCGTACATCGAGCGATAGTAGAACCGCAGACCTGACATGTCAGTGACACAAGTGCATTGCGTGGCGCTCGGAATGTCAGCCGTCTCCTGCCCTTCGGCAAACTGAACCCCGATCGGAATCTCCATGGATCCTAGAATATGGAAGGCCGTGAACACGGTTCCCTCGGTGTTCGGCTTCACGGGAGCGGTGTTCTGGAAAAAGGCCGCCCGGACAAACCGTGAAGGCGGTGTGAAATCTCCCGGCAGACCAAGCATAGCGCTGCCTCCACCGAAAGATGACAGGGACATATTCCCGAGTTTATGGGGTTCTGTGCGTCCGGGCAGCAGGTTGACGTAGTTGTTGAGGTTGGTGAGCTGCCAGTCGAACGAAGGAGAGTTGGTCAGCACCCCGAGGGTGTTCTCATAGAAAACGCACTTTCCGTCAATGATTTCCAGCACGATCTGGCGGCCCGAAGGCTCGGCGAACCTCCAATGCACCGTCGAAGAGCGAGGGTCGAATCCATGAATATGCACCTTCGCGATCTCGGCCTTGACCTCATCAACGGTGGCGCATCTTCCGAGAATATACGAAACAAGCTGGAAATCAGAAATATTTGTTTCAAAATTCGTTTCTGAATATTCCTCATACTTTCCATAATCAGGGAAATAGAAGAGACCGGCGGAGAGGCCTTTCTCGTTCATGCCCTCCATCATCAGCTCGTCCTGGACCACGGCCACGCCGACGTAGCCATATTCATTGGTGAAGGATCTGCCTGTCCCGCCGCCGGGAATGAAGGATTTCCAGGTGTGACCGCGGGGTACGACAACCCAGCGGCAGTCATTGTCGGATGCGGCCCATTCGATCGTGCGGGCGACAACAGTGCTTCCGTCTTTGGCTTTGAGGGTTATGCCCGTGCAGGCGTGGCAGTTCTGAGAGGATGCCGTCAAGGCCACTGCGGCCAGAGCGATGGTGATAAAAATTGTTGAATGCTTCATAAATTATGTGGTTAAAATTCAGGAATATGCCCGATCACAAACAAAGTAAATTCCGTAGGTTCACAAAAAGGAACGACCCGCAAATAGCGAGCCGCACCTGACATATTCATTGAAAAATATTTTTCTAATATGCTGTTTTTCAAAATTTATATTCCCGATTCCGCGAATATCGCATCCAAGGCTATTCCTTTTTCAAGGTGATGCTTGGGTTTTCGGTGGCGGCTCTGTAGCAGCGGCCGGTGACAACCAGGGCTGTGATGAGCAGCACGGCGGCAAGCGCAAGGGCGAACACCCAGATGTAAATAGGCACCCTGTAGGCAAATCCGGACAAGTAACGGTTGACAATCCACCAGGTCAGCGGCACCGCTACGATGAAGCAGACCAGCACGATCCTCGCGAACTCGATGTTGAACATCTTGAGGATCTCCCCTATCGTGGCACCGTTCACGCGTCTCACACCGATCTCCTTGCGGCGGTCTTCAGTCTCGAACATCACGAGTCCGAAGACTCCCATCAGCGAGATGATGATCGCAAGCAGGGTGAAGAGGGTGATGAGACGGGAGAAGTTGGTCTCGGTCTCGTATTGCCCCTGAAGTTTCTTGTCAAAGAGCTGGACATCAACGTCATCCGGATTGACCGTCGGATTTATCTCCGAAACAGCGGTGGCGATCTTCTTTATAATGGCTGGAATGTCGGCGTTCTTCTCGGTACGAACCAAAAGTGTTGTGAGCGGCCGCCAAGGATGTTTTCCGAATATGTAAAGTGCCAAAGGTTGCACATCGTTCTTCAATGAGGTGAAATTGAAGTCACGGCAGAAACCAACGACCTCCGCGTCTCCCTCATCCATGTGGCCGGGCATTTTCTCATTCAAGGTGAAGCCGAACTTGTTCTTCGCGGTCTCATTGAATATGTACACACCGTTCTCGCACTGTTCGTCGGCCTGAGTGAAATCGCGACCTTCCTCGACCGGAATTCCCATAAACTGCAGGAAGTCCCAAGCGACAGGATAGCACTGGAAGCTGATCTGCTCACCCTTGTACAATCTGCCCCAGCCCATTCGGCTCGGCTGCACAAGATCGCCGTCAGCCCAAGTAATATCCTTGATCTGAGGATCTTCCATCAGTTTGGAGCGCAATGCCTCGGCGGATTTGCCGACAGTACGGTTCACGTTGGCGGTGATGAGTTCCTCACGGTCGAAGCCCATGTCGTGACTGAGCATGAACTTTCTCTGGAGGCCTACGAACGTGGCGCAGATGATCAGCGAGATGGAGATAAGGAACTGCAATCCCACAAGCAAGTATCTGAACACCCGGCCTTTGGAGCTTGAGGCGAAGGATCCTTTAAGAGCAAGCGCTGGCGAGAAGGAGGTGATGTAGAAGGCTGGATAAAGACTTGCCACCACAGCGAAGAATAGTCCAAGAATGATTGTGAATATGCCTACGGACATATTCGCGCCGAACTTTGTAGAGCAGGTGATGAGACTCGCCGCCGTGGATGTCTGGAACAACATCACGACAGCGGCCGCCAGAGCCAACGAGATGGCTATCAGCGAAACAGCCTCCATCACGCAGTCCAGGATCAGGCTTGTCCTTGAGGCTCCGAGAACCTTTCTGGTGTTGACAGAATGCACGCGCACAGGGACAAGGGCGAAGAAGAAGTTCACAAAGTTGATGAAGGCGATGATGATGACCAGAAGAGCTACGGCCAACAACGTGTAAGTCGTTGACTTGTTGCCGCTCGCACCATCACGATTGGCGATTGTCTGGTCAAAATAGGTTTCTGTCAGAGGGATCAGATGTACTCTTGTACGTTTGATGGCTTCCGCCCTGTCCTCATCCTCGGCATCGGAATCACCTCCGATGATGTCTTCCATAACCTTGCTGGCAGCGGCCTCAAGATCATCTTTCGAGACTCCTTCCTTTGCCTTGAAGAAGTAAGGATAGCTCCATTCGCTCCAACTGTCAATGGCTTGGTCTCCGATCGGGCAGATCGCCTCGAAATCGGACAGGTCAGAGTTCATCGGCATATCCTTGTAGATCGCCACCACGTTCGCATCGTGATAAGTACCGGATTGCCAATCCCTTATCATTACATGTCACCGACCCCGACTCCGAATTTCTTCGCTGCGGATTCGCTGAAAGCATAGTCCCAGACACCGACATAGTTGTCCCAAGAACCTTCAGCCAGCTCAAAGCCAAACACACTGAGCGTGTTTTTGTTCATCGAAGACATCTTGATTGAGACGGAAGGGTCGGAAAGCGTAGGGTTCTTCCCGTCTCCGACAATGGTTTCGATCGGCTGACCGAAAAGGTAGCCCGTGCCACCGGCCTCAATCTCTGAAAGAGTGGAAAGCATCTGCTCGAACGGCGGTCTGTTCAGCCAGACCATATACTTCCCTTCTGCGTACCAGTCAGGCAGCGACACGCAATAAATCCGATCCGCATCCTTGACATCCTTATTATAGGTCAGATCGTGATGCACCTGCACAAGAATGATGTACAGCGCCGCGAACGCCACCGTCATCCCCAAAATGTTCAGCACCCCCGAAAGCGGTGTTCCCATTTTTCTTTTCCTGAATATGCTCATATAGCTTGTTATTTTTTTATTTTCACCTTACCGATGCTTTGTCATCTTCACTTTTCCATCGGGAACCTTTCAGCCTATGTCTCGTGTGGTGTACGCCACCAAAAGCCTTACGCTTCCCGAACACGGAAAAACTGGCGAACCACTTCCATGCCAAAATTTACAAACAATTATTATTCAACATATTAACAAAAAAAATAAAATCAAAAAGTGTAAAGTTTCTTTACACTCACTGTAAAAAAACTTTACACTTCCCACCGGTCACTGACCTCGCCATGACCTTCCCTGAGAATGGTTGACACTTTAGAGGATGTTTTACTGATATGCTTTACAGCATCTCTGTACTGGTTTACACCTGCTCTTCGATTCAACTGTTTTTCTTTACAGATTCACTGATTCAGTTTACAGTGCCACCTTTTGCGAAAAGGTATATTCTTTACCTTTACGGAAAATTCCGGAAAACAATTTTAGTTTCCTCCAAATGGACGCGGCCATCTCGTGCATAAATGCTCGGTTCCGATGCACGAGAGCTACCGGGAATTGCCGACGGACCTGTATTCCCAGACAATCTGTTTCTGTTTCAACCGACTATGATCCATCAATCTGATTGTGGTTTGGCTGATCACCTCTGCCGGCCAGCCGTCCGCGAAATATTGCCAATAGTTCCATGTCCCGACAACCGCATCCTCCTTGACTTGCTTGTCATATTCCTTGTCAAAATCCTCCTGCAAAGACTTGTCCGAGATGATCTCCACCAAAGCCCCCATCATATCTTTAAGATCCTTCGCCGGGATTTTCGTGTCTACCGTTGATGAAATCTCATATTCCATGGTCTCAGGATCCATATTGACACTCATATGATAGTCGGAAGCATATGCATCCTTGCTCTCGTCGGTATGTTCATCATAGTCACCGGCCTTATATTCCTTGCCATGGCAATTGAACAACGTCTCGATTTCCTCAGTGTAGCCATCCACTATCGGATCAATGTCCACTCCCTTAAGAATCGCATCAAAATTGACTCCAATGGATTTGAGACTGTCCATCACAGGCAAACGCATCATCTCCTCACAAGCCGAGTCGAACAACTCCTTAGCTTGCTTCTTGATCTCCTTCAGGTTCTCGTACTTTTTGATGCGTCCGTATTCATCCGTCCTGAACCTGATCGTTGTCCCCGAAATCTTCTCCGACAATTTGGCAACGAGCCGGTTCTGGAAATCTCCAAGGGCCGAATTTTCAATCGTATCATTTTGGATTTCAAGGACTTTATATTCCATTACATAACCTTTTTTCGTGGAGTCGGTCACAGTGACCATCACCTTTGTGGAGACTCCAGAAATCTTGGTCGTGTCTCCGTCCTTGACCGTCCAACTTCCTTCATTGATCCAGTACGTCATCGTGTCCCTCTTGTCAAACCAAGCGATGACCGCGACCGTCGAGTCAGTCTCTTCCTTGGCCTGTGAATATGACATCCCTCCATCCGTGGAATTCTCATCAGTGGCACATGGCCTCATTTCACCTAAATAATCCGCGCTCACAGAACCCGGTCTCCTTTCGTCCATAGAATATCCCGATCTTACGCCAGTCCCGGCAAACGACAGCATCCCGACGGCGATCCACGCTACAACAAGCAAAATTTTTTTCATTGTAAATCAGTGTTAAGTAACCTTCAAAAATAACCTGCACCATCTTAAGGAATCTTTTCGGTCTATATCTCTTTATCTGAGGCAACTTATTTTTTCATGTTACTAAGACCATAGTCTCGTAAAAATCAAATGAACAGCCAAGCAAATTTAGTAAAAATCAAAAGATTTTTCATCTCAAAACAAATCAGTTATTCAGAGGTCAGATTATACCTAAGACTTATGGCGGAGATTAACGACAATAAACACTCAAAATGTCGTCACAACTAGCCGTCTGGCGGGAATGAACAACAAATCCTGCCTTTTATGTCATTCAAAAAAGCTGGATAGAGAGTCAACACGACAACTACGCACTTTAGTGTTGTCGAAAGTCGCTAAATCGAGGGATTTAACGACATTACAAGGCTTAAATGTTGTTTAGAGTCTCCGTACGGAGGGAACTAACAACATCAACTGACATTCGGGTCGTTGGGAGTAAAGGACCGTCAGCCGAACAGTCTGTTCAGGACATCGGGGGCTATCTGGACTTTGCGGGCGATGCGCTTTGTGTCGATGCGGTACTTCTTTTTAAGAATCACGGCCAGTCGGCACCTGTCATCAACACTTAAATCCTTAAGAGATGATGCTTTGAACTTTTCGCCAATCACATGAGAGATGACTTCGTTCAACTCTCCTTCTGTCAAGACGACCATCTCCCCTATGCCCTCGGCAATCTTTATGTAGGCATCAATATTTCTGATTAGTGCCGTGCTGTAGCGCCAAGAGTTTTGAAGAACTGTCTTCACCTTATTATTAAGCACATAGGATTCCGGGAGGATAAAGCCCATCGAACGGTTGTAGAGATATTCATCAGGAAGTCTGACATTTGTGCATAGTGTTCTCATCGCAGAGCGGTAAGACATATTCTTGAGACTCACTTTTTCATAAAGTTTGTTCGTCTCGCTGAAAATAAGGTTGGCAGAGCCCCACAGATAGCCTCCGGCGGTGATGTCAGGTCTGGCTTTCAAAGGGTTTCTGGCGATATAGATGATAGTGTCCGCAAGCTGTCTTTCGTCCTCAACCTTGATAAGTTTGAAGCAGTAGTTCTCCGGAAGCGGAGGGTATCCGTCAGCCTTAAGCCTTCTATTGATCCGACGCTTCATGAATATGAAGAACTTGACAATGTCCTTCCCCGCTCCATGGACGAGAATATGGCAATGGTTGACCATCAGGGTAAAAACCAAAATTGAAATCCCGAATACATATTGCCCGATGGCAATGCTGTTCATACCGTTGGTATATTCGTCATCGTTGTTGAATAATTGTCCTTTCTCAAGAGAGTCGAAGACAATGTGGTAGTACCATTTAGGCCATGTACGGTACTCGTTAAAGAGGGCGGTACGTTGATGTTCATTCATACTTTCAAAATTTAGGACTGCCGCAATATAGTCTCTTTTTCAGACACTTGACATCAAAAACAGAAAAACATGTCATAAGAAACATAAATTTCTGTTTCTTTACATCCATCGCGATCAAAAGAATTTTTTAATAGGCATAAATCTTATTTACATATCATTGGTTATAAACCTTTTATCCCGAATAATCCTTTACAATCACAGACTACTCTAAAAAATTTCACATTTTAAAATTCTCGATTTTTTAAAAGCCTATAGGGCATCTAAACGCTGGTTGAGATGTTGCTTAATTATCACCGAATGAGGGAACAGGCAACATTCCAGGCCTAAGTGCCATTGAAAATAGCCGGACGGAGGGATAGGGCGACAAGAATAGACTTGAATGTCGTCAAAGGTAGCAGTACGAAGGGATTGAACGACAATAAGAGATTTGAATGCCGTCGAAGGTAGCCGGACAGAGAGATTGGACGACAATAAGAGGCTTGAATGTCGTCGAAAGCAGCCGTGCGGAGGGATGGGACAACAATAATCGGCACAATGTCCCTTGGGAAGCCAAAATCAAGGCAGCGACCTGACAAGGGGACTTTGATTATGTCAAGAAATACAATGGCTACAAGCGGCGAATACAATAGCTACAAGTGGCGGGAAACAAGTTCGGCGAAGTCTTGGACCTTGACGGAATCCGGAACGGATTCGGAGAAGGTCTTGAGACAGAGAGGACAGGCGGTTACTATGGTCTGAGGGTTGTTAGCCAACAGGTTACCGACTGAGGACTCGGTGATCTTGGCGCGGTCGCGGGCATCGAGTGTGAGACTGCCGAGGCTGCCTCCGCAGCAGATGCTCTCGTCACCTTCCTTGGCGGCTTTCACCAGTGTACCGACCTGGCCCAGAACCTCACGAGGTTCTTTGTAAACTCCACAACCACGGCCAAGTTCACATGGATCATGATAGACGATTCGCTCGTTCCCAGCGGCCAGATTCAATCTTCCGCTATCGACAAGACGCTTGATAAACTGCGTGTAATGAAGCACCTCCACACCGTCGAGGGCATATTCATCTTTGAAAATCTTGTAGCAGATCGGGCAGGAAAGGACGAGAGTCCGGCAACCGGACGAGAGAATCATCTTTCGGTTTGCCGAGATGGTCTCGTAAGCGGCATCGGTCTTGCCGGCGAGCATCAAAGGGCGGCCGCAGCATATTCCTCCGTTGCGGTCGGCGAAGACGTAGTCAACTCCAGCGGCCTTGAAGACTTCCTCCACGGATTTGATGACCCTTGGAGTGAGGTGGGTCATGCAACCGGCGAAGTACATTACTTCAGGGGCATTCTTCGGCTTGGCCGGCCCTTCGATGGTTGGTGAGCATTGTCGAGCCACAGGTTCAGGGACCGAAGATACGATTCCTCCAGTAAGGGAGATCCCTTCGACAAGCTCAGGGACCGAAGTGGATGGCTCAGTGACCGAGGTATAAGCGGTCGCTGAGCTTGTCGAAGCGACTGAACCGGCAGCTATCATGCCAGCATTGACAGTCAAATCAGTCGAACCATTCGAGCTAACCGGACAAGACTTCAGATACGAATAATCGTAAGGCATCGAATTATTGACCGTAGCCCTCTGCGCGCGACGGAGCGCCGGAGCGTCAACCCCCACCGGACAAAGTGCGTGACACTTGCCACACATCAGGCATTTCTCGGCGATATCATTGATCTTCTTCTCGTTATGCCTACGCAGGAAGCGGATGAAATAAACCGATGAATATTTCAGATTCTTCTTCTGCACGTTCATCGGACAGGCGTCCAGACACAATCCGCAGCTGGAGCAGGCGTAGATCTCAGCCTCCGCGACACCTTTGCGAGGATGCCGTGGCTGAATCCCGGCATTGCGCAACAGGATCCACAACACCTCAGTCAGGATGTGCATATACCGGCTGAACGGCATCGCGGCGAAAAACAGTCCCAGACATATTGAATATGCCCACCAGACCGGCATGAAGAACAGTTTGTCACCGAATATCCAGTGCCACAGATGGTTGACCGGAACCGTCAGAAAACTTCCACCGCTAAGGTCAGCCGTGAAACTCTCGGCCAGAAGCCTCAACGGGAAAATCATCCAAAGACTGTAAAGGGCCACACGGTCAGCCAGAGACGGCTTCGTGGTGTGACGCATTCCCAACACAATGGATCTGAATCTTTTGAATATGGCCATTCCGATTCCGGTGAGCACATAGAGAAGGAAGAAGTCCATCAGGAAAAAGAAGAACCAGCCCCTTAGCGTCACGTGACCAGGATTGATCCAGACAAAGAATCTGTAGAAAATCGGGTAGAAAAGTCCGCCGTCCGTCCAGGCAAGATGCTTAGGCACGAAAAGCGCCACCTCTATGTGTCCGAGGACAATCAGCATAAACCATCCGAAGGCGATCGCGGAGTGCATGTAGCCGAGCAACGGCTTGCGTTTCCAGATCTTCGTGTGGAAAAGACAGTCGCAGAACAGTTCCTTAATGTTCTTGAGCGCGATTTTCGGCGTGATCAGCGACTTCCAGAACCTGCGTCTGTCCTCGGCAGGAATCTTGGCCAGCAGCCTTATCAGACCCACGGTCAGCCAGATCAGCATAAAGCTGATGCCGACCACGAAAGGAATCACAAAGTTGCTGTAGCCCGACGGTATCCTGTCGATGACCTCTGGAGCGGCCTGAAGGGTCAATGAATATAATAGAGGGTTCATTTCGTTCCGAAAATTTTTGAAGTCACTTAAATTAATTATCTGAAACTTAAAGACAAATTCTTTTCCTGCTGATCGTCTCGGCAATCCAAAACAAGTTTGTATGCTATTTGTTCCAGCACTGGTTTGAGAAAAACAAGTTCGACTGTTTTTCCAAAAAAACAGATGTACTATCTGACAGGAAAAACATGAAGTATTTTTTCGTCAAAGGACATTCTCAAATTAATTTAAATGATTAACGTTAAAGATAAAAGGTAGTAGAGTCATTTTCCAACTGCTACTCCTTGCCATACACCTTAGTGATTGACAGGATGAGATGCCGTGTGTTGATGCCGCGCGGGCAGACCATAGAACACTTTCCGCATAGCTGGCAGGACTTCAATAAGCCGAGTGCCTTGTCAGGATGGCCGTTGTGAAGTTCCTCGATCGCGGCGCGGAGACTCGTCTGAACGAACCGCCCGGCGGTGCAGACGGCGGTGCAGCTTCCACAGGCCATACACTTGCGCACATCAGGCTCAAGCGCGGCCAACTCCTCGAACTTCGCCCTGTCGAACAGGTCAAGATTGATTCTGGAACTTGGGACCAGACCGAAACCGAAATCTACCATCTCTCGCGAACCAAAGTCTTGTAATTCTTAGCGTCCGGGAATATGTCGGACAAGTACCTGTCAATCTCCACGACAGCCCCACGGGCATCTGCAAGAGTTTCAGGCAGGGTCTTAGGCCCGGTTGCGGAGCCGGCAAGGAACAGTCCCGGAAGCGGGCTGCGCTGACCGGCCAGGATCCCGTCTCGGACAGCGAAGAATCCGTCCTCCTCAACTGGCATCTCCAGCAACTCCCCCACCCTCTTTCCGGAAGCCGATGGCGTCATCCCGGCCATCAGCACGAGAAGGTCGAGGGTGACTTTCAGCGGCTTGCCGGCCACTGTGTCCTCAGCCTTCACGAGAAGACTGCCGTCCACATTCTCGGAAACCTCGGCGACACGTCCACGGATGAAGCGCACGCCATAATCTTTCTGGGCGTTAAGATAAAGATCCTCATAGTGGCGGCCGAACATCCTCAAGTCCATATAGAAGCAATATACCTGTGCGTCAGGGAAAGCCTGTTTTATCTCACACGCCTGCTTCACGGCAGTGGCACAGCAGACTTTCGAGCATGAGCGGCAGCCAGACTTTTCGTCACGGGAGCCGACACAATGCACGAATCCGATTTTCTTAGGGTTGTCGATCCGCACGTCAGCCCCCGAACTGAACCACGCCTCCAAATCGGCATTGGTGATCACGTGGTCATAGATTCCGTAACCATATTCCTCCTTCTTCTCGGCCTTGAAAAGGTCGAATCCACTGGCCACCAGCACCGCGTCAGCCAGCACCGTGATGCCATTGGAAAGGATGACATTGTAGGACTTGTCAAGTCTGTTGATCGACTGCACCTCGGTGTCTGTGAAGCACTTGACACCTTCCATCTTTCCGAGAAGTCCGTCAAGGGCGGCCGAGGCCGACACCCCGTCGGGAAACAGTCTGTCCCACGAGGCCAGATGTCCGCCCAAAGTCGAAGTCCGTTCGATCAGAATGACATTGTAACCCAACCTCTGAAGCCCGGAGGCCGCCTCAAGGCCAGCAGGGCCACCACCTATTATCAGTATATTATTTTTCATCGGTTCATCTATTTACAATAAAAAACACCCAACCCCCAGTCGCTTTGCGACAGCCCCTGAGGGGCACGGGGAAAGGATTCCCCGAACCCCTTCGGTCGCTTCGCTCCAAGTTCCGTAATATTTCCATCGTCACTATGTGGTTTAAAGTGGTTGCCAGTGGGATATTCATAAAAAACTATTTCAGACACGTGCAGCAACCGGGGCGGCCGATGTCCTTGCCGTTCTTGCCGAGGAACTTGCGGGAGGGATCATATTCAATGCCCATCTTGTCCAGAAGCGGCTCGACGCTGACCTGATGCGTCTGAAGCCCGAGGTCCCAAGGGTCGTAGCCCAGTACCAATCCAGCCACTTCCTCGTAGGTGAAGACAGGGATGCCGTACCCCTGCTCCCCATAGGTCTTGCCGGTTGACTCAGCGATCACATATTGCCATCTGTCAAGGAAATACGGACATCCAGGGCAGTTGGTGATGATCATATCCGGGTGGAACGGCTCCATGCTCTCGAACTTCTTGTGGGTGTTGGAGAGGGAATATCCACGGTTGCCTTTGACAAGATATTGCCGGAATCCGAAGCCGCAGCAGTGGCGACGCTCCGGATAGTCCACGATCTCGCCGCCCCACGCCTCGATCATACCGACGAGGACGTAAGGATATTCAGCGCCACCCACTCCCTTTGAAGGGAACATCTTAGAATAGTGGCAGCCGATGTGTTCCACCACACGGAGCGGGCGGCCGGTGTGAATATTCACGAGCTTGTGCTTCGCCTGGGCAGCGATGAGGTTGCGGTATTTGTAGATCAGGTCGCTGGCGTGCACGAGGAATTTCGGTTTGGCGAACTCCAGGTGGCAAGTCTTCCAAAGGTTCTCGCGCACCTTCGCCTCCAGCTCAGGGAACTCGCGCCAAGTCTCCATCGTCTCGCAGTAGAGGCCGAAAGAGGTGATGCAGGAGCAGACGTAGTTCTCGTAGCCGTTCTTCGCCATCAGGGCGAACTGGCGCGCGATGATTGTCATCACGGTCTCCTGCGGAATCGTGTCAGAGTGGTAGGCGATTCCGCCGCAGGTGGTGTGATGCTCTGTCTCGAATATGTCCTTTCCAAGTTCCTGCCTTGTTATCTTAAGGAATGTCGCTTCCGACGCCGGGAAAAAACTCTGTCTTATGCAGCTGCGGACGTAGAAATAGTGATCGTCCGGAATCTCTTTCTGGTAGTCTGACCAGATCTTCTGTTTGCCTTCGTAGATCATTGAGGGCTATTGATTTAAGTGTTTCGGATCACTGTCCGTATAGATTTTCGCGATGAACTCGTCTTCAGTGAGACCCATCTCCGCGGCCTTCTTCAAGCCGGCGGCGCGCACCTTCTCCATCCTTTCTGTCGCCCCGGTCTCATCGAAGATTCTCTTGAGCTGGTCAAGGTCTTCCTGCGGGATGCGGCGCATAGCTCCTGATCCTTCACCATCCAGATTGCCCCCGAGCCTCTCGAACACATCGTCCAAATGTTTCTCCTCCCATTCCCAGACCTTTCCGGCCTCGGGATGCCCGGCATAGTCGAAGCGGCGTGGATAGACACAATAGCCATAGTCCAACACGTTGGCGCACAAGTCCTTGGTCAACAAGAACTGCTGACGGCCTTTCTCCGATTCGATGAAATAGCCTAGTTCGATGGACAGGTTTCGCAACGCCATAATAATCAGTCCCGGAGCGTTCTTCCGGGGACATCTCGTCACGCAGCTCATACACTCGCCGCAGTACCAGATCGTGTCGTTTTTGAGCAGTTTCTCGATCTCTTCCTCGTCCTTGCTCTGGACGATGTCCACAATCCTCCTCGGATCATAGCGGTAGAACTCCGCCGCCGGGCAGATGGCCGTACAGGTGCCGCAGTTGATGCAGGCGTTAAGCCCTTCCTTCAGGCGGTAGTCCTTCATCAGAAGGTCATACAGTCGTCCCATCGTCTTTCTTTTTAGTCGGATATTTTTTGGCCAAAGCCTCAAGGTCTGACTTCGGATTCATATTCCTTTCCATCCTCGCCAATGTCTTGACGAAGGATTCCAGATCCTCGCACGGGATGTCCCCCACAATCGTGGCGACCGCCTCAAACGAGAGTTCCGTCACCTTGTCCTTGATTCTCCGGGAATATGGCGTGACCTCGATGAGGTTCTGCCTCCTGTCCTTGGGGTTGCTGACCCTGCGGACCAATTTTCTATTTTCTAGTCCGTCGATCAGCTTGACGATGGAGTTCTTGTCCCTCATCGTGATGTCGGCGATCTGCTGTTGGGTCAGCACGCCCTCGTCCCAAAGCGTGTCCATCACCAGAAACTGCTCCGGAGTCAGGTTGAACCCACCTTTTTGGAACACCTCCGACATACACTGCTTCACGCTGTTGTGCGCGATGTTAAGAAACATCAGTATCTGCTTTTCCAGTACCATATCTTATAGTAAGACCTTTTACTCTTTTTGCAAAGGTAATACAAAAAGGCGAAAAATTTCAAAAAATTCAGTTAGCCTTGCTTTAAGATCCATTGCTTAAAGAACGGGTCCTCAAGCTCATAGTGGTCGGAATAGATTGCATATCCGTCCTTTTGAAGACGCTTCAGGGCACTGTAGATGGTGCTTGTCCGGTACTCTCCATCCTGAAGAGATTTTCCGCCGGCCAAACGCTGAAGAATCCAACGATTAGTACGCTTGAATCCCATCCAGATGCGCTCATAGTCAAGAGCGTGCGACACAACGATGTGATCGATAGCCGCCTGAAGAACATCCTCCGATTTAGGTTGCAAAACACCAATCTGCCATACGTTCGCAGCCAATTGTTGCGAATAATATGGATGACATTCCGTAAAGTTCAGAATACGATCAGCCAAAACTTTGCAGGATTCAGGAAAAACAGCCGAGAGTCTCTCCACAAGATAGTCATAAAAGTCTTGTCTTGGTAGCTTACCAAGTCTCATCAGCTCACCGAAAAGATAGAACGGAGACTTTTTGTTCTCAAAGATATCGGTCATCATACTTTCCTGACTTCCCAAAAGAATGTAGTTGATGTGTTTCTGTTCCTGCATTATGGAACGAAGCTGCCTGTCCAAATCGCTTGAGATGTCCTTGATCTCTTGAAATTCATCCAACACAACAATAAGCCTGTCATTCTCTGAATGAGCACGTTCCAGCAGATTCAAGACATCTTCAAGCAAAACCTCTTCCGATGCGCCGGATTGGAATGACACATCCATAGCACCAGTCACTGGGTTTGTTGAAATCATTGGAACTATCCGAAAATGAGTTATCAGGTGCCGTACTCTCTCCATAGGATGCACCTTGAAGAATTCCCTGAGCAGTTTTGCGGACAAATCTGATACGGATATCACAGACTGTAGATTCAGTGTGATACTTTTCCGACCACTTTCTTTCACGGCCTTTGAGACGAGACTGCTCTTGCCGAACCGTCGCGGGCTAATCATGACCAAATGATTGGCGCTCTTAATAAATTGCTCTATGTAAGCCACTTCATTCACTCTGTCAGTAAAATAGTCGGCTTCCACTATAGTTCCGAACTTGAAAGGGTTCTCCATATTACGCATTTTTTCGTTACGACTTTTTTCGTAATACAAAACTAACGTTTTTCAGTCAAACATCCTAATAATGGAACTATTTGCTGACCAATTTGTCTGGCAACAGAGCTATTCTCTAACGGAACTTCTTGTCCTCTTCAAGCATGCCGAGGTAGGAATTGTAGCGCTCGGCGGAGATCTGGCCGTCATCCACAGCTTGTTTTACGGCACAGCCAGGTTCGTGGGTGTGGGTGCAGGGGGTGAAACGGCAGTCGCGGGAGAATCTCAGCATTTCGGGAAAGTAGAGAGCGATCTCCTCTTTCTCCAGATGGACAAGACCGAAACCTCTAAGGCCAGGAGAATCAATTATAAAGCCACCAGAGGCCAATGGATACATCTCGTACAAGGATGTGGTGTGGCGGCCCTGAAGGTGAGCGAGGGAGATGTTACCGACCTTCGGATTCAGGGACGGGTCCAAAGCCTTGATGATGGAGGACTTCCCTACACCGGACTCTCCGGAGAAAAGGCAAATATGGCCTTCTTCGGGACCACCGATGGCGGCCTTTAACTCGTCAATCCCCTCTCCGGTCAAAGCGGAGGTCTCTATCACACGATATCCTGCGCTTTCATAGATGCGATGAAAATCAGCGAGTTGATCAGGAAATTCTTTTCTGAATATGTCAACCTTGTTCAGGACAATGGTGGCCGGAATGCCATACACCTCGCAGGTCACCAAAAGCCTATCCAGGAACGGCAGTTTGATCTCAGGGAAGAAAAGTGTCACGACAATGAACGCCCTGTCCAGATTGGCGGCTATCACATGCGACTGTCTTGAAAGGTTGGTCGAACGGCGGATCACATAATTCCTGCGATCCAGCACTTCGACGATCGAGGCAGGATGCGTGGTGGAAGGCGTTTCTGAATATTCATAAGTCACCTTGTCGCCTACGGCCACGGGATTGGTCGCCTCGCTGCCTTTCAGACGCACCTTGCCTTTGAGTACTGCAGGAAAAGGCTGCCACTCCGGCAACCTTGAAAGCAGGAAATGGCTTCCCGCGTTTTTGACCACTGTCGCTTGTCCTTTCATATTCAAGGGCAAAGATAGTCATTCCTTTGAATATAACAAGTCGCTTCGACAGGCTCAGCGACCGCAGGTTCAGCGGCCGATAGAGTTCTGACCCTAAAACAATGCGGTCTCATAGCCAGCGGACAAATGCCTAAAGTATCACTCGTGCGTGGCGAAGCGCTGCTCGGCGAGGGCTTCGTACTTGGTGCCGGGACGACCGTAGTTGGCGTAAGGGTAGATGGAAATGCCGCCACGAGGGGTGAAAAGGCCTGTCACCTCTATGTACTTGGGGTCCATCAACTTGATGAGATCCTTCATGATCTTGTTGACGCAGTCCTCGTGGAAATCACCGTGGTTCCTGAAGCTGAACAGATACAGTTTCAGACTCTTACTCTCCACCATCCGCACGTCAGGAATATAACTGATCCTGATCTCCGCGAAGTCCGGCTGTCCTGTGATAGGACACAGGCTCGTGAACTCCGGACAGTTGAACCTCACCCAGTAGTCGTTGCCCTGATGTTTGTTGATGAACGTCTCCAGAACCTCCGGAGCGTAGTCGCTTTTATATTCAGTCTTCTTGCCGAGGGACTGAAGGCCCTCCAATTCTCTTCCTTCTGCCATAATATTCTACTTAACTATTACTAAATCACCTGCCGAAAATCATATCCCTCTAAAGGAGACATCATCGGCATATTCAATGCACCTCTGCCGGATCAGGAATATGCCAATGAATATTCCAGGATCAGCCGAGGGACTATATTTCATTAACCTTAAACGGATTATACGATATATTATTGTCGTAGGTGTCGATTCCCTCGTGCGCCTTAACCTTTCTTACGACCCATGAAGTTACAGGCAGGATTATTATCTCGTAAAGGGTCTTGGCTACGACCTGAGTGAACATCAAGTTGATGACAGCTCCCAGAGGCAGCATTCCGCCGAAAGCTATCGGGAAGAAGATCAGGGAATCCGTAGCCTCTCCTCCGATGGTGGAGATGATGGCTCTCCAGCCGAAGCCCTTGCCTTTGGTCGCCACTTTCATCTTTGACATTATCCACGCGTTGACCGTCGAGCCGGCGATGAACGCCAGAAGCGAACCGATCATCGATCTCGGAACAAGGCCGAACAACGAGTTGAAGCTCTCGGCCGCGGCATAACTGTCCTCGTACATCGGCTTAGGTAACTTTGTGACGACGAACGATGCGATGGACACAAAGAGACACATAGCGAAGCCGATCCAGATGGTCAGACGGGCCTTTTTATAGCCGTAAACCTCTGTAAGGCAATCGTTAAGGATGTAAGAAATCGGAAACAGAAGCACCGCGCCGGTCAATTGGACAGGAAGCGGACCTACCTGCCAAAGCCTTGGGATGAAGATGTTGGAAACGACCAGACACACGCAGAATGTCACTGACATCCAAACGTAGGTAACAGACAGCGTCTCACGCTGTTGATTTGTTGAGTTTGACATATTTACTTCTTGTTTTTAACGTGGTTTCAAGAACACAGGACCATTCCTTTGTCAGAGGGCCGGACCCTTTTGCGGCTGCAAAGATAAGAATATTCCGATGAAAATTCCTATCTTTATCCCCCTAAAAAACGACAAGCGATGCTGACACAGGAAACCATTGACGCAGCCGTCAAAAATCTTTTCAAGGAAATCAAGTTCACGGAGGAGCCTTCGGGGCTTTACGATCCGCTCAGGTATATGATCTCGATCGGGGGAAAACGGATCCGCCCGACGCTATGTTTGATAGCATATTCATTGTACAAGGATGAGTTGACCCCAGAGATTCTGGGACCGGCGGCGGGAATCGAGGTATTCCATAGCTTCACGCTTATACACGACGACATCATGGACCGCTCGCCGCTGCGCAGAGGGGTGGACACGGTCTGGAAGAAATGGGACTCGGACACAGCGATCCTTTCCGGAGATGTGATGTGCATCGATAGTTATGCCCGGATCGCGAAAGCGCCGCAGGCCGTTGTCACCGATGTGATGCGACTGTTCTCTAAAACCGCTGCCGAGGTGTGCGAGGGACAGCAGTACGACATGGATTTCGAACACCTTCAGACAGTTCCGATGGAAGATTACATGAATATGATCGGTCTAAAGACGAGCGTCCTCATCGCCTGTGCCGCCAAGATGGGGGCCATCATCGCCGGAGCTCCACAGAAAGATTGCGACTGCCTATACGACTACGGCTACAACCTCGGACTTGCCTTCCAGGTGGCTGATGACTATCTGGATGCCTACGGGGATGTAAAAGTTTTCGGAAAGCCGATCGGTGGGGACATCCTCAACGAGAAGAAGAGCTGGCTGACCGTAAGGGCTTTCGAAAAGGCGGACGAAAACATACGTAAAGACCTGCTGGAGGCTATGTCGATGAAAGCCGGAAACGATGAGGAAAAGGCCGTGAAGATCAGCCGTGTCAAAGACATCTACAATGCCCTCAAGGTCGGTGAGGATGCCAAGAAAGCCATCGTTGAACTAACCGAGACGGCTCTCGGCTGTGTTTCCAGCATCTGCGAAGGTGAGAGAATGGAAAGGTTGCGTGATTTCGCCGACCGCCTCGTCGGACGCACCAAATAAATCACAGCCACCGACATATTCATCGGCAGCCGCCTCAACGGACAGTGACAACGGTCACGCCCGGGGTGCCGACGGTGTAGGTGCAACGCAGGGCATAGACCTCGTCCAGCTCCTTGCGGATGGCGTTGGTCAAGACATAGTCTCCCACTCCGGTGATGAAACGGACACGCATTCCGCGGTGCGGAAGGCATTTCTTGAGTTCGGATTTGAATGCGTCCATCTGGAACTGAAGAGCCTGTCCAGACTGGACGGATCGTCCTCCAGCCAACGCGTCAAGATGAAGATCGACCGTGATCTCTCCGTAGTCCGTGTAGCGTGAACGGGACGGCTCTTCCCGGGAGACCGGTCTTCGCCTCGCGAAAATGGAGTTGCGAAGTCTTTCTTCCTCCTTGTCGTCCGTAACCGCGAAATCCCATTTACCGAGACTTACGACCAACCCATCATCCAACTTGACAAAATAGTTTTTCCCGTCTGTCCGTTGGATTCTTCCGTGTTCGTCGGACTCCATCAGCACCACCCTGTCGCCGACCTTAGGACCACCGTCAACCTTGACAGGAGCGCTCTCTTTTGCCTGAGGTCTGGACGGAGCCGAAGCCTTCACCACAGGTTCTTCCTTGGGAATCAATCCCTTAAGGTCCTTCAAACTATGCAATGTCTTTCCCATTGATGAATATTCTCAATCAGCCAGATGCAAACCTTAGATTTGCAAAGTGGTTCACCGCACCAAGGTTTGCAGTGCAAAGATACAATTTTTACTTCTATACCAGCCTTTATGCCTCCTTATCAAGGCAGGCGTCAGCGACCTCGTTGGCATGAGCAAGGGCCGGGAATATGTTCGGGTAGATATTCCGCTCACCTATGATCTGATCCACACCGAATTTTCTGAGTGTGGCCAGCACCGTTTCGTTCACTCCTGACAAGATCACCTCAACACCACGTTTGTGAGCCATGTCAATGATATTCTTGAGATTCCTGACTCCGGTCGAGTCAATGAAAGGAACCTTACGCATTCTGATGATTCGCACGCAAGTGTTCTTGTTACGACGCTCGAACTCTTCCGAACGGCTCGCCAGACCGAAAAAATACGGACCGTTGATCTCATAGACCTCGACACCCTTGTGGATGTCCAGCATCTCAACATCATCCTTCGCCGCGACATCATCATCCTCAGTGGCGGCAAGCCTGTCTTGATCAAGCACTTCGATCGTGGATGTCTGCATCATCCGCCGCACGAACATCGCTATGGCAAGCACGACACCGACCTCGATTCCGACCGTAAGGTCCACGACGACTGTCAGGAAGAATGTTATCAGAAGCACGGCCACATCCGCGCCGTCGCCCTTGAGAAGGTATCTGAAGCTTCGCCACTCGCTCATGTTGAACGCGACGACAACCAGTACAGCCGCCAGACATGAAAGCGGGATGTAAACCGCGTAAGGCATCAGGAACAGATAGATCAGCAGGAGCACAACGGCATGGACAATGCCGGCAACGGAGGTGCGGGCTCCGTTGTTGATGCTCGCCATCGTCCTGGCAAGCGCGCCGGTAGCCGGGATGCCTCCGAACAGTGGCGTTACTATGTTGGCGATCCCCTGCCCGATGAGTTCCGTGTTGGAATCATGCTGTTTTCCGGTCACGCCATCCGCGACCATCGCCGCAAGAAGAGATTCGATGGCGCACAGGATTGCGATCGTGAACGCCGGAGACACAAGGCCTTTAACTGTAGCGAAATCCATGGAGGGAGCTACTGGTTTTGGCAATGGCAGACCTTCGGCAAGCTCGGGGAACTTGGATCCTATTGTGGCGAATTCGATTCCAGCGAAACGGCTCAACATCACTGAAGCCGCCGTACCAAGAACCATAGCCACAAGCGACCCCGGAATCTTCTTGAATCCCCACTTGTTCCATGAGATGATGACAAGCAGGCATCCGACACTCAAAGCGGTCTCCGACAAAGAGATGTGGCTGATGTTCTGGATGTAGCAGATCCACTCCGGGACAAAACCTGACGGAACGGCCACATTCCCGAGGCCGAAGAAATCCTTCATCTGCGTGGAGAAAATCGTGAGAGCGATACCGCTGGTGAATCCGACCACGATAGGATAAGGGATGAACTTGAACACAGCCCCCATCTTGCACAGTCCCATTGCCACAAGGATCATTCCCGCCATGATTGTGGCGACCGTGAGACCTTGTATGCCATACTGTGCGACGATTCCGGAGACAATGACGATGAAGGCCCCTGTAGGACCGCCGATCAGGAAACGGGACCCTCCGAAAACAGAGACAAGGAATCCTGCCACGATGGCGGTGATAAGCCCCTGCTGGGGAGACACACCGCTGGCGATTCCGAAAGCTATCGCCAACGGCAAAGCTATGATGCCGACGACAACACCCGCGATTAGGTCCGAGATAAAACGTTCACGACTGTACCGCCCCTTCTTGAAGAGGTGGAAAAATTTTGGACTATACTCCATAACCACTAAACTAACTCAATATTCCAATCAAATCTTCTCCATCCTATAACGCAAAGCCTTAAGCTCGACCGCCGCCCCCACACTGTACATCGCGGAAAGCGTGTGACGGAAAATATTAAAAGCATCAACACTCTGCGCCTCAGCTCCTTGCCTCATCATAAACGAATATGCGTCACTGGCGAGAAACGCCAGATTGCCTGCGATGTCCGCAGCCTCCTTAGAGTTGAGCGGATGCTTCAGGATGTCCCTGGTCACATGCTCGTCAAGATCATCAAATCCTCTTGACCCGACAAGAGATGAATATCCCTGGTCTTTGTACCGGTTCCAGTCCTTGTCCCACCAACAGACCACAGCCATCCCGATGTAGGCCGTCCATGCCAGCACGACCTCCGGATAAGCGTTGAACTCCATGACAGCGTCACCGGAATATTCCAACGCGATAGGCTCCCATCTCGCCGTGATGTCCGGGCTGCTCAGCAACATCCCGTCCATAAGGCCTCTGGCAGTGCACAACTCCACCAATCTGTCAACCAGATCACTTTCGTATTTCTCAAATCTATCCATTGTTCTCCAAAAACAAAAAAGGCTTCAGACTAACGCCCGAAGCCTTTTCGTGCTCTGCTAGGGACTCGAACCCTAGACCCACTGATTAAGAGTCAGTTGCTCTACCAACTGAGCTAGCAAAGCATTATGTTTTGAGCGGCGGCCTAAGCCTTTGCTCTGGAAAGAAGCGAAGCTCCTTTTAGTGATCCGTTCGGGGCTCGAACCCGAGACCCCAACATTAAAAGTGTTGTGCTCTACCAACT
>CAVKML010000031.1:0-35045 GCA_963657715.1 uncultured bacterium | reverse complement strand
TGGCTTTGGTGCTGGGGGCGTGGATGTCCTTTCACTTTTCCGGCGTGGTCATCGGACGGCTCAAACCGGCGATTGATGTCTCACCCACCGTACTTCAGGCCATAGCGTTCACGATTATCCTGCTTGGCGTTTTCTTTGCGCTCACCTTGGCCGGGAAAATGTTGGAGGGCATAGTGAAGATCGTGATGCTGGGTTGGCTGAACAAACTGCTCGGAGTGGCGTTCGCCCTTCTGAAAGTTCTCCTTGCGATAGGATTGTTCATCCTCCTGTTCGATTCCGTAGCCGCAGCACTTGAGATCGACTGTTCGAAGACAATCAGGGAATCCCTTTTCTACACTCCGATCAAGGACTTCGCAGATGTGTTTTTCCCTTACATGAAAGAATTGATATTCAACAAATAATGAGCAGAATAATTCTAATAGAGACTTCCACTTCCCTTTGTTCCACAGCCCTTGTGGAGGACGGAAGGATTGTCGGTGAAAGGCTCAGCGACGAGCCAAGGGCGCACGCCTCAAAGACAGCTTTGTTCGTTAGCGAGATGCTTTCCGAAAAAGGGCTTAAGGTCTCGGACTGCGACGCCGTGGCCGTAAGCAAAGGGCCTGGATCCTACACAGGACTGAGAGTCGGGGTCTCCACCGCCAAAGGCCTCTGCTTCGGAGCCGGAATCCCGATGATCTCCGTAGGCACACTCGACACGCTTGTATGGCAGGCGCTGGACGGGAATATGCTCCCTGAAGGCTGCCGCTACATCATTCCGATGATCGACGCCCGCCGGATGGAGGTTTACACGGGAATATTCACACCGGACGGGAAGCAGGTTTCCCCTACTGTGGCACAGATAATCGACGCTGGTTCATTCAAAGAGCGGCTTGAGGAAGGTCCCGTGCTTTTCATCGGTGACGGCGCCGACAAGTGCAAGGACACCCTGACCAGCCCGAACGCACATTTCATCCAGTGCTGTCCTAAGGCCGCCTCAATGACGCATCCGGCACTGGAGGCGCTGAATGCCAAGAGGTTCGAGGACGTGGCCTATTTCGAGCCGTTCTACCTCAAAGAATTCATCACAACGGTAAGCAAGAAGAAAATTATTTAAAACAGAGAATATTATGAAAATCGGTGTTGCCAGCGACCATGCTGGATTCGAGTACAAGGGAAAGATAGCGGAATTGCTCAAGAAAAAGGGCTACGAGGTCATTGATTATGGGACACATTCAGCGGAAAGCTGCGACTACTCTGACTTCGCCCATCCACTCGGCGCGGCCATCGACAACGGCGAAGTTGAGCTTGGAGTGGCGTTCTGCGGTTCCGGTAACGGCATGGCGATCACTTTGAACAAGCATCAGAAAGTGCGTGCCGCCCTTTGCTGGGGAACCGAGATCGCCCGTCTGGCCAAGGCCCACAACAAGGCCAACGTGATTGTGATGCCAGCCCGCTTCATCTCCTACCAGATGGTAACTTCAATCGTGAACAAATGGCTGGAGACCGAATTCGAGGGAGGCCGACACGAGCGTCGCATTGAGAAGATCCCTGTTTGCAAGTAACTTCACAAGACAAACTATTGGAAATAAAAGCGTTCATAGCGGACAAGGATTTCCTTTCGGGTAACTTCAAACTCTCAGAGAGCATCGAGGATTACCCGGAAGGAATCATCATTCCTATCGACAAGCCTTACCGCTGGACATCCGCCGATGTCATCCGCAAGGTCAAATGGGCGGCTTGCAGGCACTTCCACAAAAAGAACCTCAAGGTCGGTCATGCCGGGACCCTGGATCCACTTGCCACCGGTGTGTTGCTCGTCTGCATCGGCAAAGCCACAAAACTGGCGGAAACCCTCCAAAAGGAGGGCAAGGAATATCTCGCCGGAGTCTCTTTCGGAGCCACCACTCCATCCTACGACCTTGAGAAAGCCATCGACCAGGAATACCCTGTCAAAGGTGTCACGGAGCAATCCATCCGTGAGGCGCTGCCGCGATTCCTTGGCGAGCAAGAGCAGATCGCTCCTCTCTTCTCTGCCAAGTCCGTCGATGGGGTAAGGGCCTACGAGCTGGCCAGGAAACAGTACCGGGAGGCCAACAAGCAGAAGACTGATGTGATGACTGATTTCGACCACACTGTGGCCGAGACACTCAACAAGCAGATTATCAACATCTCGGAAATGGAATTAATCTCGTTCTTTCAGGACGGGAAAGAAACCGAAACGGAGCTTCAGGATGACGGACTAAGACCGAACCCTCGAATCAATGTCGTGGACACTTCCTCCCTGCATCTTCCATTGGCGAAAATCCGCGTCACATGCAGCAAAGGGACCTACATCAGGGCATTGGCACGCGATCTCGGCGAGGCACTCGGCTCCGGAGCGCATCTAAATTCCTTAAAACGCACCAAATCCGGAGGATTTACTGTAGAGAACAGCCTTTCAGTCAAGGAGACGATTGGGATTCTGACTATTGAGAGGGACGCATAGATGGCACTGAACCGGCCACTTCGACAGGCTCAGTGATCGTCCGATTCCGCACTTGTGGTCGCTGAGCTTGTCGAAGCGACTGAACACACGGCTTATAGCGGAGTCACGGAATTCCCGCCGACTTCATAGATTTCATTGCGAGACACTCCGATGACACCCTTCACCTTGCGGAAATATCTTGCGGCCTCCTCAAGGGTCTTCCCTTCAGGAATACGGATAGCCAGCGCATCGATGATGCCGTAATCATACACGACATCAGCCTTGTACTTCACAGCAGCCTTTCTGAGAGGTTCTCTGCCGACATTCTCGTCATAATAAATGATCAGAGTGTTAGGGGAATATGCCAGCCCTGCCTGACGAGGTCTGACCGGAGGCAACTCCCCTATCGCCGGGATGTCCGGAGAATCAAACGAATCAACCTTGGCCAGCTGTTTCTCGGTTCTGCTTATGGTGCTGCAGCCAGTAGCCATCGCAAAAGCGGCGACCATGGCGAGAGACGAATCTGTGAACAATCTTGTCATATCACAACAAATCTAACGGCCTTCTCTTACAAGATTGAAGCCAGAAGACGCCCATTCGGACATCGTGCCTCCTTCATCATACACAAGATACCCCTCCAATTCATCCATGGAGTTGATAAAACGCTTCGCCTCATCCAAGCCGACAACCATGCAATACGTAGCGTAGGCATCGGCCAGAGTGGCATTCGGAGCGACAATCGTCGCGCTTAGCAAAGTATGCTCAACCGGATACCCAGTGCGTGGGTCAATGGTATGTGAATATTTCCGTCCCTCTTTGATGTAGAACTTGCGGTAATTGCCGGAAGTGACCACTCCGCATCCGCTTCCGTCCCCCTGCCATTTCCCCACAAGACCTTGGCCGCCAAGCTCCATGTTCCCGTCCACAGGCATATCAACCCCGATCGTCCACGGCTTACCGGACGGATTGAGTCCCTCGCAATAGATCTCCCCTATGTTCACAAGCATATTCCTGATACCGAGCGAGTGGAGATATTCAGCGATTTTATCACAAGTGTAGCCTTGGGCTATGGCATTGAAATTCAACTTGGGGCGTATTCCCGAAGCCAACGGGAGCATATTCCCGTCCAATTTGTCCATTCCGCAGATCGCCTTCAGGCTGTCAACCGCCGCGGCGGAAGGCAGAGAATCCTTTGTAAAGCCAAACCCCCAAGCATCGTAAAGCGGCCCGGAAGCCATGTCCAACGCACCCCCTGTCTCTTGATAGAGTTTCTTGGAAATCATGAATATCTCCTTGAACATCTCATCGGGGACGACCTTGCGGCCGGTATTGAAACGGCTCAATTGAGATCCTTTATTGTAACCGGACAAAGTTGTGTCCACCATGGTCAGGATGGAATCCACAGCCTTTCCTACCTCATCCATATTCATGCCTTTTTCCGGCCTGAACTTAACCGAATAGGTTCCTCCTTGGGCATAGCCGGTCAATTCATGATAGACGGTCTTTCCGCCACATGAAGCCACGGCAACCGATACGATGGAGCACAGAATGACGCTCCTGAATATTCGCCTGATAGTTTTCATTTCCACAATTATAGGAAATTTGATTCAATTATCGGTCATCATTGGACTAGTTTTTGCTCAATGACTACCGTTTTTGCGTTTTTTATACGATATTTGTATTTTCAACCGAGAGAAATGAAAATTAAGAGTTTTATTTTAATAGGATTGTCCACAGCCTTGATGGCTCTCCCGTCCTGCAAAAAGGACAAGGACAGCACATCCACCAAGGACTACGTCAGCGGGACGCTGACCTTCTCGTCGTCCGTACCGACTTATGTGCGTAAGGGTGACTCATTCAGTCTGACCCCGAACGGAATAACCCATCCCGGCACAGGGTTGGCCGAAGACATCGGCTACTATTGGTCCGCGTCATGGGAGTCAGCTAAGGACACGACCAAGACGGAAGCCGACAAAAGCGGTGACGGGACATTCAAATTCACAGTTCCGTCCAAGGTCGGCACTTTCACGGTCAGCTGCGTTGCGTTCGCAGACGGCTACTACACCAAGACTAACTCAGCATCGTTCAGCGTCGTTGATCCAGCTCTTGATTCGACCATAGCTGGAGCCTACACCAACAAGGATCCGATGTTCACCGATGACAGGGATGGCGGATCCTACTACACGACAACCTTCAATGGCAAGACCTGGATGAAGAATAATCTTTACTATTCCGAATCCGGTGTGTCCTATGAGAACAGTGAGGCCATGGATGCTGTTTTCGGTCGTTATTACACATGGAACGAGGCGGTTTCCGCCTGTCCGGACGGGTGGCATCTGCCTTCCGACGCCGAGTTCACAGCCCTCGCCAACGCCCTTGCGCCCAATGGAACCACATTCTCGGAGAAAGAGACTTTCAGCGGAGTCGCCGGAGGACTGATGGTTGACGCCAAGTTCCTCGGAACAAGAATGTGGGAGTACTGGCCGCAAGTGAAGATCACCAACAAAGCCGGATTTTCAGCTCTTCCTGTAGGTTATGCTATGGATCCAGGGAAATCAGCCAAATTCACAGGATTAGACAATTACGCCGCATTTTGGACATCAGACTCGGGAAGCGACGGGCAGGGATACTGCCGATACATTTATGTAAAACAGAATGACATTCTTGTCGGTGCAAGAGACAAGGACTCCTTCCGGGCCTCTGTCAGATGCGTCAAGGATTAGTCAATCTAGAATTATCAAGAATCGCTCGCTCAGCGCAGATCCGTGATGACATAAGAGGAATCGAGAGTCTTTTCGTTGAAGCGGAAAGACTCTTTTGATTTTCCGGCATCTTCAAATTTGAGATTCGTTATCGTGAAATTCGACACAGAGCCATCATTAAGAGCGACCTCCGCTCCTACAAGAGTTGTGGTCCCACTTTTGAAAAACAGTTTGAGTCCCGAGATGTCCATAGAGCCTTTACCTCTATTAACAGGGGAAAGAACCGAAGCTTCCACGACTTTCCCTCCGAACTTCGAGTTTCCGAAAGACTCCTCCCTGAAAGCATTGTCTATCGAGGCTATCATCAAGGCGGGATTGGTGGCATAACTGTCATACGAATCGTCAACAGACTCGACAAGAGCCTCTTCCGAAATTCTGTCTATAGTCCAGCGTGTCCTTCCGTCGCACCATATCTCAAGCCCGTTTCCGTCCACGACAAAAGCGGTTCCCTGAACTTTCACGCTTCCGCTACCGGTCATCGTAGCCTTCTTTGTCGGCATCGAGAATGAATAGTCAAACGAAACCAGCGAGGCTGAGACCTTGCTGACAAAAGCGTCCAGTGTCTTGCTCTTGGCAAGCGAAACCTGCGGCAACGCAAGAAGCGCGACCGCGACGGCGATGAATATTCTTGTGATTGTTCTCATACCTTTACGTGCGTCTGCACAAGTCATGCCTTGCTGCGGATTACTGATTCTTGTAAGCGGCTATGATCTGATCCAGTTCATCAAGACTGGAAACCAGAACCTGACGTGGCTTCGAGCCTTCCTGAGGGCCGACAACGCCTGCCGCCTGCAGTTGGTCCATTACTCGTCCGGCCTTGGCGTAGCCCATTCCGAGACGCCTCTGGAGATCGGATGTCGAGCCTCTCTGGCTCATGACCACGAGCTTGGCTGCCTCCTCGAAGCGTTCGTCAAGCTTTGTCATATCGACCATGCCACCGGATCCTTCTTCCGTGTCATCATCGACAGGAGGCAGATAACAAGGCGTGTTGAAACTCTTCTTATACCCTATCTGCGAGCCGATATACTCTGTAAGCCTATTGATCTCTTCGCTGTCGATGTAAGCGCACTGGACACGTTCCATCTCGACTCCGGCGTAGTAGAGCATGTCTCCCTTACCGATCAGTTTCTCGGCTCCAGGAGAGTCAAGTATTGTCGAAGAATCGGTTCTGGACACAACCCTGAACGCAATTCTGGTCGGGAAGTTCGTCTTGATGAGTCCCGTGATGACATCCACAGAAGGCCTCTGGGTAGCCAATACGACATGCAGACCGGCTGCGCGGCCCTTCTGGGCCAGCCTGATGATGGACGTGGTGATGCTGCGGGCCACGGCCTTGGCGTCTCCGTTGCCACCAACCGACATCGTCAGATCGGCATATTCATCTATGATGGTGACGATGTACGGCAGGAAACGGTGTCCTTCGTCAGGGCGGAGCCTGCGGTTGCGATACTTCTCATTGTAGGTCTTTATGTTCGGCACAGAGGCGCGGCTGAGAAGTTCGTAGCGTTGGTCCATCTCAATGCACAACGAGCGAAGGATCTTGTCGGCCTTATCTGCCTTCTTCACGATCGCGTTGTCCCTTTCTTCCTGCTCGTCGTTGCAAGGGAGAACGGCCAAATAATGTCTCAAAAGATGGGCGTAGGCCGAGAACTCGACCATTTTAGGATCGATGAACACCAGCTTCAGCTCAGACGGATGTTTGGCGTAAAGCAGCGACGTAACTATCGCATTGAGGCCCACTGACTTGCCCTGTTTTGTCGCTCCGGCCACCAGAAGGTGTGGTGCATCAGCCAGATCAAAGACCTTGACTTTCTGCTGGATAGTGTAGCCAATGGCAACCGGGAGCTCGGCCTTGCTGGAGCGGAACGCCTCATCGTTGAGCACGGCGCGCATCGGAACGATGGAAGGTCGGTCGTTGGCGACTTCAATGCCGACGGAATCGGTAAGTGTCACGACACGGACTCCCCTTGCATGAAGATGCATTCCGAGATCTTCCTGAAGCTTCTTTATCTCGGAGATCTTGACTCCAGGCGCGGGATATACTTTGTAAAGGGTCACGGTCGGACCCACGATTGCTTTGACATCAGTGATCTGGATGCGGTAGTTCTCCAGAGCATTGCGGATTCTGGCGTTGTTCCGGGACAATTCCTCATCGGAGACCTCGTTCCGGCTTGATGAATATGAATCCAGCAGTTCCAACGAAGGGAACTGGTAATCAGGAAGTTCGTCTCGAACGTCGATTCTTGGAAGTTCCTTTTTTATGTCTGTGGACAATTCATTCCCTTTGACCACTTCCATGGATTTCTCGGCAGATTCGGTGGTGGCTGAGCCTGTCGAAGCCGCTGGTCGTGCAGCTCCCTTCGACAAGCTCAGGGACCGGTCTGGGGCATTCAAGGCAACGGTTTCGGCATGGCTTGTAGCCTCGGCAGTTGCGGAAGCCTGTCGAACCACAGCAGGCCTGGTGGCTTCGATGGTTGGTGAGCTTTGTCGAACCACAGGCTCAGCCACCGGACGCGGTCCCCGAGCATCTTTCTTTTCAGGTCCCTGAGCTTGTCGAAGGGACGACTCTTCCGAGTCATCCTCCTCTGCCACCGATTCCTTCTTCTTTCCCAATGACATCAGCCAGTCCGAGAACTTCCGCGAAACCATGACCAGCCAGACAACCACCAGAAAAGCCAGCAAGAAGCCAGTAAGGATATTCCCGAAAACAACCGACGCCCACTTCACGACCGACTCTCCGCATTCTCCGCCGAGTCCTCCTCCGAAAGCGTTGCCAAGTCCCGACAAATCAGAGACAAACGCAAGGATGAACGACGAGATCATCGCCCCGGTGACAGTCAAGAGTGTCGTCTTGACCATCGAATAATGCCATCTATGCAGCAACAGACGGACCGAGACAGCGAAAAGGATGACCACAAAGGCCAGGCTTCCCAACCCGAACCACCTGCGCACAAGCAGATCTGCCCAACGGTATCCCATCTTGCCCGCCATGTTGCTCACCTCGACCGAAGTGTCGCCGACAGCGGAAGACAATGAACTCTGATCCGCCTTCCATGTGAAGAAATAGGAAACGGTCGCCAACAATGTGAACACCGCCAGCAACGCGACAAGTATGCCGGCGATCTTAATCAGCCGGGCCTTGTCCTCCTCATCCATATTTCTCCAGAACCTGAACATTATTTCCTGTTCTTACGATTGCCTTTCTTGTTGTTCCTGCGATTCTGTCCCATACCCAGATTCAAGCCTGGACGCGAAAAGTTGGAATCGAATGAAATCTTTGTAAGTTCCAGATCAGACGGAACCTGAATCCTGTAGCCCGATAGTTTCTCTATGTCGGCGAATATGGTCTCGTCGGCTACGCTGTCCTTGTTCCATATCAGATACTGCTGCCTCATGTAGATAGCCAACGAACGCAGCATGGAACGCTTGACCTCACCCTCCGGCTCACCGGCGATCAAGTCTATGATACTCTCGATGTTGCGTCCGTAATGATTGGCACGCACCGGTGTCTTGTTGATCGGGATATTCATCGGAGGCACATCCATCGCCTCCGGATGCGGAGCCGGGAACGGAGAGTCGATGTCAAGATCATACCCCGCGATCATGTAGAGATGATCCCAAAGCTTCTGCTCGTAGTTTTCCTGCATGTGGACCTGCGGGTTCAAGGTCTCCATCACCCTGACCACCACGCGGGCCTGCTCACTCCGTTTCTCTCTGTCCGGGATAGCCTTGACCTGCTCGACCATATTCAGGACGATGCGGCCATATTCCGGCATCTGAAGCTTCTCCCTTTCCGTGTTGTAGTAGAGTTTTATAGAGTTGTCGTTCGCTTCCATATTCATTACAATTTGAGTTGAAAGGCAAATATACGAAAATTATTCCACCTCATCGGTAAGTACATACCATATTATAGGAGTAATCTCCGAATATCCCATCCTGCGGTAGATGTCGGCGTAGCGAGCTACCTGACGACGGTACGAGCGCCTCTTTTCACCGAACTTGTAGTCGATGATTGTGACTCTTTCACCTTGGATCAAGACTCTATCCGGGCGATAGGCTTCTCCATCAGTGTCAATCAGTTCAGTCTCGTTCAGCACTTCGGAGCCATTCGCGGGGAACCACTCGGGATGCGCGGCGGTTCTTTGGGTGAGAATATTCAGATACTCTTCCTCCTGACCGGCATCGATCTCACCAGCCTCGAAAGCATGGCGCACGGCATCAGGCAAATCCGACAAGGTGACGACCTCGGAGAGTATGCCGTGGAGTACTGTGCCGTTGAGCCTGGCATCGTTTCTCGCCTCATCGCAAAAGAAGTCTATTGAATCAGCGCTGAATTTCAGACGACCTCGCTCCCTGACGTCAGAGTCTTCGTCTTCAACAGACGGATTGAGGGGATAGGACGGGTAACCTGGCATCAGTTCGGAAATGGTGTCGGCTTTCCGCTCCAGCGTGGCGTAGTCGTAGATGTCGCCTTTTGAAAAGACGAGTTTGTCTTCCGCTTCTTCCCTGGCATATTCCAGCATCTCTCCGCAGCCATACAGATAGGCATAGAGAATCTGTGAGAAGTCCGTGAAGTCGCATGGGGACTGTGTTCCTCCAGTCGCTTCGACAGGCTCAGCGACCGGAGGTTTCTTGGTCGCCGAGCCTGTCGAAGCGACTAATGCGACTGACGCGGCAGAAATGGCGGCCGGGACAATCGCGTCCGCGATCTTCTCCGGCGGATTGGAAGCGATGACCGTCAACCCCTTGACCGGCCTTGTCAAAGCCACATAGAACGTGTTGATGTTGTCCACAAGCTGGAATTGCATTTCTTTCTGACTTCCTTCATGGAACAAGGAATCCTCATTGGCCGGCTTCCTCAACGACACGTTATAGACCCCGTCAGCGATACCCTCAAGCTCGGTGCCCTCCACAGAAGGCCGGGTCCAATGCTTCTCGCTGCGGAAGAGGCCGATCTCCTCGGCGAACGGGAAGATCACATGCTGGAACTCAAGTCCTTTCGACTTGTGAATCGTCATGACCCTGACAGACTCCGGATCGGAAGGCGAACTGATCTTCGGATCCGCCTCCTGCCAGGCCTTCAGGAATCCGTCGATTGCGTTCCCGTTGACGGCGACATAGTCCTGCACGAAATCCATCAGAGCCTGAACATACTGAGTCTCTGACTCAAACAGTTCCGGATCCCGATCTTTGAGAATACGCAAAAGCTGCTCGCAGAGATCTGACAGGGACAGGCAGGACAACTCGGCGACATTGATGTCCAGTTCCCCGGCAAGGAAAGAACCGATGGTGTCGTCCTCATTCCCGACCGAGGACAGAAGCGAAACGACCTGACGGGCCACCGCCGAGGATTTCAAATGCAGCGAGTCATCGGAAATCACACTGACCCCGTTGTCCATCAGGAACATGGCCACATCGGAACCGTGTCTGTTGCTTCTGACCAGCACCGTGATCTCACCATACCTCGCCCCGGCCTCACGAACCTTGTTCACAGCATCCAGAATCGCCTGCATCTCATCTTCCTTGTCACAAAAAACGACCTCGACACTTCCTTCCGAGGCATCCTTCGACTTCACAAGTTGCCTCGCGTCTGAATATATGTCATGGACCTTGAAGGCAGATTCCTCTCCAGCCATGCCATCGAGAACCGAGGAGGCATATTCAAAGAAACCGTTGTTGAACTCGACTATATTCCTGAGGCTTCGGTAGTTGCTGTCAAGGGTCTCCACGCCGCATTGGGAGAACTCGCCCTGGACTTCGCGCGCCATCATCCGCCAGTCAGAGCCACGCCAACGATAGATGCTCTGCTTCACATCACCCACGAGAAGATTCTCCTTCCCCTGCGCCACGCTGTTCTCGATAAGCGGACGGAAATTGTCCCACTGGATACGCGAGGTATCCTGAAACTCGTCCAGCAGAAAATGCTCGAAACGCACTCCCAACTTCTCGTAGATGAACGGAGCGTCCGTGCCGTCAATTATATTCCTCAGAATCACATTCGAGTCGTCCAGGCTCAGCACATTCTTCTCCTTCATCAGCGCGCGAAACTCCCGGTCAAGATCTCCCGCGATTCCCAATTCATTCAAAATCAGAGAGATTTTGGAAGCCGTGGCATAGACCTTATACTTTTCCGTGAATATCCCGCAGTACCTCTGAAGCAACGGCATCAACCGTCCCTCCACAGAGGCGAACCTCTTTAAATCAGCCTTTCTGAACCACTTGCTGAAATCCTCTCTGTTTCTGAATATGGTCGCGGACGGATACGCCGGATCATCTTTAGGGTCCGACGCGGCGCACGCATAGACAGAATTGAAGCATTTCCGAGAAAAATCCTCATTAGACAAACCCTCTTCCCCAGCCGCGCCGACAAACGCCTTGGCGGCTTCCTTAACCTCTTTGCAGAACGAAGTCATCACCCCGGCAAGCGCCTTCTTCATCCTCGCCAGATTCTCTTTTGAATATTCCTTCTCCTCGTCAATGCCATATTCTTCGACTGCGGCCCTGTGTTCGTCAGACTTCAAGGTCAACGCGACGGTCTTCAGGTTATTTTCCAGATTGTAGCGCTTGCCTTTCTCCAGATCGTCCATCACGCTCTGTGTCAGCCATTCGAGAAGGTCTTTGTTGTCATCAGAGAGGGAGTCCAGCACTCTGTCCACACTTTCGGAGACCAGCGACTCACGGTCAAGTTCGACCTGATAGGTAGCAAACTGCCCGATCTCCCTGGAGAAAGCCTTGAGGGTCTGTTGGAAGAAACGGTCGATCGTGCTGACCGCAAACGCTCCGTAGTCGTGCAGTATGTCGCACAGCACGGTCTCCGCGCGCCGGCGGAGTCCGTCCTCAGACTCGAACGACGGAACAAGTTCCTCATAATAAGGAGAATCCTTCGGCGATATTGCGAGCTGATGCAGTTCCTTCAAGATTCGGCTTTTCATCTCATCAGTCGCCTTGTTTGTGAATGTCACCGCAAGAATATGCCTGTAGGAATATCTCTCCTCATCCGTCAGCAAGAGTCTTATATATGTTTTGGCCAGATTGAAGGTCTTACCTGATCCAGCCGAAGCTTTCATTATCCTAATCATCCCTGCTCTCTTTTATATTCCTTATTATCATCACCTTCAGCATCATGATTATCTTCCGCAAATCATTCTGAAATCACAAATCGAACAGGTTTTCTCCTCATCGGTACGCCTGAACGGAACTTCCACCGAAGCGATCTCCGAGAGGAGGCCGTGTAGCTTTTCCTCAGTGAGCCTCATGAATTCCTCACTGACAGGCACCTCCTTGACAGGTTCCGTGAACAGGTTCGCCGGAGGGTAGATAACGTTGACTATTCTCTGTCCTTTATAGTCAGCGGACTCCCGGCAGAAAACATCGTAGAGGTAAAGCTGGAAAGCGATCTTAGGCCGCCCCTCGTTGTTCGGTCCGAACAGAGCCTCGACGATCCCCTCGGCATTCTCGTCGGTTATGTTGACATCCTTGTCCTCGACCTTGCCCGTCTTGTAGTCCACGATCCTTATCTCCCCAGGCCTCAGACTGTCCATCCTGTCCACATAGCCGACAAAGTGGAATCCATCGATGTCGTGGAGGTATTTTTTCTCAAGTCCCAGAATCTCAAATCCGTCATAGCCGGACAATTTGAGAAGTTCCTGGTCTCTTTTCAGGGTCTTGATGACATACTCAACAATCACATCCTCCACAACCAGATCGCGTCCAGTAACCTCAAGAGAATGAAGCTGTTCAAGAATCAGACTCCGCACTGTCCCCTTTATGGTCGAGCGTTTGCGCAGAAGTCCGGCAAGATATTCATCTGTCACCTTTTGTCCTCCCACCATGTCCGGCGAATAAAGTTTCTGCATCGTGCCGTGATAGACATCACCCAACATTCCAGCGTCCAGATCCTCGGAGACCTCATTCTGCCTGCGAAGCTTCTTGACTGTAGCGTAGTAGAATTTCGCGGGACAGTCGAGATAATTCTTCAAAGCGGAGGCCGAAAGCCTGGCCTGTCTTATGGCTTCCACATCCTCTTCCGTTTTCACTATCTCTTCAGGAGAGAAATCCCCGGCGGCGTTAGCCTTGACGAAACTCCGTTTGATCGGCACACCGAAATGATATTCAAGCTGTTTGATGTAACGGCTCTCCTCCCCGCTCTTCATGCCTTCCGTCCTGGAATCATAGACCAGCGTCACTTTCTCCGCCCGTTGGATGAGACGGTAGAAATAGTACGCCCAGACTGCGTCCTGGAATTCGTAGGTCGGAAGTCCGAAGCCCTTGCGCAACTCCGGAGGGATGAACGACGAGCTGACGCTCCGTCTTGGGAACATACCCTCGTTGCATGACAGAATCATAATCTGTTTGAAGTCCAAGGCCCTCGTTTCAAGCGGTCCCATAATCTGGAGGCCTTTCAGAGGCTCCCCGTTGAACGGTATCGACACCGGGCCGAGAAGCTGGTCGAGAAGTCGCACGTATGTCATCGGAAGGACTTCGAGACCTGCCGTCTGCAATTGACTGATAGCGTTGTAAGCGGCCTTCGCGAACTCAAGCTCGATCGCCATCGAAGAGTCCGCGGCCAGTTTCGGCGCAAGTCCTTTGATCAGAGCCTTCTGGTAGTCAGCGAAAGCCGAGATCTGCGCCTTCGAGGCAGCCTTCGGATCCGTCACCGCCGACCTGAAAAGCAGATCAAAGACCGGAATGCCGGAGAGATCATCCTGCGGAATGTAATATTTCATTCCGTCCTTGATCTCCTTGATCTTAGATCTCACAACATCGTCACCCTGAGTTACTTTTCTGAATATGCTTGAAGAGAACAATGACCAGACCTGATTGTGGTAATAGTACCATTTACCATCCTTCTGCCTCAGGTGCATCTGCATCGCCGAGACCAAGGTCATGAAATCGAAGAACGCGCTGTTCTTCATCGGGTAGCCCATCGTGACATTGATGTCCTGGATCTCCTCAGGGATGGAATTCAGCACAGGAATCAGCAAGGACTCGTCCGGAAGCACGACAGCGCACCTCTCATCCTTGACCACGAACGGAATCAGTTTAGTCTGGCCGACCGAGGACGGAACGCTTATCACCTCGATCTCAGGGACTTTCAGACCTTCTGAATCCATCTCGAAAGCCTGTGGAAAGTCCCTGACGTTCCGTGACATAAAGAAAGAAGACTTGTTCAGGGGATTCCTCACCATCCCGCCGGAATAGTCCCAACAGAACTCCGCGATCCCTGCGTCCCGCATTCTCCTCATAACCTTTTTCTCACACTCGTTCAGAGCGTTGAGACCCACGAAGACATATTCATTCACATCGCCGAACACTGTGTTCAGCACATCCACCGCCGATTCCGAGTCAAGTCTGGCCGCAAGTCCCCGATAGACCATTCCCTCGTAGGCCAGCCCCTTGCCGGAAAGCCTTTCCCGAAAATTGTTATAAAGCGGCAGAAGAATATTCCAGACCTGCAGGAAGCGCTCCTTCACATTCGGATTGTCGGAGTTCAGGTTCACCGTCAGCCTCCCTTCATTGCTGAAATGGCTGATGAAACTCTCGATCGCCTTCCTCTGGTTCTCAGTAAGGTACGAATATGAATCCTGAATCTCCTTGAACTCGGACACGTTGGCAAACAGCCTCACCGGATCGACAAGGTACTTGTCCACGTCATCGAAATCCCCAAGGATCACATCTCCCCAGAAGATGAACTCGTCCAGCGTCTCGTGCTTGGGATTGAGATCCTTGTAACATTCGTACAGATCAAGCAGCAGGTTCACCCTGTCCGCCGGCCTGTCCCCGGAGATCCGAAAAAAGAAATCATTGATCGTCAGCATCTTCGGTGCGACAATAGGGATTCCGGCCTCCCTCACGGCCTCGCCGAGATACTTCGTGAAGAAGACCTGGCTCCGCCTGTTCGGGAATATGAAGCACAGGCCGGAAATCCCGCCACGCCCCATATAGTGTTCAGCCACTTGCTTTAGGAATGGTGTCATATCGGTTATAGATTCTTTCTAACGAATATAGCAAATATATTTCTTGTGGCAAAGATAACCGGAGTTTGTGCCATAACTCGGCACAAAGAAGGATTTTTTCAACTATTTTCAAAATATCTCTAATTTTGAATAATTCCATTTTGTAAATTCAAATATTGGCATTAACTTTGTGACATCAAACGATGCTTTATCGTTTTATCTCATTTTGTTTGACTTTAAAAAGATTTTGTTATGAAAAAGAAGTTTAGATGTTTGGTTTGCGGTTATGTTTACGAAGGTGAGAACCCTCCTGCTGAGTGTCCACAGTGCCACGCCCCTGCAAGCAAGTTTGTTGAGATCAAAGATGAGGGTGGCAAGCCTCAGTGGGCCTGCGAGCATCACATCGGCGACGGACAGGTGGAGGACAAGGAGATTGTCCAGGGTCTGAGGGACCATTTCAACGGAGAGTGTTCGGAGGTCGGAATGTATCTCGCCATGAGCCGTCAGGCCGAACGTGAGGGCTACCCAGAGATCGCGGAGGCGTTCAAGAGGTACGCTTTCGAAGAGGCCGAGCACGCAGCCAAGTTCGCGGAGCTTCTCGGCGACGTTGTCTGGGACACCAAGACAAACCTTGAGAAGCGTTATCAGGCCGAGGCCGGAGCCTGCGAAGGCAAGCTTGAGATCGCCACCAGAGCCAAGCAGCTCGGCTACGACGCCATCCACGACACAGTTCACGAGATGGCCAAGGACGAAGCCCGTCACGGAGCCGGCTTCTACGGTCTTCTCACCCGCTACTTCGGCAAGTAGAAATTGTGAAGTATAATCCACTGACAACAAGCACAATAAAGAATTGCCTTCAGCCATAATGGACTGGAGGCAATTCTTTATTTTACTATCAACCTACAATTGGGGTTTCGAGACAGGTTGACGGTACACCGAATTTGGTACAGCAAAGGGGCTTACAAATCATCCTCATCAGTAAGGCCGAAGCGTTCAGCGATGTCGTCAGGGATATCTCCGATGTCAGAGGTGTAGTCAATCTCATCCCAGGCCTCCTCCATGGCACGGCGGTCTTTCTTGGTCGGACGACCGGCACCGGGATCACGGCGAAGGAAGAAGGTCTCCACAGGAGCCTTCAACTTGTCAATTTCCGACTGAGGTGTCAGGTTCTCCGCATAGTCAGGAACCAGTTTAGCGCCGAGACGATGGTCGGTCAGCCGCTTGATTCTGTACGAATACAGCACGGCACCCTTGCGTATTTCCACCACTTCGCCCACCTTCAACATCCTGGAAGGCTTGGCGTTCACACCAGCGATCTTGACCTTGCCTCCTTTACAGGCATCCGTCGCCTCGGTACGGGTCTTGAACACCCTGATGGCCCAGAGGACTTTGTCTATTCTTTCTGTGTCTGCCATAATCAACCATTCCACTCACGAATATGTGGATCCGGGGTCTCAGCCTCGGCGAACGAACCCGGTTCGACTTCCTGATTCGTATAAGAATCCTTAACAAGACGCTTCTCAACAAGGGTTTCCAACAAGACGGTCCCTCTGGTTGCCGGGATGAGGAAGAAGTCGTTCAATTCAGACGGGACAAGGATGGAATGCCCCTCCTTCAACGAATAGGACTCCATACTCTTGGAGCCTCTGTCATTCTCGACGGCGACCTGGACAGCCGCCTCTCCGGAAGCACAGTAATAAACGGCGAAACTGCCTGGCTGATCGGAGAATATATGAAGCCCGTCCTTCAAGTCAAGTTTTGTCACCACAAACTCAGGACACACAGCAAGCTTGTCTCCGGACACAGGTGCCGGGGAATATTTCCTGAAATCAATCAGATCAAAAGCCTCCTCAAGCAACAACTCCTCTGAATCAGGAAGTTCCACTCCCCAATTATGGAGATTGAATACGAGTTCGGAACTCTCGGCGATCTCAACGATCCTAAGTCCAGGACCAGCCGCGAAGACCGTTCCCGGTTTTATCAGATATGCCTCACCCTTGCGTGGCCGGACCACATTCAAAACCTCTTTCACCGTCCCGGCCTGACACCTTGCGTAGAATTCGGCCGGATCGATGTCACGGTTGAACCCCAGCAACAATTCAGATCCAGGAGCGGCATCCTGAATGTACCAAAGGGCAGTCTTGCCGAAAGAATCATACCTCTCGGCGGCCACGTCATCGGCAGCGTTCATCTGCAGAGGCTGCCAACCAGCCACATCCATGACCTTCACCATCACAGGAAATTGTAAGCCATAGAACTCGAACACATCATCCCCCACTACCCTCTCCAGATAGGTTCCCATCAATTCGCTCAAGGTATTGCCTCCGAACCAACCGTTGTCAACCATCGAATCCTTGAACCCAAGGTCAGCTATCTGATAGCTGACGTGTCCCCAAGGCACATCCGCGCCCTCATCCACAAACCTCAACGGGTAGAGTTTCCTATTGTCGTTCTCCATATTCACATTGTCTATCGCAAGCAGGCAATTGCTGACGGAATAAACTGATTCAGATTCATGGGTGAATGCCCACCCACTTATACACTACTTTAAACCGACCTGAGCCTTGACCTTGGCCACAAAACCGGACGGGATATTACAGTAATTAGAGAAGTCGGCGATAAGCGATTCTGTGTCAATCTTCTCCAGATACGTTCCGGCATTCTGCGGATCCTCTCCTATGAAACTGGCACATTGCGCGAGGGCAAGGAACGGATCAGGAAGCATCATATAGGCATCGACATATTTCCCGAAAATAAGTTTAGTCTCCGGGGTGATGTTCATCATCCGGTGCATCAAGCCTTTCTTGCCGTTCAAAAGATCGCGGTGCGAGACGGCATATTCATTGAAAGAGCATTCGATGACCAGCTCCTCCGAGGCAAGTGTCTCAGGAAGATAGATGACAGCGGAGAGATCCGCTCCTTCATAGCCCCATTCCGCGTCTTTTCCGGACACCTTCGCATTGTGTGCGGCGAAACGGGAATATGGCACCTCAACACCATTCACAGTAACCTTCTCAGGCGCGAAAACTCCGGCGAGAACAACCTGCACACGGCGTTCAGGAACGATTCCACGGTAATTTCCCTGACGCGGGGCGACCGTGACCCTAACAGAACAGGCATCGGAAACCTTACGAACCAGCGTGGTGGCATATTCAGTGCTGTAGGCCTGGGTCTCGCCATCGTCCTCATAGACAGAGACGGAACTCTCACCATCCCCTGGAGCCACAAATAATTTAAGAGTGTTGTCCTTCTCCTGAAGAGACCCGATCTTGTCGGAGGCCATCGGAATGACGGCACCGGCCTTGATGTAATACGGATTCTCGTTTATGGTATATTCCAAGGTGTCCACCTGCCCTCCCTTGAAGAGCGTCCCAGTGGCGACATCATACCAATCATCGCCTTCCGGAAACCACATCACACGCTTGGCAAGCCCTGTCACAGAATCCGCCGGCTCACAGACAACAGTCGCAAGGATGTCGTCACCGAAGAGATATTCCTGCGTGAAATCGTAGGCTTGTGACGACTCCGGATATTCATAATAAAGAGGACGGCACATCGAAACACCTGTGTCATAGGCCTCGCGGGCGGCGTTATAGATGTACGGAGAGAGGTCGTAGCGGAGCCTGACGGCGGCCCGCATCGCATCAAAATGATCAGGGAACACCCAGAACCTCTTCTCCATCGTCAGATCTTTAGTCGAATGAGTCTTGAATATAGGGGTGAACACCCCGGACTGAAGCCATCGGGTGTACAGTTCCGGGTCAGTCGCCTTGACTCCCTTAGGCTGGAGATGGCCTCCGATGTCATGCCCCCAGTAGCCGTAACCCACATTGGAAGCGGTGGCGGTGAAATACGGCAGATAGCCTAGCACCTGCCACGACGCCAAACAGTCCCCGGAGAAACCAATCTGGTAGCGGTGGCTGCCGAGGCCTCCCCAACGATGGTAGATCATCGGACGGCGGGCGTATATTCCTTGACCGGCGGACTGGCGAACCATATCGTTGAAGAAAGTGTAGTTCAGCCAGAACGTGTTGTTGAGTCCTGGAATATATTTGCTGAACTTCCATTGCTGCCAATCAAGCCACCAGAAGTCAACTCCCTGACGCTCAAACGGTCGGATCACAGAATTGAAATAGGCGTCCGCCCAATCAATATCATCCATTCGGAACGGCACAGGGGCCTTGCTCCCGTCGGGATTGATGTAGTCCTTAGGCCCATCATATTCATTTGTCCTTGAAAGATAGTCCTTGACAAAGCGGTCGTAAGGTTCCTCGTAAGGTTGGATTCCCGATGCCGGATGAAGGTTCAGAGTAGTCTTAAGTCCAAGATTGTGAAGATCCTGCAGGCAGTTGGCAGGATCCGGGAAAAGCTTCTTCTGCCAAGTGTAGCCTGTCCAGCCGATACGTTGGCCGAACTCGTCCTTAGGCGCGTTCCGTCTCCTCAGCGACCATGTCTCGTGCCAGTCCATGTCAAGCACCATCACATCAATCGGAATGTCCAGCGAACGGATCTCCTTTCCGAGTCCGACGAACTCGAAATCCGAATATTGCCAAAAACGGCACCACCAGTAGCCGAGAGCATATTTCGGCGGCATTGGGATGCGGCCTCCAATCTTGGTGAAATCCGAGACGGCGGCCTTGTAGTCGTGGCCGTAGGCGAACAGATAAAGATCCAGCCTGTCAGTCGAATCACGGTCGGCCACCCAGTGCCTCCAATCGGAATCAACCGGCACAAACACCTGTCTGTCAGACTCATCGATGACAGCCCAACCGTCACGTGAGACAACACCCTTGTCGTACGGTTCCTTGGTTTTCACACCATCACAGCCGTCAAGGGTCCTTGTGGTGCCAAGCAGGTTGCCGCTGTCATCCATTCCCGGATGCCAGGCCACGGTTCTGACACTCTTCCTCACGGCAGGATCAGCCATGCGGAATGTCACATTCAGGTTATTCTCATCGAATTTCCCGTTTCCCAAATATGTAAGCGTCAGATCCGAAGTCTTGATGGTAAGTCTCCCGCCGGATTTTCTGACCGAGTAAGCCGGAACAGGCAATTTACGGTTGACAACTCCCAGAGTGGCTCTGTCCTCGAACTTTCCGTCAGCGGCCCATTCCATACGAATCAACCGGCTCTCCAGCATAGTGAACCTTGCGTTGCCTGAGACGACAACCGCCTTTGAATCAGCCACCGGATCATCCCCGGCACTCTGCGCCGAAGCCGAAAACGCCATCAGAACGCACGCTGCGCAGACAGCCAAGCCCCTTATTATGACACTTCTCATAGTCTGTATGAATATTATCGTACAAATATAATCAAAAAAGCGGACACGCTATAAATCAGGGGCCATGCCGACAGGCTGGTTGTTCATTGGGAAGGAACACAAAACGGGGACGACCGGATGGCCGTCCTCGTTCATGTGCGCGGGATGAGAGTCGAACTCACACGTCGCAATTGACACTAGCTCCTGAAACTAGCGCGTCTACCATTTCGCCACCCGCGCTTGAAGTGGAATGCAAAGATACTGATTATTTACGAAATTGCAAACAAAATCAAGTGCAGGACGAATAAAACTACTTGGAATATTTGCTGAAAGTCTTGTTGATCAGTGTTGTCTTTCCAGAACAATTCTCCAGAAGCGCGCTCTTGAAGGACTTGATGTCGTTCGAGTAAAGTCCAAGTGCCGCGCAGATGTCGGAGCGATGGACACCACCTTTTTCCAAATCCATCAGGATCTGAGGCTTGAACCAATAGTTAGCACCGAATTCCGGATTACCGCCGTAACGTTCCTTGTACAGCATATTCTCAATGTAGTAGGCCCACATCTCACCGACCTCGCAGCAACCAGCGTTTTCCCCGTTTCCCGTTCCATAGCAGTCTCCGGTGGAGATGTACGAAGTCAGGATGTAAGTGGCATACTTCTTCCAATAATCCGTTCCCACCTTCTGGAAATGGCTGGCATGCGCCATCTCGTGGACTGTCGAGGAATACAGTTCGGAGTAATTGCCGTTCTTGCCTTTGGAGCCGATTGTGATGTCAGGAGCGAAAATCCGCACGATGGACGTGTACTTCCCGATATACTTGCTGACCAGTTTGTTGTCAAGCATGGCTCCATGATGCATCATCAGCGTGCTGGAAGGCCTGAGGATATTCAGAATCCAAAACCTTAAGTTCTTAGGAGGCATGACGACACCTGTTGTCTGGCATTTTTCGAAGTAGTCGTACGCCGCGTTGTTGACCACGCATCTGCGGAACAAGGTCTCGTCCGAGTTCTTGTCAACAACATAGTCAAGCCCAGTGGAAGAACCCTTGCCCAATGTCGAGATAGAGGCCGGAATCAAAATCAGGTTCAGGCCGATCGAAAAGCCAACCTTGTTCTTGAAGCAGATCCGGTAATGTGGCTTAGCGGAGAACTTCGTCGAGAACTGATAGTTTCCGTTCTCGTCAGTGTAGGTAGTGGCGATCTTGACAAAGACGTTGGCCACCATCTTGACTCCGGAGACTCCGATGGTCTTCCTGCTCCTTAACCTGTCGTCCACGATAGAGATCGTACCTGACGGCTTGGCTTTGGCTCTGGTCTGAGGCTCAAGCATGTCACCGTTGCCGGTAACCTCGAAAGCCATCCTCTCCACAGCGTTCCAGTCAAAATCACCAGGAGCCTTTGTCTCTACTTCTTCGTCCGGGATAAAGCATTCATCAAGAATCTCGTAGTGAATTCCCTGAGGAAAATCGAAATCCGGAGGAACCACAGCGTACTGCCATGTGATCTCACCATCCGGAACCGATGGATCATGATAATAATCACCGTCTTTCAGGATCTCGCGATCCATAGGATAGTCCAAAAGCTCCACTCCAAGACTCGTGAGAAGATTGTATTCCTCCGTGTCTTTCGGCCGAAACCTTACATAGTAGTCTGTGACAGGCACATCCACCGAAGCCCTTGTCGGATAGAGAACTGTCAAAGCCTCCTTGACGTTGGTGACGGAATAGGGATTTTCAAGTTTTCTTCCCAATTCGATCTTGTCGTGAGCCACAACCTCAACGTTTTCCTTTGTGCTGACAGGATCAGTCTCCACCAGAGACACTCCTTCTTTGCCGCACGACGCCAGCACCAGTGCCGGCAGCATCATTTTGAAGAACCATTTCATTGTTCAGTTAGTTTTTAGTTACGATGCAAAGGTAAAAGAGGTTATCCGTGGGTTGAAATATTCAACGGCTAATTGAAGAATATGCATTCCTTGGCAATTCAAGGGCTATTTTTTATCTTTGTGAACAACATTTTTTAGTAAAAATATGGGAATATTCAGAAATTTCGCAGTATATGCGGCATCCATAGCGCTGACTCTCAGCGCATTCTGTTTTTCTGCAAATGCGCAGTCGTATAATGATCTGATCAAAGAAAACCCGGAAAGAGCGGGAGGTGTCTATCACTATTATGAATATGCTCCTTCTCCTCTCACAAAGTCACCCAAGGGATATAAGCCGTTCTATATCAGCCATTATGGCAGACACGGATCTCGTTACCACACCAGCGCCGGACTCTTCAAGGGTGCGGTGGAGACCCTTTCCTCAGCCGAAAAGGCCGGACTGCTGACCGAGGAGGGCAAGGTTCTCAAGGCTCAGATTGACACTCTCAACACGGAGCATCAGGGGATGTTCGGTATGCTGTCGGAAAGAGGGGCGGCCGAGCACAGAGGTATCGCGGAAAGGATGATCGGGAACTACCCGGAAGTGTTCAAAAGCGGCCGTCATGAGGTGGAATGCGTGTCAAGTTACTGGCCGAGATGCCTGGTCAGCATGGTGAACTTCTCGTCAGTCATTCAGAGGCGGAACGGCAAACTGGACTTTCACTATCTGACAGGTCCTAAATATCTGGACTACATCAGCATGGATCTCGACACAAAGGAAGTGATAAAAGGCTCGAACGAGATCAGGAGACATTTGCTGGACAGTCTCGTCTCATCTGAAAGGTTCTTCGGGGCGATATTCACGGATCCGGCCAAGGCCACAGCCTTGATATCAAATCCTAAAGAATTCATGGACAACGTGTTCGTCGCAGGAAGCATCAGTCCGAACACATTGAGCCACCCTGACATATTCAGTCATTTCACCACGGAGGAATTGACCGGACTCGGGATTTCAAGAAGCGACAAGCTGTATTTCAGTTTCGGAATTTCCGCGGAAGAGGGTGATTACGTATCTTCCATCGCCAAACCTCTCATCGAGGACATTGTCACCAAGGCCGACGAGGCTCTCAAGCAGGGAAGCGACAGGGCGGCGGACCTAAGGTTCGGCCATGACGTTGGTCTTCTCCCGCTTGTAGGCACAATAGGCATAGCCGGAATGGAGGAGCGCTGGAGATCTTTGAGCGCGCATGAACACTGGTTTGATTTCGAGATGATGCCTATGGCCTCCAACCTTCAGATGATCTTCTTCAGGAACAAGAAAGGTGACGTGCTCGTGAAACTTGTCTATAATGACAAGGAAACGCACATCCCGGCGGTCAAGACCATTCACGGAACATTCCACAGATGGGAGGACCTTCGTGAATATCTTGTAACGACAGCCGCCGCCATCTCTGACGATCCTATCGTCAAGGACAACGGCGGTAAAGAACGCACTGGCGTGGACGGGATGTAGTCTAGAAATAGACAACCGTCTTCTGCTCTATCGAGGACATCAATGAGTTGGCAAGACGGCTTACTCCGAAACGGAATAAATCCTTATTCAGCCATTCGCTTCCAAGAATGGATTTGGCGATTGAATGGTAGCACACCGCATCTTTGGATGTGGATATGCCTCCGGCAGCCTTGAAGCCGACCTTCCTGCCGGTCTTCTCATAAAAGGCCTTGATGCTCTCACACATAATGTAAGCGGCCATAGGCGTGGCGTTCACGCTCACTTTGCCCGTGGATGTCTTGATGAAGTCCGCTCCTTCCTCCATGGCAAGGAACGAGGCGTTGGCGATGTTTTCAGGAGTGACCAGAAGGCCTGTCTCAAGGATAACCTTCAAGATCACCTTACGGCCGACTTTGGAGGCCGCCTCGTCAACGGCGGCACGTATCATTCTGATCTCTTTTCTGGCAGTTTCCTCGTCACCGGCCATAAAAGCATTGAGTGCAAGAACGATGTCGATCTCGTCAGCGCCTGCCTCAACAGCCATCTCACACTCCTTGACCTTCACCTCGATGAAACTCTGGGAGGTCGGGAAGCAGCCGGCCACAGACGTGACATGAACGTCCTTGCTTTCAAGGTTTTCCCTCACAAGAGAAGCGAAATTAGGGAACACGCAGATTGAGGCCGGAAGCGGATATTCCGGAAAATCCTTCATGAAAGAATTGACCTTGCCTACCAGTTTATTCACGGACGCCGGAGTGTCTTCCGTGCGAAGGGTCGTCAGGTCCATGAATGACAGGCAACTTTTAAGGACTTCCGGAGAAGTCACATTGTCGATGTTGGCCGCGATGGCGTCCAACCTTTTGCTGATCATCTCCTTATCCGGAGCGTAACCATACTTTGCGAACAAAGATTCCATATTACTGATATTAATTAAATTCTGCAAGCAAGCGCGGCCTAACCTCGTATCTGGACCGCAAAACCTTCGTCTATCAGAGGTTTCACCAACTTCCTCATCTCATCCACGGAAAATTTCTCAAGACCTTCCGCCGGAGCCTCCCTGTCAAGGGTATAAACCATCACTTCCCTCGGTTTAAGTTTCCTTACTATATTCATCCATCCGTCAAGGACTTCCGGGGTCGAAGAGTCAAAGGACGGAGATCTGAGGAACATTGTCTGAAGCACAAAATTCCCCTCGAACCTCATCAGGTCGGCAACAACATCCTCAACATGGTATTCTCCCTGCGGCTGATTGATTCTGCCGGCAAGCTCATCCGTCGGGGCGTCAATCTTCAAAATAGGGTTGTCAACTTTCTTCAAAGCCTCGAAAACCTCATTTCTGAATATTCTTGTGGCATTTGACAGGACAGACACTTTCGCCTGGGGAAAATATTTATCCCTCAGCGCGACAGTTATGTCTATTATCTCGGCGAAATCCGGATTAAGAGTAGGCTCACCGTCGCCGGAGAACGTGATCGAGTCGATCGGAGTACCGGCGTCAAGGCATTCCTTCAACTTCTTCTCCAAAGTCTCGTGAAGTTCTTTCGCTGTCGGAAGCCTGCGGTCACCCCTGCCATCCTTGTTCCAACCACACTCGCAATATACACAATCAAAATTGCACAGTTTCCCTTTAGTCGGAAGCAGATTGATTCCCAAAGAAGAACCCAGCCTTCTTGAGTGAATCGGACCGAACACAAGATCCTCTCTCATCATGGCTAAACAATTCTATGTGACCTGCTTTCAGGAGAAAGACGCATTCCGTCAAGATTCTCAACGGCGACCAGCCCCGGTTTCATGCCGACAACTATGCGGCCATATTCATTCTCCTTGGAGAGGAATTCAGCGCCATCACGGCAGGCCCATGTGAACAGTTCATTCAAGCCCACTTCCGGGAAAGCGTTCTGGAGGCAACGCAACTCGGCGACAATGTCAAGATCGTCATTGCTGGAAAGCGAATCTGTGCCCACCGTGATTTTCAGTCCATTGCGGCGCATCAGCGGCACAGGAGGCAAAGAATTGTGAATGAATATATTCGATAATGGGCAGAGAGCCACGAACGGATGTTTCATCACCTTATTGACCGCATCAATACCCTCCTGATCCATGCAAACCTCGTGGACAAGCAGGATATGCTCGTCAAACGGAGCAGGATGCGCTTTCTCCAACCTGTCTATGAAGTAGAGCAGGGATGACTTGCCGGTAACTGGCGGAACGCTCATCCCGGCGGCCTTGCGGTTGTCCCACATGGCGCCGCGGCCGAACTTCAGCATATCCTCCTCTTCCTCTGTCTCCTCTGAATGGAAAGACAGGAAACCGGATTTCAATCCTTCAGCGGAAACGGCTGTGACAAGTTCTGGACTCATCGTGTAGCAGGCGTGCGGAGTCGGTGCGGAGTCGATTCCGTAACCGTCAGCCACAGCCTTGAGTCTCAGCACATTCTCCATCACGGAAGCGCAATCCTGAGGTTCTGTTCCGAAGACTTCAAGGAAAGTTCTGGTGTACATTGGAGAATCTTTCTTGATGGCGAATGTGTCGGCACAGTTGCTGATGTCGGCCATCGCGGACACTCCGCGGTCCCACATCACATTCATCCAGCGCGAGATGTCACGAAGCTTCTCTTCCATGCTCTTGTTATCCCTCATCTCGTTGATCTGGTCGATGAATCCGGCCATGCCTGTCCCTTTGCGGAACGCTTTCCAAAGATAAGACAGCTCCAGATGACAATGAGTGTTGACAAAGCCTGGAACTATCGCCCCTTTGACAAAGGTTTTCTCCTTCTCCGGATCGGAACATTCCCCGACCGCAGTGATGGTTCCATTGTCATCATATTCGACAAAACCGTTCTTTACAGGTTCCTCACGATCAAGGGTGAAAACATATTCTGCAGCTATTCTATTCATTTTTGCACTGATATATCTTTTGACGGGGACAATTTCATCAGTCCTCTCATTGCCTTTTCCGAGGTCAAAGCACGCCCTGGTTTCCTGTCCAAGGTTTCAGGAACGAGAATCTTCATCGGAACGGATGACGACGGCAATTCCGCAGACATAGAAAGCGAGTCCTTGCATGCCACCTCGGCGGAGTCCCTGATTATAAGAGACGGCCCGTGATACATGGTGTCCTCGACCACAGGCACAAGACGCCACCCCAACAACGAATCTTTCTCGAACCCTATCCTGTCAGTCATCGCATCCTGCTCATACACATCCATAAATGAATTGAAACTCTTCGCCTTGACTGACTTCCACGCCTTGACAAGCGAGTCAGCCTCATGCTGGAGCCTGTCACGGAGAGCGAGTTCGGCATTGATGGCACTCAGTTCTTTCCTCAATTCCCTCTCCACTCGTCCAAGCATCTCGGCATAACGTTTAGGATCGTTAAGGTAATGATCCACACTCTTCTGGTAGTCCTCAAGTGTGAAGCCATACTTCTCAAAAACAGGCTCATAGAACCATGTGGTGTCCGCCATTCCTCTCTTGTCCGGATTCTCGGCAAGCCACTGGTCGGCAAGAAGCATCTCACGATAGATTCCCTCCATCTTGCGTACAGGTATCACACGTCCCCCACGGCCGCAGGAGACGACAGCCGACACCAGAATCATCAACGGAAAAACTATCCTGAGAACCTTTTTCATAAGACTACCTCAATGTAGCTCCATACTCATTCTGGAATGTGGAAAGAAGCTTCTTCATAATCCTCTCGACATCCTCGTCAGTCAAGGTCTTCTCCAGATCCTGAAGCACGAATCCGAGAGCGTACTGTTTCTTGCCCGCAGGGATCTTGTCGCCGCGATAGACATCGAACAGGGTGACCTGCTTAAGAAGCTTCTTCCCGGCCTTGAACGAACTCTTATAGAGGTCGGCGTAACTTACACTCTCATCAAGCAACAAGGCGAAATCTCTCCTGACTTCCGGGAACTTAGGCATTTCCTTGAAAGCGACCTTATCCCTCTTCACGAGCTGGAACAGGGTGTTCCAGTTTATCTCGGCGGCAAACACAGGCTGACGGATGCCGAACTTCTTTGCGACTACCGGAGCGACTGTTCCAAGAACGGCGAGCGGCAGATGCTGTCCTGGAAGAGCGTAAGCGACACCTTCACTGAATATGTCAGCGGGAGCCGCAGTGGCTTCCATCTGATAAAGATTGGCGCCGAAACGTCTCAGAAGCAGATCTACATATCCCTTAAGCTCGAAGAAACTGCTTTTTCCCGGCTGGCTGTTCCAAGACTTCTCAGGGGTACCGGTCACGAACATCGAGAACGCAGGATGCTCCTCGTAGGATGCCAGCGTCTTGCCGTCCATCTCAGGATTACGGCTGTAAACGGAGCCATATTCAAAGAGTTTCATCGAGGAAATCTGGCGGTTCAGGTTGTAAGCGACAACCTCAAGGCCACTGAATATGAGGGTTTGCCTCATCACGTTCAGGTCGGAGCTCAGAGGGTTGACGATTGTCACGCTCTTCTCCTCCGGATAGGTGGTAAGTCCCTTATAGTAAGCACCCTTTGTGAGGGAATTGTTCATTATCTCGACGAAACCATTAGCGGCAAGGAAGTTGGAGATTCCGTTGCGGATGGCTTCAGGCTCTGGTGAAGGAGTGGCATTGACGGACATCTTCATGTGCTGTGGCAGGTCGATGTTGTTGTAGCCATAGATTCGGAGAATCTCCTCTACGACATCACATTCCCTTGTGACATCGATCATATAGGACGGAGCGGCGACCTTCGCGCCACCCTCACGTTTCTCCACAAACTCGTAGGTGAGAGCTGTAAGGATCCTCTCGATCGTGTCGTGGCCGATCTTCTTGCCGATAAACCTCTCGATACGGTCATAGTCAAGGTCGATGACCTTCTTCTCGATCTTCTCCGGGTAGAATTCCTCGATTCCTCCGATGATCTCTCCGCCGGCGACCTCCTGGATCAGGAGAGCGGCACGCTTGGCTGCATATTCATTGATTCCGGGATCCGCTCCTCTCTCGTAACGGAAGGATGCGTCGGTCTGGAGAGTGTGTCTCTTCGAAGTCTTGCGGATAGAACCCGGATCGAAGTAGGCACTCTCGACGAAGACGTTCACTGTCTCGGCCTTCACACCTGAGTCGATCCCGCCGAACACTCCGGCGATGCACATCGGGCCGTCAGCGTTGGCGATCACGATGTCCTCGGCGGAAAGTTTCCTCTCAACCTCATCGAGAGTGGTGATCTTCTCTCCCTCGACAGCCCTTCTCACAATCACCTTGCCGCCACTGATCTTGTCAGCATCGAACGTGTGCAGAGGCTGTCCAAGTTCGAAGAGGACGAAGTTGGAGACATCGACCACATTGTCGATAGGCCTGAGGCCGATAGACACCAACTTCTTCTGAAGCCATTCAGGAGAAGGACCGACCTTCACGCCCTTTATAGTGATTCCGCAATAGCGTGGAGCGGCGGTAGCGTCCTGAACCTCCACTGGAAGACCTTTTCCCTCGCCTGGCTTCCAAGCGTCAACAGAAGGATATTTGAATGAGCAAGGAATATTATTGAGCTTCATCCAGGCATAGAGGTCGCGCGCCACACCGATGTGTGAGGCGGCATCCACCCTGTTTGCTGTGATCTCATATTCAATGACAGCCTCGGTCTTAAGGTTGAGATATTCCTTGGCAGTCGTTCCGACAGGAGCGTCCTCCGGGAGGACTTTGATGCCGGCGTGATCGTTGCCGATTCCAAGCTCGTCCTCGGCGCAGATCATTCCGAATGACTCCACACCACGGATCTTGGACTTCTTGATTTTGAAGTCACCAGGAAGCACAGCCCCTATGCGGGCGAAGAGTACTTTCTGACCGGCGGCCACGTTAGGTGCGCCACAGACAACTGTCAGAGGCTCACCAGTGCCGTCGTTGACCTTGGTGACATGGAGGTGGTCGGAATCAGGATGCGCTTCGCATTCAAGCACTTCCGCGACAACAACCCCGGCGAGTCCGCCAGGGATCTCTTCCTGTTCCTCAACTGAGTCAACCTCGATTCCTATAGCAGTCATAGCATCCGCGATCTGCTGCGGAGTAAGATCAGATTCAAGATAATCCTTTAGCCAATTGTAAGAAAGCTTCATATTCTGATGTTTTATTTGTCAATATCTTCTCTGGAAAACAGTGATCCCACGAACTCCTTCTTGTCAAACACCTTGAGGTCATCGATACCCTCACCGATCCCGATGAATTTGACCGGAACCTTCAGCTGGTCAACAATCCCGATGACGACTCCACCTTTCGCTGTCCCGTCAAGTTTGGTGATCGCCAGTGAGGTTATGTCTGTCGCCCGCGAGAACTCCTTTGCCTGTTGGTAGGCGTTCTGGCCCGTCGATGCGTCAAGCACGAGAAGCACCTCATGAGGAGCGTCCGGTATGACCTTTCTCATCACGTTACGGATTTTTGTCAGCTCATTCATCAAGTCAATCCTGTTGTGGAGCCTTCCGGCGGTGTCGATAAGGACAACGTCAGCGCCTTTGGCGACGGCTGATGACACCGTGTCGAAAGCGACCGAGGCCGGATCAGAGCCCATGCCCTGTTTCACAATCTCCACACCCGCCCTGTCGGCCCAGATCTGGAGCTGGTCAACCGCGGCCGCACGGAAAGTGTCGGCGGCTCCGATCATCACCTTCTTGCCCATACCTTTGTAGCGGGCGGCAAGTTTGCCGATGGTCGTGGTTTTTCCGACGCCGTTCACGCCGACAACCATCACGACAAGAGGTTTCCTTGTCAAGTCGAATGGTTCCTTCGGAGACTCTTCACCATCCACATCCAGAAGTGTTCCGATCTCGTCACGAAGCATATCCACCAGTTCGTCAAAGGACATGTACTTGTCCTTGCTGACCCTTTCCTCAAGGCTGTCAACAATCTTGAGAGTGGTGTCCACTCCCATGTCAGACGCGACAAGCGCCTCCTCTATGGCGTCCAGAACGCTGTCGTCCACCTTGGACTTGCCTATTATCGACCTTGAAAGCCTCTGGAAGAAGCCTTCTTTCGTCTTCTTGACACCTCTGTCAAACAGTCCCATAACGTTATCATTTGTAAACTACAAAATTAATAAAAACCAAGGGTAATACGAAATTAATTTGAGCATTACATCGCCACGAATATCCTATCGCCTCGGTCGCTGAGCCTGTCGAAGCGCCGAAGCGACATAATGCCTAATAAGGTCGCTTCGACAGGCTCAGCGACCGAGCACACAAAAAAAAAGCGCAGACGGAATCCGACTGCGCTTTCAGTATCATATTCACGGAATTATTTCTTGTCCGCGAAGAAATCCTTTGTCTTATCAGCCTCAACGAGAAGCTCTGTGAAGATGTAAGCTCCGGTCTTTGGTGACTTGTCCATACGGATGCACTTCACCATGCTCTTTGCGCCAGCTTTGGCGGCGAATGTAGCGACTGCTTTCTTTGCCATAGTCTATATCTCCAAATTTACTTGATTTCACGATGAACAGTCACCTTGTGGAGGTAAGGGTTGTACTTCTTACGCTCGATACGTTCAGGAGTGTTCTTCTTATTCTTTGTTGTGATGTACCTTGAGATTCCCGGTACACCGCTTGCTTTCTGCTCAGTGCATTCGAGGATGACCTGCACCCTGTTTCCTTTTGCTTTCTTTGCCATAACTCAATAGATTTTAAACAAGGCCGACATATCCTTTTGCCTGCGCCTCTCTAAGAGCGGCGTCGAGGCCTTTCTTCTCAATGGTTCTCATTCCCTTGCAGGAAACCTTCAGTGTGATGAACCTCTGCTCAGCCTCTGACCAGAACTTCTTGGTCTTGAGGTTGAGGGCGAACTCGCGCTTGGTGCGAAGCTTTGAGTGAGCGACATTGTTGCCGATCATTCTCTTTCGTCCTGTGATTTGACAAACTTTTGCCATAATATTTTACTTTTTTATTGATTCAAAATAAATTGCGGGGTTGCAAATTTCGCTCTAAATTTTCAGAATCGCAAATAATTCAGACAAATTTGAAGAATCTGCGCCACCGTATGTTATTAGGGAACTTGCGGCCCGAATCAGTCGAAAGCCAAACCATGGCCGGCCTACCGACTATATGATCCTCAGGAACGAATCCCCAGTACCTTGAGTCAAGGGAATTGTGCCTGTTGTCCCCCATCATGAAATAGTAGTCCATTTCAAAAGTGTAGCTTGAAGCTTCCTCACCATCAATGAATATCTTCCCGTCAGCGGTCGTCCGCAACACGTGTCCCTCATAGGCCGAGATGATTCTCTCATAAAGAGGAAGATTCTCCGGAGTGAGAGCGACTGTCGCACCTTTCTTGGGAATCCAAAGCGGACCGTAATAATCACGTGTCCATCCGGAATTCTCCGTGAATGGAAAAAGGCTGAGATAGGAATCCGGATAATCCGGCGGATAAACGTCCAGATTAGGCTCCACACTCACAACGGAAGAGATTTTCCCAACCTCATCAAGCATGGCCTGCGTGAGAGGCATGGCCGGATAGCCCGGCAGACTTCCATCGAAATATAGTTCCTCAAGATTGAGGCCCAACTTCTCAAGAGTCCTTGAATTGATCCTTCCACCTGAAGTCACAACAGTGTAGGACAACTGGATTCCAGGATAGACTTCCTGCTTCTCCCCGTTGGTATAGACCAGACCATCGATCACCGAGAGTGTATCACCCGGAAGAGCCACACATCTCTTGACATAATGGTCTCTCTTATCGACCGGACGGACCTTTATCGGGCCTCCGCTGGCGATGGTGTAAGCCTTGCCGGCGTTCCTGACCCATGCGTGGTAATCCTCAGACGGGAAACGCGACAGAACCGTGTCACCATCAGGGAAATTGAACACCACATAGTCCCCTCTTCTGACATTCCTGAAACCTTTCAGGCGACGGTAGTCATTCTGGATGAGAGTCGAATATGACTCCTTTCCGAATATGACATTGTGCGTGAACGGAACCGAAAGCGGAGTCTGCGGAACCTTAGGGCCGAAAGCCACCTTGCTGACGAAGAGATGATCCCCGGTGAACAGGGAACTCTCCATCGATGATGAAGGAATCTTGAAGGCCTGGAAGAAGAATATGTTGATGAACGTCACGACGATGACAGCGAATATTATGGCGTCGAGCCAGTCGAGCCAGACATTACGCTTCTCCCCCTCCTTGTACTCCTTCTTCCAAAACATCCATTTCACCTTACGGGTGATGTGATGGTCAAAGATGACGGCAAGGCCGAAGAGCCACCAATAATTCCCGAGCCAGATCACCCACAGCACATAGAGAACGGACCAGAAGCCCATCCTTACCCATTTGTTGTGGTATATTTCCCTCAAGCTCACTTTTCAGATACTATTTTACAGAATTGACGATTGCTTCGAACGCCTGCGGGTTGTTCATGGCGAGGTCGGCGAGAACCTTGCGGTTGAGACCGATGTTCTGCTTCGCGAGCTTGCCCATGAACTGAGAGTAGGAGATGCCGTACTGACGCGCGGCGGCGTTGATTCTCTGGATCCAGAGAGCACGGAAAGTACGCTTCTTGGCCTTGCGGTCACGATAGGCGTATGTGAGACCTTTCTCGTAAGTGTTCTTCGCTACAGTCCAGACATTCTTTCTGGAGAGGAAATTACCGCGGGTTCTCTTGAGAATCTTCTTGCGGCGAGCCCTTGAGGCTACTGAATTTACTGATCTTGGCATAAATTGATCTTTTTCCGGAGGCAGTGACCGCCCTTCGGCGATGCTTTTCTACTGCGTTCCAAGTTAAACATAAAAACTTACAGGACCAGAAGCTCTTTTACTCTCTTCACGTCATCCTGATGGAGGATAGCGAAGTGGTCAAGATTTCTCTTACGCTTCTTGGTCTTCTTGGTGAGGATGTGGCTGTGGTAAGCGTGCTTCCTCTTGATTTTTCCCGATCCGGTAAGCGTGAAACGCTTTTTGGCACCGGAGTTGGTCTTAAGCTTTGCCATTGTTTTAATGAATTAAACGTTAATATTGTTCTCCGCACCCAGCGGATTACTTTTTCTTTACAGGGGCGATCATCATCGTCATCCTCTTTCCCTCAAGGGTCGGCATATTCTCCGCGCGGCCATATTCCTCAAGCTCCACGGCGAAACGAAGAAGCTGCTTCTCTCCCTGTTCGGCGAACATGATGGAACGTCCACGGAAGAAGATGGTCGCCTTGACCTTCGAGCCTTCCTCCAGGAACTCCTGAGCGTGCTTAAGCTTGAACTGGAAGTCATGCTCATCGGTGTTAGGCCCGAAGCGGATCTCCTTGATGACAATCTTGGAGGCGTTCTGCTTCATCTCCTTGGCTTTCTTCCTCTGCTGATAGAGATACTTTTGGTAGTCAAGGATCTTGCAGACAGGCGGGTCAGCCTTCGCGCTGATCTCTACAAGATCGAGCTCAAGCTCGTCCGCCATCTTCAAGGCTTTGGATATAGGGTAGATTCCCGGCTCCGCGATGTTGTCACCGACCAGACGGACCTGTGAGGCGGTGATCTCCTCGTTGATGTTCAGCTCATCATCCGCCTTCTGACGGACGAACGGACGCGGGCCGCGTCCCCCAGCGGGTCTCGGGCCTGTGCTTGGTCTGAATGCGGTGGCTGGTTTAGGGCCTCCGTAGTGTGGTTTCGGCTTGTAAGGCATTCTGCTCTGTTTAAAACTCTCCTTTAAATAATTTGTCCCGGACTCACACTATGCCAGTTCCTTGGCGACCTCGGCCTTGAACCAAGTGATGAAGTCCTCAACTTTCATTGTGCCGGCATCGGCGCCTTCCCTTCTTACAGAGACTGTGCCGTCCGCCACTTCCTTTTCTCCCACGATGGCAAGTACAGGGACCCTGAGCAGGGAAATCTCACGGATTCTCTTTCCAAGAGTCTCATTCCTGTCATCGACAGAAGTGCGAATATCGGAATTATTCAGCAAACCGCAAACTTTTTTTGCATATTCAGCATATTTCTCGCTGACTGGAAGCACCTTGATCTGGTCCGGACTGAGCCAGAGAGGAAGGTGTCCACTGGTGTGTTCGAGAAGCACTGCGGTGAATCTTTCGATGGATCCGAACGGCGCGCGGTGGATCATGATCGGACGCTTCTTGCTTCCGTCCGCGTCGGTATATTCAAGCTGGAACCTCTCAGGCAGGTTGTAGTCCACCTGAATGGTGCCGAGCTGCCACTTTCTTCCGATGGCGTCCTTGACCATGAAGTCAAGCTTAGGGCCGTAGAAGGCGGCCTCGCCATATTCAACGACAGTCTTGAGACCTTTCTCCTTCGCGGCCTCGATGATGGCGTTCTCGGCCTTCTCCCAGTTC
>CAVKML010000030.1:11800-35932 GCA_963657715.1 uncultured bacterium | reverse complement strand
AGAATGGTCTTATTCAATTATCCCTCTTTTAGTTATGATTCATCGAACTCACGTTAATTAGAATAATCTCATCGTCATTTTATGATTATTATTTTATGACGATGGGGAATAATTGTGTATGTTTGCATTGAAATTAATTTTGAATATCTTATGTCGAAATACGCTTTTGTTACCGGCGGGAGCCGCGGGATTGGCCGCGCGGTATGTGTGAAACTCTCTCAAATGGGGTTCTGTGTCATTGTCAACTATGTCTCGAATGATGCTGCGGCGCAGGAGACTTTGTGCCTGGTTCAGGAGGCCGGCGGCTGCGGAGAACTGTTAAAGTTCGATGTCGCTGACACAGAGGCATCCGTCAAGGCGATAACCGGTTGGCAGGAGAGTCATCCGGACGACTATGTGGAGATCCTGGTGAACAATGCCGGTGTGCGTAAGGACAATCTTCTGCTCTGGCTTGAGCCGGAGGATTGGTTCAAGGTGATGTCCACGGATCTGAACAGTTTCTACAACGTCACCCGTCCGTTCCTCCAACCGATGGTCTCGCACCGCAATGGCCGCATCATCAACATGGCTTCGCTGTCCGGCCTCAAAGGTCTGCCGGGCCAGACGAACTATTCAGCCGCCAAAGGTGGTCTGATCGCTGCTACAAAGGCTCTGGCTCAAGAACTTGCTCCGAGAAAGATCACGGTCAACGCCGTCGCACCGGGTTTTGTGGAGACTGATATGGTCGAAGGTCTTGACGAGGCCTCGCTCAAAGCCCAGATTCCGGCCCGCCGTTTCGGCAAGCCCGAGGAAATCGCCGCCCTCGTCGGTTTTCTCGCCTCTCCGGATTCCGCCTACATCACCGGGCAGGTCATTTCCATCAACGGAGGGCTGTACTAGGCTTGATTATACGTTTCTTTTATGAGATGATGTTAGGTCAGCGGAGACTAATCTTCAAATTTAGCACGTTACCAAAATTTGAAGATTAGTCTCCGCTGACTTAGTTCATGTTTTCATGAACTGACAAAAGAATAAGAAATTTCACCGGGACAATGTTACATTATCCCGGCGTTTTCGTTTATATTAGTGAAAAGTTCAAACGATGATCGAAGACTTTCTCACAGAAGCGTTCCTGGCCCTGCGGGGCCGATGGAAGACAGAGGACACCCTTCAGGATGCCTTCTGTAGGCTTTGGGGAGGAAAGTACAAGATCGGAAGCGTGAAGGAGGCGATGGGGCTGCTTTCAAGGACGGGCAGAAACCTTGAGATCGATGAGTACCGGAAGGCGCGAAGGAGACAGACTGTGAGTCTTGACGGAAGACAGGTTGAGGATGAGGGCGACGACGCGATGGAAAAGGAACTGCTCTTCCGGAAAGTCGAAGCGTCAGTCAATAGCGAACTGACCGATCTCCAGAGACTTATCGTCAGAAAGCACGAATATGAAGGCCAATCGTTCGAGCGCATAGCCAAAGACCTTGGAATGCAGCAGGCTGCGGTCCGGATGCACATCTCAAGAGCGAGAAAAATTTTAAGGGACAAATTCAGAAATGAGCATGAAACAGATTAATGAATATATCGACAGGTACTTCGAGGGAACCCTTTCCGAAGCCGAGGAACTGAGACTCAAGACTTTCCTCGCCTCGCCGGAAGGACAGGCCTCTGAATATGACGAAGCGCGCGCCGTGATGGGGTACTTCGCCGTCGGCAAATCTCTTTCACGGAAGGATGCGAAGGAATATTCCCGAAAAGGCGGTCGCCGGCATGGCTCCACATGGCTTCGTGCCGCTGTGGCCGCCGTGTGCGCCGGTATATTCATAACGATCGGAGTGAATGTCTATAATAAGGAAAACATCTGCGTCTCGTATGTCGGAGGCCAGAAGGTGACTGACAAGGAAGTTGTAATGAACGACGTCGACAACATTCTTGCAGACCTGTTCTCCGGCGGAACGGATGTGGACGAACAGTTAAATGAATTTTTTGGAAATCAATGATGAAACGGAAACTCTTTTTGATGGCGGCCTTGTGCCTGCTTGCCTTGCTGCCGGCGTATGCGCAGAAAGGTTTGCAGATCGACAGCCTTTTCAGCGGGAGGTTGGTGAAAGTGGCGACTATGACAGAGTCCATAGTCAGTGGCAAGAAACTAAACCCTTATAATCTGGACTATTTTCGCAGTGTGCGCTTTGTGGCTGATGATGACCAGATTGCGAAGGTGTCAACTTGGGTCAGAAATGATTCGATGATCGCTGAGGAAAAGGACATTGAATCTGAAGGAGGCCGTCTTGTCTATGCCTTGTTGAAATTTCCTGGCAGGAAGGACAAAAACAGATACGTCGGCTATCAGGTCAAAAGAACCGGAGGCAGTGATTATGTTACTGTTGTGTATATGGAAGGTGCCGCCACGGTGGAAGATCTAAAGGTGATATTTAAGCATAGATAAAAATAAGATTATGAAAAAGATATTTTTATTTGTTTCAATAGTACTGTCGGGTGCGCTTGCGGCGGCTGCTCAGACTGTTGTGGACACTGTGATGATTAGCCGCGAATCCATCGAAGCCTGCGTTGACACCGTGGCTTGCGGCAATGTGAAGACGGACGCTGCCAAGTATGAGGGCTCTGTTCGCCACAATGACCGGTTGCTTGATTTTGACATCCCGTTTTACAGCAAGGTGAAAAAACGTTACCATACTCCATACTATTGGCTTAATACCCCTAATGTCGGCTTTGGCTTGCTGAAATCATATTCCTCAGAGCCTTATGATTTCAGTATTCAGAATTCGTATGAGATTTTTGCCAACATTGAATTGGAATCATATAACGTGACAAGAAGAAGTTCTTTTGCCATCGGCCTTGGATTGTCATGGAAAAACTTCTCCATGACTGGCCGTGAATCGATGGTAAAGGACGATTCTGGCAATATCTCCGTTAAGCCATATCCGGAGAATGCGGATCCAAGGGTTTCAAGATTGCGCTTGGCCAGTGTCACCATGCCTCTCACGTACAGTTGCGCTTTGGGTAGAGGCTGGGGCTTTACTTTGGGACCGGTCTTGAACTTTAACGCCTATGGCTCAATTGTCAATAAATATACTCTTGACGGGGAGAAGCAGAAGGACAAGTACAAGAAAATTCATTGCAACGCATTTACGGTTGACCTGATGTATCAGTTGAATATCGACAGGGTCACATTATTCGTGAAATATTGCCCTATGCCTTTGATGGACAAGTCTTACTGGCCTGACTTGCAGTATGGTTCCGCGGGAGTCGCCTTGGCTTTGTAAACAATGAAGTTAAATACAGAAAAAGGACGGATCCATTGGTGATGGGTTCGTCCTTCTTGATTGTATCAAATGTTTCAGTTGTATAAATCGATTTATTTTATTTACTTTGCAAAAAGAGTCAAAAACTGTTTAAATTTGTTTGAAATGTTCTTTGACAGAAATAATTCTTTTTTTTCGTTCTTCTTTAGTCTGAAAGAGCAACCGCCTTTCTTGAAAGAAGTACTCGAATTTGCCTAATAGTTATACGTTCAATGGTTATACAGTCAATTGGGGAGAACTTGATCAGTCTTACGAATCTACTTTGGGCGAGCAGTCGGCATCTTATCTGCTAATGGGAATTAGTTCTGCTTGTGATTCCTGGTATTTCTATGAGGGTACTTTCACATTCCCAGGTAAAGCGTCATCTTTTATGAGATTTATTGGGCTGAATAATGCAGGTAGTCATAACTATAGTTTTGATAGGGTGACAGAAATGGTAGACAATGGATGCCCTCTTATTATTTATTCAGTCCCAGGCATCAATGTGTTCAAAAGTCATAGTTGGAACATCGATGGTTATAAGATTAAGGAAAGAACGGTCACTACCAAAACATACTTGGGCAGCGTATTGCAAAACACAACGGTTCAGACTGAAACGTGTAAGATGGTACATTGTGATCTCGGTTGGGGTGGTCAATGTAATGGCTATTATGTTTCTGGTGTATTTAAATTGAATGATTCAAACGTTGAACATGATCCAAATACCTCAAGTAGTGGAAAAACGAATTACAATAATTTGCTTAAAGTTATTACATATGATAAGCCATGAATAGGATTTTGATAAGAATATTATTAAGTTGCCTTTCTCTGTTTTGTTTATCTTGCTTTGAAGAAAAAGATTTGGGTTTCCCAAAGAATGTTAATTTCTCTAAGGAAGGTGGGGAAATGACGATTTCGGGCAACAGATCATTTACCCACGTTGTGATTCAGGACTATAAGGGGAATCATGGCTCAATACAGAGTGATGCCGATGGTAGAATATTTAATGTATATGGCTGGCTGAAAGTTGAGTATGTTGAATTATCCAATGATGCCCTTAAGATATACGCAGAGTCTAACACCAAAGGAGAATCACGTAAGTTATATGTGGAAATCCACTCTGGTCAGGAATATCAAGTCATTAAGGTGACACAGTTTTAACAGATTAAGTTTTGTGAGTAATTTGAATTGGTTTCTATATGTCGATGTTCCGGCTTAAAGACATTGATATCAGCTCGTTACAACCATAAACACGCCCCCGGAAGTTTTGTTTGACTTTCGGGGGCTTTTTGTGTAAGTTGATCTTTGCCTTAGCGTTCGATTGTGGCCTCGCGGTCCGGTCCGAGAGAGATGATGCTGATAGGCACGCCGAGGTAGTTCTCCATGAACTTGATGTAGTTCTTGAATTCTTGCGGAAGCTCGCTTTCCTTGCGGATTCCCGTAAGGTCCTGCTTCCAGCCAGAGAACTCGGTGTAAATTGGCTCGATCTCGGCGGCGATGTCGAACGGAACCTGATCGGTCTCAACGCCGTCCACCTTGTAGGATGTGCAGACCTTGATTGTCTCGAAATCATCCAGGCAGTCAGACTTCATCATGATGAGGTCGGTGATGCCGTCGATCATCACGGTGTACTTCAGAGCCACGAGATCCAGCCATCCGCAGCGGCGAGGACGTCCTGTGACTGCCCCGAACTCGTGTCCGACCTGGCGAAGCCTCTCGCCTGTCTCATCGAAAAGTTCTGTAGGGAACGGGCCGCTTCCCACACGGGTGCAGTAGGCCTTGAATATTCCATAGACGTGTCCGATTTTTGACGGGGCGACTCCAAGTCCGGTGCAGACTCCGCCGACCGTGGTGGAGGATGATGTCACAAACGGATAGGAACCATAGTCGATGTCAAGCATCGAACCCTGGGCACCTTCCGCAAGCATCGGCTTGTCTTCCAGCCACTTATTGACGAAATACTCGCAGTCGATCAGCTTGAATCCCTTGAGGAACTCGATGGCGCTCATCCATTCTGCCTCGTCCTTGTCAGGATCGCACTCGAAATGCAGGTCGGAGAGCAACTGGATATGTCTGGCTTTGAGCTTCTCGAATCTTTCCTTGAAATCGGGGGCGAGGATGTCACCGACCCTCAGGCCGTGTCTGCTGATCTTGTCAGTGTAGGTCGGTCCGATGCCCTTGAGTGTTGAACCGATCTTGCCTTTTCCGGCAGCCGCCTCGTAGGCCGCGTCCAGAAGCCTATGGGTAGGAAGGATCAGGTTGGCTTTCTTGGAGATGAACAGCTTTTCTTTAGTGTTGATGCTCATTTTCTCCACATTCGCGCACTCTTCACGAAGGGTGATCGGATCCAGAACGACACCGCTTCCGATGATGTTGGTGGAGCCTTCACGGAATATTCCTGAAGGGATGCTGCGGACAACGAAGTTCTTGCCGTCGAAATGGAGGGAATGTCCAGCGTTCGGACCGCCCTGGAATCTCGCCACGGCCGGATAACGACCGGCAAGCACATCCACAATTTTACCTTTCCCTTCGTCTCCCCATTGGAGACCAAGGACTACGTCAAGTTTTGAACTCATATCTGAAAATATTCGTTTTGTATATTCTTGAATATTTAGAACGGAAGGTCATCCTGCGGCATATCGGCCGCGGCGACTTCGATAGGATTCACAGGAGTCTGCTGCTGTTGCTGCTGGTAACTTGGTTGTTGAGTCGGTTGCTGTTGTTGCTGGTAACCGCCCTGTTGGTACTGGGGCTGAGAGTATGCCGGACCTTGAGCCGGACCGCCTACCGGTCTCTGATCCACATTTCCCATTGGTCCCTGGGCCTGTCGAAGGGCCGGTTGCCCGTACCCTTGGCCCTGCTGTTGGTGGCCACCCTGGGCCTGCCCACCATCCTGCGCTCCAGGATTGTCAGACTTTCTTCCAAGCAACTGAAGATTGTCCACCGTGATTTCCGTGGTGTATCTCTTGTTGCCAGTCTGGTCAGTCCACGACCTGGTCCTCAGCTTGCCCTCAATGTAAACCTGAGTGCCTTTGCGGATATATTTCTCCGCCACGTCAGCCGAATTCCTCCAGGCCACGATGTTGTGCCATTCCGTGTTCTCCCGAAGTTCTCCATTGCGGTCACGATAGCGTTCAGTTGTCGCAAGGGTGAATGTCGCCACCTTTGTGCTTCCTGAATTAGGGTTGTTGTTTCCATCAAGGTAACGTACTTCCGGGTCTTTTCCAACGTTACCGATCAGCATTACTTTGTTCAGTGACATGATCTTAAGTCGTTTAGTTATGTTAAAATGCGTCTGGGCTGCACCGCCGCGTGACAAGCGTTCACATTCCACGCATGGCCTCACGCAAGACCATCGCCGCAATAGTCCGGCCCAAAACACTGCAAGTTAGTCAAAATATTCCGTATTCCCATAAAAAAAGGAGACTGTGGAGGCTAACTTGTTTATATTCAGAAAAATAATTGTCTCTCCTTCCTGTTGGACTGGCATGGAGGAAGGGGAGGCTTTGTCTTGATATTCAATGATTTGTCCTTCACGGACATTTTAGAAGTTCAATGCCAGGCCTATTCCTGAGTGTGTCGGGCCGATGGTGACTGAGGAACTGTAGCCGAGATTGCGGCGGCCGTAGTTGCGGTTGTAGTCATCGGCGATCTCATTGAAAGTTTTGTTGGCCTTGATCCAGAGTGGAATGCCGGCCCCGAGGCAGCCCGCTCCGGCGATGTAACCGACAACGTATCCGGCAGAGTTGCGTTCAGAATGCTCTTTGAAGAACTCATCCTGGAAATGGGGATCGTTATTTTCTTTGTTTAAGAATATGAGGTCCATTGTCGTCATTGTCACCGCAAACGCGCCCAACCCTGTGAGAATCATTCCCCACATATACTGGTTCGACGCTTTCCTGTACTTTCCACCGTACAAAGAGTAGCCTATATAGTCGGTGAGTTCATCCCTTCTGAGCCTGCGGTCGTGCATATAATAATGTCCCTAGCGGTAGTCAAGACTTCCGTCATCGTAGCCATCCAGATAGCCGTCAGCATACGGCCCTGTCACCAGTCGCCTCCCGTCAGCGAACACCTGTCTCGTACCGTTCTCGAAATCAATGCTTTCAATCCGTGAGGTCGAGAGTCTGTAGTCCGGTCCATCAAGATTGTTGTAAAGTTTGTAGATGATGTCAACCTCCCCGATCTCAATGACTTTCGCTTCGATGACACGGCGGGAGTCCAGCAGATGAATCCTGTCTTGTGCGAAAACGCTGCCGCAGCAGACAATGGCCAGCACAGCCGCAAAGATATTCCTGAGTCTCATGGCGTTTGAATTTAGTTGGCTTACCGCACAATATGTATGCCATGGAAGGTGTGCTTGTCGCGAGGTGTCAGATGGGCAAGCGGACAATTCCTGGGCAATGTCCTAAAGCAGCGGTGCGAACAGACGCATGAAACTTTCAAGGATGCGTGAGAACCACGAGCGTTGGCTCCATTCCTCCAGTGTCAACTCACGGCATTCCCTTATGTCGTACATGAATATTCCTTTGTTCATGACCGCTGTCTCCTCATCGTAGATGTACGAGTTGACCTCGTAGTTGATGGCGAAACTGCGGAAATCCAGATTTGCTGAACCTATGCTGGAAAGATAGTCGTCACAGACAAATGTCTTGGCATGGATGAACTCGCCCTGACGCAGGAATATTCTTACACCTGCCTGCAGGGCCTCTTCGTAGTAAGCTCTGTTGGCTGGGCGCATCAGGATGTTATCGGCCACCTCCGGGAGCATCAGTCGGACATCGACTCCGCATAGCGCAGCCGTTTTCAGCGCGTCCATGACCGGCTCTGTAGGCACGAAATACGGAGTCTGGAGATAGATGTACTTTTTTGCGTGCTGAAGGGCCCATTCGTAGCTTAGCTGAAGGATGGGGAGCGGAAGATCCGGCTCGTCCGGAACAATCTGGATCAGTTTGCCTTTCAGGGTAGGATGTGTGGCGTGGAAGTCGATCTCCTTATCCTCGGTCGTAGAACTTGCTTCACCGGTCGCTGAACCTGCACCCTCGGTCGCTGAGCCAGTCGAAGCGACTGTCGGCGATTCAGTCCTTTCGGGCGCTTCGATGGTTGGTGAGCCTGGTCGAACCACAGGCTCAGCGGCCGAAATAATCGGCCAGGTGACCGATGATGAACATTCAGTAACCGAAGAAGCTTTCTTCACCATCGGGTAGAAATCAATCATCGCCTTGTCAATCGTCCCGCCACCTGTCAGCCAGGAGTCCAGAAATGTGTATTGCAGCACGGCCACGGCATCTCCTGTGATACGCATGTGAGTGTCCCTCCATTGGCGGAAATAGTGGTCGTTGATGTTCATTCCCCCAGTGTAGCCTATCTTGCCGTCGATCACCACTATCTTTCTGTGGTTCCGGTAGTTGAGCTTTGTCGCCAGATCCAGCACGTGCATCCTTGGATTGGTGAATTTAACGACCTCCACCCCGGCTTTCCTCATAGCGTTGTAGTAGGCTGAAGCGATCGGGAAATTGGCGATGTTCTCGTACAGGAAGCGGACTTTGACTCCCTCCCGGGCCTTCTGCATCAGAAGCCGCTTGATCGCCTTGCTGCCTTTGTCGTTGCCGAAATGGAAATATTCAATGTGTATGGATTCTTTGGCCGCCAGTATGTCCTCGCGGAGCAGGTCGAACTTCCGCTGCCCGCTGGTGATGATCTCAACGTTGTTGCCGGAGGTCACGGACGGGTAACTCTCCGCTCCGAGAAGTCTTGCCAAAGGTCTGAATTCCTCACGGATGGCGGATTCGTTGTCACGCCCGAATAGAATCCTGTTCAATTCCGGCGTTGTCCCGGCTTCGAATATGTCCCTGTACCTTTGGTGCCGGCGGTTGAAGATCCAGTGATGCCGGTAGTTGATGCCGAACATCAGGTAGAGAATCAGTCCGACAACAGGAAGCACCGCGATGATAAGCAGCCATGCGAACTTCCTTCCTGAATCCCCACGGTCAACCAATATGATTGTGAAGACGCTGAGAATCAGGAGTACGTACAGGCATGTGAGAATCCACTGCAACATAAGCCGCCGCTAAGCCAGTTCGCCTATCAATGTCGCCGATGTGCACGAAAGCACCTTGACATCCACATATTCCCCGGCCTTGTGTCCTTCCCCTGGGAACACACACATCTTGTTGCTGCCGGAACGTCCGCAGAGTTCCTCCGGGTTCTTCTTGGAAGGTCCTTCCACAAGAACCCTGAATGTCTTGCCGATGTCGTTTTGATTGCTCTTCAGGCTCAACTCGCTTTGCAGGGCGATGATCTCGTTCAGCCTTCTGGTCTTGACATCGAGCGGAACGTCATCCGGGTAGTGTCTTGCGGCAAGCGTTCCCGGCCTTTCGGAATAGTAGAACATGTAGGCGTAGTCGAAGCCTACCTTGCGGAACAGCTCAAGTGTCTGTTGGTGATCCTCTTCCGTCTCTGAGCAGAATCCGGCTATCACATCCGTGGTGATTCCGCATCCCGGCAGGATCTCTCTGATCTTCGCCACCCTTTCAAGATACCATTCAGCGGTGTAGCGCCTCCTCATCTTCTCCAGAAGCCTGTCGCTGCCAGACTGAACCGGCAGATGAATATGATTGCAGATGTTGTCGTACCTTGCCATCGTCTCTATCAGCTCGTCACTGATGTCCTTGGGATGGTTGGTGGCGAAACGCACTCTCAGCTCCGGGCTGATCCGGGCGACCATCTCCAACAGTTTCGGGAAGTCACAACCTTCGCCCTCGGCTGGTTTCCAGTTGTAGGAATCCACGTTCTGTCCCAGCAGAGTCACTTCTTTGTACCCTTTGCTGAAAACATCACGGGCTTCATCCACAATTGTTTGCGGATCTCTGCTTCTTTCCGCTCCCCTGGTGTAAGGCACGACACAGTACGAGCAGACATTGTTGCATCCTCGCATGATCGAGATGAAGGCCGAGACTCCGTTCCTGTCAGTCCTGACCGGCACAATGTCGGCGTAAGTCTCTTCGTGCGACAGCATCACGTTGATCTGTGGCTTGTCCGGGGCGATGTCCCGGAGCAAGGCCGGAAGCGTCCTGTAGGAGTCAGGACCGGCCACGAGGTCCACCTTGTGAGTGTCCAACAGCTTGTCTTTCAGTCTCTCGGCCATGCAGCCGACAATCCCGACGACAACGCCGGATCTTTTCTCCTTCTGTTTGTGGAACACTTCTATGCGGCCCCATATCCTTTGTTCGGCGTTATCCCTGACCGAACATGTGTTGGCGAGGATCACATCGGCGTCGTCCATTGACTCGGTGCGTTCATACCCCTCTTTCCCGAGAATCGAGAAAATCACCTCTGAGTCACCGACATTCATCTGGCAACCGTAGGTCTCTATGTAAATCTTTTTGCTCATACTGTTCACAACCTTATCTCATACTGGAAGGTGGTAGATCACCCTCATCAATAGATAACAGTCTTTTGCAAAGATAGATAATAATCCTTGAATAATGTTTGGCGGTATTCGTCAAATCTATTCAGTAATGCTTATTATGGATTTTTTTCTATCTTTGTGGTAATAGTGTTGATGGAATGAATGCAATAAAGAGAAAAATATCGGGCATTATTATCGCTTTGTTGGCGTGTGTCATCCTTGCCGGATGCTCAGGGCTGTCTAAGGTCAAGGACATAAAGGTGACCTCGTGCGGTCTGGAGTCATATTCATTGAAAGGGCTTCGCTCGATCGACGCGGTGCTTGCTGTGGGAATCGACAACCCGACGTTCGCGTTCAAGGTGATGGATGTCAGCGGGACCGTTAAGTACAACGGAGAAGATTTCGCGACCTACACAGCGGACACGATCAGCGTTGAAAAGAAATGCTCGAAGGTCTATGATCTGCCATGCTCGGCGACCCTGAACGATGGTGTGAGCCTGATGAAACTGATGCAGATTGTGAAAAAGGGCAGTCTGGAGGGGTTCACGACGGACGTGACGGCGACCGTCAAACTCAAGAGCGGCGCAGGCACGACTCTGAAATTCAAGAATATAGACCTTAATAAAATGGCTGAATAGATTTATGAATATTCCTGTTCGTAAAATTCTGACGATCATGTCGCTTTTTCTCGCCTCGGCATCGCTGACCTTTGCCCAAGGCTCGCCGGAGAGGCGTGATTCCGTCATCTATAGACAGAGCGCCGCGATGGACTCCACATTGGTGGGAAAGAATATATTCAATCTGCTTTCAGGTTATGGCGGGAAGGACTCAAGGGTGACCGTGCGTCAGTCGCAGAGTATTCTGAACGCTTTCGAGGCCCATGTGGCCGCCAATCCGTCAAGGACATCGACGGGCTTCAGAGTCAGGATATTCAATGACAACAAGCAGACTTCGAGGAATGATTCCGAGGCGGCTTTGGCGCGTTTCAAAGGGATGTTCCCCGGTGTTTCGGCCTATCGGACATATTCAAATCCATTCTTCAGGGTCACAGTCGGGGATTTCCGCACCAAGTCCGAGGCCATGCAGCTTCTTCAGCAGGTCAAGGGGGCTTTCCCTACCGCGTTCATCGTAAAGGAGACTATCGGTTATCCTGTGGTTGACCGGTTCCATTCCTACACAGTCGAGACCGTTAATCAGGAATAAGTTATGCTCAAGCAAGGACTAGAACTCAAACAGACTCAGAAACTTTCACCACTCCAGATTCAGACGATCAAACTCATTGAGCTGCCGATTCAGGAACTGGAGCAGAAGGTCAAGTCTGAACTGGAGGACAATCCGGTGCTTGACGATTCTCCGTCTCCGGAAAAGAACGAGGATAATGATGAGCCAAAGGACATCTCCATCGACGAGATTGACGAGAACGATCCGATTCCTGCCTATAAGCTTCATGTGAACAATTATGGCAAGGACGAGCGTCCGCAGTATAACACTTTCTCTGTTAAAGAGAGTTTCACGCAAAGCCTGATGGAGCAGCTCGGTTACCGCAACCTGTCGAAGCATGATCATGATGTCGCTGCGTTCATCATCGGTAGTCTGGACAGCGATGGCTACCTTCGCAGGGACATAGACAGCATAGTTGATGACCTCGCTTTCAGGGCGAACATCGAATCCACTTCGGAGGAGGTCCTGAATATGTTGAAGGTGATTCAGGAGTTCGAGCCGGCTGGGGTCGGTGCCAGAGACCTGCGTGAATGTCTGCTCTTGCAATTGAAGGCTCAGAAGCAGACAAAGGTCGTGCAGACTGCGGAAAACATCCTGAGGGATTATTTCACGGAGTTCTCCAACAGACATTTTCAAAAGATCATGTCGAAACTTGGGCTTGGAGAGGATGAGATGAAGGCCATCATGGCGAAGATCGTCAAGCTGAACCCCGCTCCCGGAGGTCAGATTGACGACTCGTACAATGATCAGGCTCAGCAGATTGTACCTGATTTCGTGCTGGACATTGTGGATGGAGAGCTTAAATTGTCGATGCCTCGTTTTAATATTCCTGAGATCCGCGTAAACCGCAAGTATGCTGAGCTGCTTGCGGAAGCTCAAGGCTCTTCGGACAGGCAGAAGAAGGAGGCGGCCACGTTCGTTAAGCAGAAACTGGATTCGGCAAAATGGTTCGTGGAGGCGCTCAAGCAGCGGTACAACACGTTGGAGAGTACTATGAAAGCCATCATAGAGTACCAGCATGACTATTTCATGGATGGGGATGAGTCGAATCTTAAGCCTATGGTTCTGAAGGATATAGCAGAGCGTACAGGTTTTGACATCTCGACGATCTCCAGGGTCGTGAACAGCAAGTACATCGAGACGCATTTCGGAATTTATCCTCTGAAATATTTCTTTTCCGAGGGACTTGAGAATCAGGATGGAGAGGAGGTTTCCACGCGTGAGCTGAAAAAGGCGTTGCGTGAGTGTGTGGAGGCGGAAAATAAACGTAAGCCTTTGACAGACGATCAGTTGGTGGCCGAGATGAACAAGCGTGGCTATAAGGTGGCGCGTCGCACGATCGCCAAGTATCGTGATCAGCTTGACATCCCTAAGGCCCGGCTTCGCAAGGAATTGTGATATTCGGCCAAGACGCGTCAAGCACAAGAAGATTCCACTACCTACGCGCTTCGCGCGCCCTATCCGGGTGAATGGTAGTGGAATCTTCTTGTATTTGACGCTTTCCGTGCTTTACAACTTCGCGCCGAAGGCGAGGTCACCGGCATCTCCCAGGCCAGGGACGATGTAGGAGTGACTGGTCAGTTCCTCATCGACAGCGGCTGTCCAAAGAGTAGTGTTTTCCGGAAGATGCTTCTGAAGGAATTCGATGGCGTAGATGCTGGCGATAGGGCAGACAAAGTGCGTGTGGGCCGGCTCTCCGCCTTCGTGAATGAGCTTGCGGTAGGCGATCTCTATGGATGAGCCTGTGGCGAGCATCGTGTCCGCGATGATGAGAGTCTTCCCTGTCAGATCAGGGCAGGTGCAGTACTCCACGTTGATGTGGAACTCATCACCTTTGTCATATTTCCTGAAGGCGGCTATGAACGCGTTCTCGGCATTGTCAAAAACGTCAAGAACCCCCTTGTGAAGGGGCAGTCCGGCACGTAGGATGGTGGAAACCACAATCTTTGCGTCGCAGGTGCGTACCCTCGCCGTGGCAAGTGGAGTGATGACATCCTTCGGGCTGTAATCCAGCACCTTGCTGATCTCGTAGGCAAAAATGTGACCCAACCTTTCAAGGTTGTAACGGAAACGGAGGCTGTCTTTCTGAACGGTTTTGTCACGCATCTGCGCAACGATGTTGTTGAGGACCGAATCGGTCTCGCCAAGATTGATGACTTTCATTGGTTTTCGAAATTGATTTTCGAAAACCAAAAGTAGGGATTTATTTCTATTCCTGCAAATTTTTTCTCTCCGCCATTGTCACCCTATCGTCGGCGAAACTGAAGTAGCAGTCATCGCAGATGATGATGTGGTCAAGGAGGGCGATGTCGAAGGTGTTGGCGGCCTTTTTCATGCGCTCGGTCTCTGTCAAGTCATTATGGCCGGGATGCGGGTTGCCGGAGGGGTGGTTGTGTACCATGATCAGGCCGCTTGCCCGCTTGTCCAGTGCCATTCTGACCACCAGTTTCGAATCGACCACCGTGGAGGATATGCCTCCAAGACTTATCATTTCTTTGTGGATGATATAGTTGGCTCTGTTCAGGAGGATTATCCAGAATTCTTCGTGTCCCAAACCCTTGAGGCGTGGAAGCATCATCCTGTACACGATTTCGGCATCTGTCAGCGGGACCTTCTCTATCCCGGGATCCTCAAGGCAGCATCTTTTCCCGAGTTCGAAAGCGGCGGCGATCGCGGTGTAGCGGACACTGCCGATCCCTCCTATCTCTTTCATCCGTCCGGCGTCCATGTCCGCTATCGCCGATAGTTTGCCTTTGCCTTCGGCCAGAAGTTTGTTGGCGACTTCCAGAACATTCTCTTTCTGGGTTCCGGAGCCGATCAGAATGGCGAGCAATTCGGCGTTGCTCATCGCGCCTGCTCCTTTGGCGAGCATCTTTTCCCGTGGCCTTTCATCCACGCAGAGTTCTTTGAGTTTCATAGTTTGCCGTCATTTGCCGCAGGCGTTCAGGAATATTCCGGGAATGTCTCCGGCTTATCCTTTGAACCTGCGTGTCCAAGGCTGGCAATATAGGCATAGTAAACAGAAAAAAAGTTAAGAAACATAAATGTCCCTTAACTTTTTCTGTTTTTTATCGGAATTTCTGTTTTTTATAGGCTATCCTTGTCACTTCGGCAGGCTCAGTGACCGCATGTGTCGGTCGCTGAGCCTGTCGAAGCGCCCGCCTACTTCCTTTCCAGAACTTTCCTGGCGGCCTCGACGATGTGGGCCGCGTCCATTCCGTAGGCGGCAAGAAGCTCGGACGGTGTCCCGCTCTGGCCGAACTCGTCGCGTCCGTTGACATATTCAATAGGCTTCGGAGATGTGGCGGCGAGCACTCCGGCGATCAGTTCGCCAAGACCTCCGGCCATGTTGTGTTCCTCGGCGACAACGACAGCTCCGGTCTTGATGGCTGATGCGATGACCACCTTGGTGTCGAGAGGCTTGATGGTCGCGATGTCGATGACCTCGGCGCAGATTCCCTCGGCCTCAAGAGCCTCGGCGGCCTGAAGGGCCTCCCATACCATGTGGCCTGTGGCGAAGATGGTGACATCCTTGCCTTCGTTCAGTACGTAGGCCTTTCCAATCTCGAACGGCTCGTCAGGGGTGAAGTCAGCCACTTTCGGCCTTCCGAAACGCAGATAGACAGGACCATCGTATTTGGCCGCCGCGATTGTCGCGTTCTTGGTCTGGGTCCAGTCACAAGGGTTGACCACTACCATGTCCGGAAGCGCGCGCATTAGAGCGATGTCCTCCATTGTCTGGTGTGTGGCTCCGTCCTCGCCAAGAGTGATCCCGGCGTGTGAGGAAGCGATCTTCACGTTTGTCTTTCCGTAGCAGACTTCCATTCTGATCTGGTCGTAAACACGTCCTGTGACGAACTCCGCGAACGATCCCGCGAACGGAACCTTGCCCGCAAGGGCCATTCCCGAGGCCACGCCGATCATGTTTGACTCGGCGATTCCACATTCGTAATATCTCTCCGGGAACTCGGCCGCAAATGCGTCCATCTTAAGTGATCCCTTGAGGTCGGCGGTCAAAGCCACGACTCTTGAGTCAGCCTTTCCAGCTTCGAGAAGGCCGGCTCCAAAACCGCTGCGGGTGTCCTTCTTCCCTCTGTCAGTATATTTTTTCATGATATTCCTAAATTAAAAGTCTCCCAATGTTTCCTCAAGCTGGCTCAATGCGTTCTGGCACTGCTCCTCGGAAGGTACGCTGCCATGCCATTTGTGGGTGCCGGCCATGAAATCGACTCCGTGGCCCATCTCTGTCTTGAACAGGATCATCTTTGGCTTGCCGTTTCCGTTCCCTGCCTTTGCCTGAGCGAACGCCTCAAGGATTTTGTCCATGTCGTGTCCGTCGGCGATGATGACTTCCCATCCGAAAGCTTTCCATTTGCCCTCAAGGTCTCCAAGACCGGCAACATCCTCTGTGGTGCCGTCGATCTGCTGTCCGTTCCAGTCGGTCATCGCGATCAGATTGTCGGCCTTGTGGTGGGCGGCGAACATCGCTGCCTCCCAGATCTGTCCCTCCTCGGTCTCGCCGTCTCCGCAGAGAACGAAAACATGGTGAGGGTCGTTGTCGGACTTCTTGGCAAGAGCCGCTCCTGCCGCAACAGAAAGTCCCTGGCCGAGTGAACCTGCCGCCTGCGCTACACCCGGGAGTCCTTTCCTTATTGAAGGGTGACCCTGAAGACGGCTGCCGAACTTACGGAACGAGCCGAGTTCCGAGGTCGGGAAATATCCGGCCCTGGACAGGATTGAATAATACATAGGGGTCAGATGGCCGGCCGAAAGGATGAACATGTCCTGATCCTTGCCTTCGCGCGTCCATGTGGCAGGATTGTGATCCATGACATTGAAGTACAGGGCTGTCATGAAGTCAGTGCTGCTCATGGATCCGCCCGGGTGTCCGGAGTTGGCCTTCACGACCATCCTGATGATGTCTCTCCTTACTTGGGAGGCAATCTTTTTCAGATCTTCTGTTGACTGCATTTTCTATTTGATATTTTGAATTTGAAATATGCTAATTCGCAAATGGTGTGCAAATATAATCCTTTTTTATGTCAGGAAGAAATTTTAACTTTGTGTGTATGAGAAGTTGTTTTTGTTTCTAAACGGGAACGGCTTCCTGCGAAGAAAATTAATAATCATCATAATTAATGGCACACGTAGTTATCATGCCCAAACAAGGGCAATCCGTAGAAAGTTGCATTGTCACAGAATTCAAGAAAAAGGTGGGAGACAAGGTCGCTGTCGGGGATGTACTTTTCAGTTATGAGACCGACAAGGCTTCATTTGACGAGGAGGCGAAGGTTGCCGGCACTGTTCTGGCCTGTTTCTTCAACGATAACGACGAGATCCCTTGCCTGACCAATGTGATGGTCATCGGCGAACCGGGTGAATCTTTCTCTGAATATGCTCCTTCGGGGGCCGGTGCTCCTGCCGCTCAGGCCACGGAATCGGCTTCATCGGTCACTGGGCCTGTCGATGTGACTGTCTCAGCTACACCGGGCGCTTCGGCAAGCTCAGCGGCCGATTCCGCAGAGGCTCACGGCAATGTCGTAACCAACGCTCCCGTCTCTCCTAGGGCTCGCAAGTTGGCTGCCGAGAAAGGTGTCGATACCACCCAGGTTGCCGGCACTGGCCCTCACGGCCGTATAATCGAGCGTGACGTTATCGCCGCCCATGGCGCGCCTAAGTCCGGTCTTGCAAAGGCAATGATGGCTGACGGCGGCCTTCATGCTCCGGCCGCCGGCTCCGGAATCGGAGGAATGGTCAAGGGAAGCGACCTTAAGGTCTGGAAACCTACCCACACCGAGAATCTTTCCGGTGAAGGCGAGGAGTTCAAGGTCGAGAAGATGTCCAATATGCGTAAGCTCATCGCCAAGTCGATGTACAACTCCCTCCAGAACACGGCCCAGCTCACACACATGCTCGGAGCCGACGCCCGCCGTGTCCAGGCTCTCCGAAAGAAGGCGAAGAAAGCCCTTGAGGAAGGAAGGATCGACACCAACATCACGATCAACGACCTCGTCTGCTTCGCTGTCATCAAGGCTCTGAAGAAATTCCCGAAGGTCAACTCGCACTGTCTCGGAGATGCCATGAGGATATTCAATGTCGTCAACCTTGGCTGTGCCGTGGACACCGAACGCGGACTGATGGTTCCTTGCGTCAAGCGTGCCGAGGACTTGAATATCATAGAATTGAGCAAGGCTCTGAAGAAGGTGGCCGAGGACTGCAAGAAGGGATCCATCAATCCCGACCTGCTTTCCGCCGAAGGCGCTTCCTTCACGGTCTCCAACCTCGGTGGTTTCGGAGTGGAGTGGTTCACACCTGTCATCAACGTGCCTCAGAGCGCGATTCTCGGTGTGGGCACGATCGTCCCTCGTCCGAAGGATCTGGGTGCCGGAGTCTATGCCTTTGTCCCTTATCTCGGCCTGTCCCTGACCTACGACCACAGGGCGCTTGACGGTGGAGAGGCTACCCGTTTCCTCAAGCAGGTGGCTGTTGAGATCGAAAATCTTGAAGTTGAATTTTAAATATTTACGAATATGTACGATTTAGCGGTAATAGGTGGCGGCCCAGGAGGTTACGTGGCCGCTGAAAGAGCCGGTGCCGCCGGCCTGAAGGTTGTTCTGTTTGAAAGGAAATCCCTTGGCGGAGTCTGCCTCAACGAGGGTTGCATCCCGACCAAGACGCTTCTTTACAGCGCGAAGGTCTATAACTATGCCCTCACCGGAGATCACTACGGTGTCTATGTCAAGGAGCCTACATTCGACTATTCGAAGATCGTGGCCCGCAAGAACAAGGTTGTGAAAAAACTTGTCGGAGGAGTGAAACTGGCGATGAAGTCCAACAATGTCGAGGTTGTGGCCGCCGAGGCCATGATCCAGGGCCGTGACGCGGAAGGCATCAAGATCACCGCCGCCGACCAGACCTACGCGGCCCGCAACATCCTCATCTGCACAGGTTCAGAGGCCGTCGTGCCTCCGTTCCCTGGCTTGAAGGAGGCCGGTGACGTGATTGTCACCAACCGCGAGATCCTTGCGCTCAATGAGCGCCCGGCCGAACTCGTTGTCATCGGCGGCGGTGTCATCGGGATGGAATTCGCCGCCTTCTACAGCACTCTCGGCACGAAAGTTACTGTGGTCGAGATGCTTCCGAAGATTCTTGGACCTCTTGACGATGAGATCAGCGCCATGCTCCAGAAGATCTACGCGAAGCGTGGCGTGAACTTCTGCCTCAAGTGCAAGGTCACCGGAATCGAGGGCAACACCGTTGTCTATGAGGACCCTGAGGGCAACACCCAGAGAGTCAGCGGAGACAAGATCCTCGTCTCTGTGGGCCGCCGCGCCAACATCAGTGGCTTCGGCCTTGAGAACCTCGGCGTGGAAATGCTTCTGAACCGTGGCGGAAAGCCTTGCGGAATCAAGGTGGACAGCAAGATGCGCACGAATATCCCGGGAGTTTACGCGGCCGGAGATGTCACCGGCTTCTCGATGCTGGCCCACACCGCGAGCAGAGAGGGCGAGGTCGCGGTCAACAATATTCTTGGAAAGGAAGACCACATGCGCTATGACGCCATCCCTGGAATCGTCTACACCAACCCTGAGGTCGCCGGAGTCGGACTCACCGAAGAGCAGGCCAAGGCTTCCGGGAAGGAATATTCAGTCGTCAAGCTTCCTATGGCCTACGCCGGCCGCTTCGTTGCCGAGAATGAGGGTGGCGAGGGAATATGCAAGATCATCGTAGGCAAGAAGTACCACGAGGTGCTTGGCGTGCACATGCTCGGCAACCCTTGCTCCGAGATCATCCACAGCGCTTGCATCGCCATCGAGTCTGAGATGACCCTTGAGCAGCTCAAAGAGGTTGTGTTCCCGCACCCGACTGTTTCCGAGATTATCAAGGAGACAGCGTTCGCGCTGAAATAATGCCGGTAAAGAGACCATTGCCAAAGAATCACGATAATAATTAATAATTACGAATATACTAATATGCCAAAAGCACTTTACATTGATCCTAACGAGACCCTTCGTCCTCAGGATCACGAGCTTGAGCTTCCGAAGATTCCTGTGATGACGTACAGCAAGACCGTCAAGGAAGAGCTTCAGGAAGGCAACTTCACAAAGGAGGATCTGCTCCGCATCTACCGCGACATGTCCTATATCCGCGAGTTCGAGACCATGCTCAATTTGGTCAAGACCACGGGTGGCTACAACGGAGTCGCTTACAATAATCCTGGACCTGCCCACCTTTCGGCCGGTCAGGAGGCCGCCGCTGTCGGTATGGCCTACTGCCTTGACACGGATGACTTCATCTTCGGCTCACACCGTTCACATGGTGAGATTCTAGCCAAGGGTCTGCGTTCCATCCAGATTCTCCCTGATGAGGAACTGAAGAAGGTGATGGAGGAGTTCTGGGACGGCACCACTTTGAACGTGGCCAAGAAGGCTTACGAAGGAAATGACACAAAGGAACTCGGAATCCGCTTCCTGCTCTATGGAGCGATGGCCGAGATATTCGCCCGCACGACCGGCTTCAACAAGGGCCTCGGCGGATCGATGCACACGTTCTTCACACCTTTCGGAATATACCCGAACAACGCCATCGTTGGCGGTTCCGGCTCGATCGCCGTGGGTGCGGCTCTCTACAAGAAAGTCAACCGCAAGAAGGGCATAGTCGTGGCTAACCTCGGTGACGGTGCCATGGCCCGCGGACCTGTCCTTGAGGGTATGACATTCGCATCGATGGATCAGTTCAACACTCTCTGGGAAGGCGACATGAAGGGTGGACTTCCTGTTCTCTTCAACGTGATGGACAACCAGTACGCGATGGGTGGCCAGACAAAGGGCGAGACGATGGGTTACGTGTTCCCTGCACGTCTCGGTGCCGGATTCAAGGCTGATGCCATGGACGCTGAAAGGGTGGATGGTTACAATCCTCTCGCTGTCATCGACGCTTTCAACCGCAAGAAGGCCTATCTGCTTGAGAAGAAAGGCCCTGCGCTTCTGGACGTTGTCACTTACCGTTACAGCGGACACTCTCCGAGCGACCAGTCTTCTTACCGCACGAAGGAGGAGATCGAGGCTTGGGAGAAGGAAGACTGCATTTTCGCGTTCGGCGAGAAGCTGAAAGAGGCAGGTGTGGCTGATCAGGCTACCCTTGACATGATCCGCAAGGAGGTGGACGCCAACATATTCGATTGCTACAAGCTCGCCATCGACACCGAACTCTCGCCGAGAATGGATCTCGTGAAGGAGAGCGAGCTCCTGGGTGACATGATGTTCTCCAACCAGAGCATCGACTCCCTCAGCGACGCGAAACCTGACGTGAATATGCCTCTGGAGGAGAATCCACGCGTGAAGCAGATAGCCGGCAAGTCCAGGTTCTACCTCGACAAGGACGGCAAGCCTGCCAGCAAGATGAAGACCTACAACATCAGGGACGGAATATTCGAGGCTGTGGCCGACCGATTCTACAAGGATGCCTCTCTGGTCGCTTACGGTGAGGAGAACCGTGAGTGGGGCGGCGCTTTCGCTGTTTACAGAGGACTGACCGAGGCTCTGCCTTACCATCGTCTGTTTAACTCTCCGATCGCTGAGGCCGCGATCATCGGAACAGCGATCGGTTACGCTATGTGCGGAGGCCGTGTGATCCCTGAGATCATGTACTGCGACTTCCTCGGCTGCTGTGGAGACGAGATATTCAATCAGCTGCCTAAGTGGCAGGCCATGTCCGGCAACATCCTGAAGATGCCTGTTGTGGTTCGTGTGTCTGTCGGTTCGAAGTATGGTGCGCAGCACTCGCAGGACTGGACTTCGTTGTGCTGCCATATTCCTGGACTCAAGGTTTGCTTCCCTGTCACTCCGTACGACGCGAAGGGTTTGATGAACGCCGCTCTTCAGGGTACTGACCCTGTCATATTCTTTGAAAGCCAGAGGATTTACGACAAGGGAGAGATGTTCCATGAGGGTGGTGTGCCTGAGGAATATTATGAGATTCCGATCGGTGAGCCTGATGTCAAGAGGTCTGGTAAGGACATCACTTTCCTGACCATCGGCGCCACTTTGTACCGCGCCCTTGAGGCCGCTGACATCTTGAAGGAGAAGTATGGAATGGAGGCTGAGGTCATCGATGCCCGCTCCCTCGTGCCGTTCAACTACGAGAAGGTGCTTGAGTCTGTGAAGAAGACCGGCCGCATCGTCATCGCCGGTGACGGCTGCGCCCGTGGCTCTTACCTCAACGACATTGCCTCCAACATCACCGAGATGGCATTCGATGACCTCGACGCCGCTCCGGTAGTGCTCGGCTCACGTAACTGGATCACCCCTTGCCACGAGCTTGAGGAGGCGTTCTTCCCTCAGCCGTCCTGGTTCCTGGATGCCATCAACGAGAAAATTGTCCCTCTGAAGGACTATGTTCCGGTCAGCAACCAGACCACGGCCGAGCAGGTTATCCGCGCGAAGAAGGGTGTGTAACCGCTTTTGAGCCATTTATGGCGAGGGCAAGTCCCCTTCCCGAGGAAGGGGATTTAGGTGTAGGGTAACGTGAAGGGAAAGTATTGAGCCTCGCAGCCGTATAATGGTTATTCAAGGTAATGAATATTCGCTATGTATACTAAAGCTGTTCGTTTATATGGTAAGGAAGATCTTCGTCTTGAGGAGTTCGAACTCCCCGAGATGAAGGATGATGAGATCCTTGCGAAGGTTGTCAGCGACAGCCTCTGCATGTCCTCCTACAAGTCTTCCCATCAAGGTCCTGACCACAAGAGAGTTCCGGGTGACATCGCCGATAACCCCACAATCATCGGCCACGAGTTCGCCGGAGAGATCATCGATGTCGGCGCCAAGTGGAAGGATCAGTTCAAGCCGGGGGACAAGTTCTCCATTCAGCCAGCCCTCAACTATGAGGATGGCCCTGCCGGACTGCTGTCCGCCCCTGGATATTCCTATCGCTACGTCGGCGGTGACGCGACCTATATTCTCATCCCGTCCGAAGTTATGGAGATGGGTTGCCTTCTGCATTACAATGGCCCGGGATTCTATCCAGCGTCATTGAGTGAGCCTCTGGCCTGTGTGATCGGCGCGATGCACGCCTGCTATCACACGCGTCCGGGTTCGTATGTTCACCAGATGGAGATCAAGGACGGCGGCAAGATGGCTCTTCTGGCCGGTGTCGGTCCGATGGGACTTGCGATGATCAACTATGTGCTTCGACGTGAGGACAGAAGGCCGTCCCTCTTTGTGGTGACGGACATTGACCAAGCGCGCCTTGACCGTGCCGCGACACTCTATACCAAGGAGTTCGCCGCGTCCCGAGGAATCGATCTGCGTTATGTGAATACCGGCGCTGTCGAAAATCCTGTGGAGACTCTTCGTGAAATTTCCGGTGGAACCGGCTACGACGAGGTCGTCGTGATGGCTCCGGTTCCTGCTGTCGTGGAACAGGGTGACGACATCCTTGGCCACGATGGCTGCCTGAATTTCTTCTCTGGCCCAGGCCGCTCCGATTTCAAGGCTCCGTTCAACTTCTACAATGTCCACTACGCCTCAACACATGTGGTTGGCACCAGCGGTGGCAACACCGAGGACATGAAGGAAGCCCTCAAGATGATGAGCGAAGGCCTCGATCCGGCCGGTCTCGTGACCCACATCGGAGGCGTCAACGTAGTCCCTGAGACCACGCTGAACCTCCCGTCAATCAAAGGCGGCAAGAAGTTGATTTACACCCACGTGGAGATGCCGCTGACCGCCATCGCCGACTTCGGTGAAAAAGGCCGGACCAATCCAGTCTATGCCGAACTCGACTGCCTCTGCAAAGCTCATAACGGCCTCTGGAACCTCGAAGCCGAGGAATATCTCCTCTCCCACGCCACCGAGCTGAGCAAGTAATACTCCTCATAGGGTGTGGCCCGCAAAAGAATATCCCCTTCCCGAATTTTTCACGTTACAAAAATTGCGGGAAGGGGATATTCTTTTAGGGCTGCTGTTATGACCGGTATCCCTCTTTTTGACTGTGGTTGGTCACCGAGCTTGTCGAGCGCCCGGGACAAGTTATCCTGTTTTATGTCGCTATTATCGTGTGATAGTTAAGCTACAGGCAAACGTGTCTGATGACAGCGGAAAAAAGACAAATGGCTGATTTTGCACGTTACCAAAATCAGTCATTTGATTTTTCCGCTGTCAAGTGGCCTTTTTATTATCTCGTCTTAGGACATCGCTCCGTCCGATTGTTTATAAGTTTTGGAAC
>CAVKML010000030.1:0-11762 GCA_963657715.1 uncultured bacterium | reverse complement strand
GAACTACTTGATTGTTAACCGATTATATCACAATTCACGATTTTGTAAAATATGCTTTATAAATTTGTAAAACACAATTTATAAAAAGGGTAATATTCAAAAAGACAAGTCTTCCACTTCAATACTTGCCCATTGCTGTGGCGTTAGCGACACTTTGGGCCTTTTTCGTTGTCGAAGGGGGCCAAATGGAGTCGTTCGGCGACGTTTTATGCCATTTTCGTTGCCCAAGGGGGCCTCAAAGGCAATGAAAGGACTCTGACAACTCCTCCAAATTCAGGAATATCTGTTAGAACTTGCGCCATAAGATTCATCTGACCATTGCCGATACAATTTCTGTAAATATGTTTTGGTATTATACGGGTTGACTATTCTTTCACATTGCGTCGGTGCCCATTGGAGTCCGCACATTTGTGACTGTAAACTGATGGTTATCAGACTGATGGTACTCCGGGTATGCGGAAATTTTCACACCTGTGAGAGGGCGATGCCCACTGCCTGAACAAGGTTTCCTTTTCAAATGACGTATGTATTGCCATTTTGCAAAATGGTGGCATACGGTCATGCTTTTACACCAGTGTGAGGTACGGTCGTATGCCGACTATGCCGCCGGAAACCATAGGTGGCATCCCCACAGGCTTCACATCGTACTCAGGGCGGGTTTATGTGCCGCCACAGGCATTTGCAGTGGCCTTGGTTTGCGAATTCATAGGTGTATGATTCGCCAAAGATCAAGTTTAGTTCGCCACAGCCAAGAATTATTCTGCTTGTGGAAAATGCCGTTTGATGTCCATTCTTTCGTGCAGGATGCGGACAATCAGGATGTTGCCTTGCGGATGGACCGTATGGAAGATTATGAGATGCCCACAATGGAGTCCATACAGATCAGGCATAATTTCATCATACTTTTTTGACATTACAACGGACTTGGATAACAGGAGGTTGCAGGCTGATATTAACTTGTTGTAATATTCATCAGCCTGCTTTTCCGATCAGGTCTTTACCGTGTATCGCCATATCGAGGTCAAGTCCTCTACGGCTTTTCGGGAATATTCCAGCTTCTTAGCCATTTTGAGTGTTCCGCCTTGAGAGATTTCAGATGAGTCTGTGGGTCAAATCCTTCAGCCACGCCGCTGTCCAGTCCTTCGTTGATCGCTGACTTCAGAGCCATAAGTTGATTTTCATCATCTTCCAACAAGCGAAGCCCTGCCCGTATGACCTCGCTGGCATTGTTGTACCGTCCTTGAGCGATCTGGGCCTTGATAAAGTCTTCGAAATAGTTTCCGAGAGCTACTGATGTAGTTTTCATATCCGTTGTCTTTTTTTTACAAGGTTACTAAATATTGGTAACTATTGCAATTGCCTTGATATAGATATCAAGTTTTGTTGCCATCAACTGCAACATATTGGCATATTCAAGCGACTATGTGATTCTTTGCAGTAAAATTTGGGCGGGTATGGTCATTTTTGAGAAAGCGAAGAGTTTTTTGCTTAAATCCTTCAAGGAGGCTCCGATGTGGTACACTACATTATCTATGATTAGAAATCGGTCGTGCACATTGTTACAAGTGTGGACATCTATCGGTGGATATTGGGCGTTGTGACGCTGAATGTCCAATTGCAGTTGTTTGGAGATTTGTCCCGTATAGATTGTTGCCGTTATGTTTTCCTGTCTTTTGTCCAGAAGGAGCAGCACGGACTCGTCCACATAGTTGTCTATCAGGATGATGTCTTTGTGTGCTGATCTGATCAAGTCTGACACGAAGGCGTAGGCGTCAAATATTTGTCCGTCAAAGAATATTCCCTCGACTGGTGGCAGTGATGTCCGCACAAAGAAGTCTATTTTTTGATCTATCTTATCCAACCGTTGCTCGTGCCGCATCAATTTGTTGTCAAAACGCATCTCTATGTCGCTCAGGCGTTGGTTGATGGAATGACCTTTCAATAGATATTCCTTTAATACTTGGCTTGCCCACTTTCTGAACAATGTGGCATTTTTGCTGTTGACTCGATACCCGACCGAAAGAATCGCATCGAGGTTATAGTACTGGGTTGTATAGCGTTGTCGGCCATCGTTGGCCATATGTTCCAAAATGGAACATGTGCTATTCTTGTCCAATTCTCCGCTCTTGTAAATATTGTTCAAATGCTTGGTGATAGCCGGTCGTTTAGTCCCAAACAGATAAGCTATCTGCTCCTGTGTCAGCCACACAGTCTCTCCTTCCAGCCGTACCTCCAGCCTGACCAGATCATCCGGCTGGTAGAGTATTATTTCGTTTTTCTGTCCCGCAGGTGTTGACAGTTCATTCTTTGACAGTTCCATAGCTCAGCTCTTTTGTGGTTTGAGCTGCAATAATAGACAAATTCCACTAAAGCGAAATTCAAAAACAGAAAAACATAGAACGATATTTTCTTATGACACTTTTCTTTTGGATAAGAAACAGAAATTTCTGTTTCTTATATCATAAGCACTAAATGTGGTTTCCGCGGCTGATATAATATAAATATGCCTATCGCCAGCGGAATCTTGTAAATTTCACCCACATTCCGCTAGATATGGCGATACTTTTGGCGTATTGCATATTAAAGAATCTTTTTCCGGATTTCGGGGTAAAACAAAAACGACTGACCGGAAACGGTCAGTCGTTGTCATATTCATTGAAAAGGCAACGCTACTTGCGCTGTGCTTCGTAGTCGGCCTTGACTTGCTCTAAGAGCTTGTCGGCTTTGGCGTAGCCGTCGGCAGGGGCTTTCCAGATGATGGCGAAGAGGATCACGCCGACGATGCCGAGGGCGATGGCGACCTCGAAGACTGAGTTCCAGCCGAACTTGTCGGCAAGGGCTCCGAACAGGAGACCTGAGATTGCGGTGCTGGCGTAGCCGAGGATACCGGCCATTCCGTTGGCGGAGGAGGCGACACGCTTGGTGGCCTGGTTGGACAGGCATATTCCTATAAGAGCCTGAGGCATGTAGATGAAGAAGCTGGCCATTATGATCAGGGCCACTGACAGGCCTCCCATCTCCTTAGGGGTGAGCCAGAAGAGGATGAAGCAGGCTGTCGCGCTGGCGAGACCGATGAGGCATGTTCTGTGGGCCTTGCTGCCGAAGAACTTGTCTGTGGCCCAGCCGGCTAGAAGGGTCCCGACGATGCCGAGCACTTCGGTGATGCCCACTACTGTCGAAGCGGTCTGAATGCTGAGGCCTCTGTCCTGCGTGAGGAAGGTTGCGCCCCAGTCCAGGATGGTGAAGCGGATGATGTAGATGAAGAAGTTGGATGTGGCGAGAATCCAGACGATAGGGTTCTTGAACACCATCTCCTTGACAAATCTCTTGTAGGCGAAATCGGTGAACTCCTTAGGCTCGGTGACGACTTCCTTGACAGGGGCGTTGTCATCAATCTCTTCTGGATCAGGTAGGCCTACTGAGGCCGGGGTGTCCTTGAGTCCGAAGAGAACAAGCACGGCTCCTGCTATGGCCAGAAGCGCCGGCACGAAGAAGCACCACTGCCAGGCCGAATAGGAGAAATGGTTCAGGATGAATGTTCCGCAGAGGAACGCCACAAGGCTGGCTCCGATTGAGTGCGAACTGTTCCAGATGGCCTGCTTGGTGGCAAGCTCGGAAGGCTTGATCCAGTGAGCCATAAGGCTTCCGCATGGAGGGAATCCCATTCCTTGGGTGTAGCCGTTGATCAGCCAGAGACTTCCTATAAAGGCGACCATCCCCATCGTGGCCTTGCCCTCGCCGTCCATGAAGTTGAACAGGCCGTTCATCTCAGGGCTGAGACCTATGAATATATTCACGAGCGCGGAGAGGAAAAGTCCCGTGGCCATCATCTTCTTGCGGCTGACGCGGTCGGCGATGAAGCCGTTGATGAACCTTGAGAGGCCGTAGATGATTCCGTGAAGCGTCAGGAACAGACCGAGCTTTACCTTGCTGATTCCCAATTCTGCCTCAAGGGCAGGCATCGTAATGCTGAAGTTCTTTCTTACGAAATAGAAAAGGGCGTAACCGATCATCAGGATGATGAGGGTTCTCCACTGCCAGTAGTTGTACTTTTTCTTGATTGATTGATCCATTCTTTTAGCGTTTTAAAAACGGGGGATGCAAAGATACAAAAAACAACAATCTTAATGAAGAAATTGCTATTTTTGTAAATTATGAATATGTTCGCTCCCTGAGCCTGTCGAAGGGACAAAGCATCGAAGTATAATATTAAATGAATATGACAGAAAATTATAACAAGTCTCTCACAGCAGAGCAGAAAGCCAAGCTCCGCCGGATCAAGCATCTGGCCTTGGACATGGACGGCACCATCTACATGGAGAACAACATCTTCCCTTTCACCGTCGAGGTGCTCGACACTATGAAAAGGAACGGGGTGGGATATTCATTTCTGACGAACAATCCGACCAAGTCGGTTGAGGATTACCTCAAGAAACTTGCTGGAATGGGGATTCCCGCTGATGAAGGGAATATGTACACGACCCCGATCGCAACGATTGACTACATCAAGAAGAATTTCCCTAACGTGAAGAAACTCTTTATGTTGGGAACGCCGAGTATGATTGGCCAGTTCGAGAAGGCCGGGTTCGTCTCATGCGCCGATGATCCTGATGACGTTCCGGACATGCTGATTGTGGCCTTTGACACCACGCTGGTATATTCACGCCTTTGCCGCGCGACCTGGTGGGCGAAGCAGGGCATTCCGTACATGGCGACGAACCCGGATTGGGTCTGCCCGACCGATGCGAGGACCATTCTGGTGGACTGTGGTTCGCTGCAGAAGTGCATTGAGGCGGCTTCTGGCAGAAGGCCTGACAAGGTGATGGGCAAACCGGATCCTACGATGCTCGACGGCATCCGCGACCGCAACGGCCTGCAGGCAGATGAGATCGCGATGGTCGGCGACCGGATTTACACTGACATCGCGATGGGACACAACGCCGGTGCCGTCAGCGTGCTCGTGCTTTCCGGAGAGACGACTCTTGAGACGGCCTTGAAGGTGGCCGAGGACGCGCGGACCAACCCTCATCCAGAGCATTATCCGGCCGACTTCATCGTCCGCGACCTCAAGGAACTCGGCGACCTGATTCTCGAGAGCCACAAGGACTGACCTGTCGAGTTGCCGATGAAAGTCCTTTTCATCCACGGACTTGCCTCTTCCGGAGCCTACAAGATGGCCTCCTCCCTGCGGATTCTTCTGAAGGGCAGCGAGGTCATCGCTCCTGATGTCCCCATCGACCCGCACGAGGCCCTGAGCCTTCTTGAAGGAATATGCCGGGACGAGCGTCCAGACCTCATCGTGGGCCTTTCCCTCGGCGGATTCTGGGCGCAGAAACTCCGTGGCCACCGAAAAATCCTCGTCAACCCCGACTTCCACATTTCCCGCCTCCTCCGCACGATGAAAGGGGAGCGTGAGTATCTCTCCTCGCGCCGCGACGGAGCCTTGACGTTCACCGTCACCGACGCATTGTGCGATGAATATGCCCGTTTGGAAACCGTTGAATTTGACGGGATTGATGCCGATGAGATCGCTCTGACCACCGGAATGTTCGCCGACCGTGACGAGATGGTGAACTGCAAGGACGAGTTTGAGGCTTATTATCCCGGACGGTCGCGTTACTACCCCGGAACCCACCTCCCGAATTACCCTGAGATCAAGAAATATTTCCTACCCGTAATAGAATATGAAGTATCTGATAAATAACTCCACCGATCCGTATTTCAACCTTGCTTTCGATGAATATTGCCTTGAGAACATCCCGTCCGAGGAACCGTACTTCTTCCTTTGGAGGAACCGTCCTGCCGTGATCATCGGCTTGAACCAGAACGCCTACAGCGAGGTGAACCTGGACTATCTCAACTCGCACGGCATCACGCTGGCCCGACGGGTCACCGGTGGCGGAGCCGTCTATCACGATCTTCAGAACATGAACTACACGATCATTGGCAAGAATCCGTCTCCGCAGCCGATGGTTGACGCTCTGCGCAGCCTTGGCGTACCCGCCGAGCTGACAGGCCGCAACGACATATTCGTGGAAGGAAGAAAGGTCTCCGGCTATGCCCGCCGCGTCTCCCACAATCAGGAAATCATCCACGGCACACTGATGTATGACGTTGATCTTGACACTCTTGTCAAGGTTCTTGACACCCCGACCTCAAAGATGCAGGCTAAAGGAATATCCTCGGTCAAGAGCCGTGTGGCGAACCTGAAGGAGTACCTTCCTCAGTTCAAGTCTCTGGACGAGCTTCAGGCCAAACTTCATCAAATCCTTTCCGCCGGAGACGGTCAGATGCCCCTCTCTGCCGAGCAGATCGCCGAGGTCCGCAAGCAGGCCGACGAGAAATTCTCCACTTGGGATTTCATTTACGGCCATTCCCATGAAGCCGATTTCCGTTGCAAGGCCAAACTCACTTGCGGCACCGTCGAAGCCAATCTCCGTGTGGATCACGGCCTTATCACCCGTCTTGATTTCACAGGAGACTTCCTCTTCGACACCCCGGCCGACGAGTTGTCAGCCAAGATGATCGGTCTCCGCTATGACCGGTCCGAAGTCCGGTCCTTCCTTGAGTCCCAGCCCGTGGCCACCTATTTCCGTGGTGTCACCGTCGATGACCTCGTCACCCTTCTCTTTAATCGTACCGAAGAGTAATTATATACCTGTCGCTCAATAATATGTTAATCAAACACAGGTCTTTTGGATATAAAAATAATAAGGGACGCAAAGAATCAAATGTGGCATGAAATGTCGTTTGATGTAGCCTTCAGGCGGGATTGAACGACAATAAATCCCTTTAATGTTGTCGAATGGAGCGTCACTGCGGCATTGGGCGTAAATGTTGTTTGAGAGACAGACGGAGTCATTGAGCGACGAAAATGGACTAAAATGTTATCGGATGGAGACAGGCAGAGTTCTTGGGTGACGAAACTGGCCGAAAGTGTCGCTGAAAGGAGTCGGGGAGACTAAACCATCCCGAGGTCAGAGAAGAGGCGGTGGTAGGCGGCGGCTTTCTTTTCGAGGGAGAGGGGGTAGGCGCGGGATGAGGAAGGCATGCGGTATAGGCGCATCGGACGGCCTTCGAAATGGAATTCGGAATATTCTCCGGTTGATGGGGCGGTGGTTCCGAAGGTTTGGCAGAGGGTGGCGGTTGCTTTCTCGCCGGTGGTGACAATGGCTTGGCAGTGAGGAATTTCCCTTAGCAGGGCCGGAATGTCTGTCGGGGTGACGACCTCCAGGAACTTGTCGGAAGCGTTGTCTTTCAGGCGACGGACAGCGGTGGCGGTGTCGTACATTGCTATGCCGGTCTCTGTGCAGAAATCCACGATGTCATCCAGTTTGAATTTCTTGGCGGCAACGTCAATGAAACGGTTCTTGCCTCCGAAGAAAATCAGACCAATGATCCGCCACATATCGTTGATGAAATTAGGATAGTAGAACTCTATGCTCCAACGCTTTGGCTGGGGCGGAAAACTGCCTAGCATCAACACTTTGGCGTTAACCGGCAGGAACGGCTCGAAAGGATGCCGCTCAATGGGGATAGGATTCTTGTCAGGGAACAATTCGTGAGTCTCAAAGACTTCGGGCGATGTCGCTGCTTTTCTTATAACTGAACCACCCTTTTCGGTCGCTGAGCTGGTGGTTCGACAAAGCTCACTAACCTTCGAAGCATCCGAAGCAGCGGAGTCGTTACAATAAGTCGCTTCAACGGGCTCAGCGGCCGGGGAGACCTGCTTAAAGATCATTGAAGTATCTAAAATTCCTCCGGACACTTCCATGGGTTCAGTGACCGGAGGAACAGTTTTCAAAGTCTTTTGAATATTCATTACTTGGCGGAGTCGGCGAAACCCTCGATGAAGGCGACGATCTCACCCTTGGCGACCTTGTCACCCTGCTTGCCGAGAGTGGCCACGATGCGGCCGTCAACGGCAGGGACCAGCTCCTCCATTCCGTAATATGTCTGCACGAATCCGATGCCCTTGCCGGCCTTGACCTCAGTCCCGGCTATCGGAGCGGCGGAATCGTCCTCCACATCGACCTGCCAGAGAAGCTGACCTTTGGCCGGCGACTGGACAGGAACGGCGTGAGGATAACGCTTGGCATATTCATCGACATCGAACTTAGGCATCTCGACAATCGGGCGCACAACCTCAATCGGGGCGTTCGCCTTGGCCTTGAGATCGGCCAGCTCGGCGTTGAAACGCTGTTTGGCGACACCGCTCTTGTAGTCTCTGTACTGGCGCTCGTGCATCGCGAACTCGAAGAGCTCCTCCTCGTCCTGACCTTCGTCCCAGCCCTCTTCCTTCATCATCTGGCGGAACTTAGGCAGCTCGTCCGGGTACATCTCCTGAGGGTCTCCGGTGTAGAACTCAAGACCTTTCTGTTTGGCGAGATCCACGATCTCCGGAGCGAGTTCGCCAGGAAGACGGCCCATTTTGCCGAGGATCATATTCCATGTGTCCTTGTCGATTGTGGTCCAGCGAGGCTTGTCGTTCAGGAGGTTCAACAGGTTCATCAGCGCCGTGTTCTTGGTGTACTGGCTGAACGGAGTCACGAGTGGAGGGTAACCGAGACGCGGCCAGACATATTCAACCTCCTGGAATAATTTGACCATCAGTGTGTCGAGGCTGATCTCTGGACGGCCGTGAGCCCTTTCGGCGGCGTTGATCGCGCCTTGGAAACCCTTTAGGTCGGCCATCATCGAACCCATCATTCCGCCCGGAAGGCCGCAGCCCACAAGCAACGAGCTCATCTTGGCGTTGGAAGGGTTGATCCAGTAGCCGAGGAAATCATCTATGAATTTTTGGGTCAGGCGGCGCACTTCCATGTAAGCGTCCATATTCAGATCCTTGACAAGGAATCCGTCGGCCTTCAGCATCTCCCTGATGGTGATCACGTCAGGATGAACCTTGCCCCATGAGAGCGGCTCGACTGCAACGTCGATATAGTCGGCTCCGGCGCGGGCTACCTCCAGCATTGACGCCGGGGCGAAACCTGGGCCTGAATGTCCGTGGTACTGCACCAGAATGTGAGGGTATTTCTTCTTGATGTCGCGTGTGAGCTGGCCGAGGAAGGTCGGACGGCCGATTCCCGCCATGTCCTTGAGGCAGATCTCGTCGGCTCCATATTCAACGACCTTGTCAACGATGCCCATGTAATATTCAACGGTGTGGACAGGGGAGTTGGTGATGGAAAGGGCTACCTGCGAGATCATTCCGCCTTTCTTGGCGAACTCGACGGAGCGGCGCAGGTTCCTGTGGTCGTTCAGGCCGCAGAACGAGCGGGAAATGTCGGTGCCTTGCTTTTTCTTCACTTTGAACATCAGTTCTCTGACATCGGCTGGAACCGGGTTCATTCTGAGGGCGTTGAGGCCTCTCTCCAGCATGTGCGTCTGGATTCCGGCCTTGTGGAACGGGGCGGTCCAGCGACGGACGGCGACGTTAGGGTTCTCGCCGAAAAGAAGGTTCACTTGCTCGAATGCTCCGCCGTTGGTCTCGACACGGTCGAAACAGCCCATATCAATGATGGCCGGGGCGACCTCCACAAGCTGGTCCACGCGGGGAACGTACTTGCCGGATGATTGCCACATGTCCCTGTAAACGAGGGAAAACTTGATTTCTCTTGCCATAAGATTTCGTTGCTATCTAAGTTGTTATACAGTTTACAAATATACTTATTTTTTATATTTTTGGATAGGGTGGAATTTTGACTAACTTTGTAAGTTATGAAAAATGCGTTTCTGACAATAACGATAATCATCCTCGTCGCCGCCTCGGTGTCGGGTTGTGATTTCTTCCGGAGGCTTGCCGGACGCCCTGACTCTGAGTGGATTGAGGCTAAGGCCGAGGCCATCCGTCAGGAAGAGGAAGCTCTGCGGATCCGTGAGGACTCGCTCGCAAAGGCACGCAAAGTCGTTGCTGACTCGCTTGCCGCAGCCGATTCTGTACGTCTTGCCAACCATCGTTACCGTTTCTGCATAATTCTAGGTTCGTTCTCCAGCAAAGAAAATGCCGAGCGGTATATCGAGGAGATCGCGGAAAAGGGCTACAAGGGTGAACTCCTCACCTTCAGGAACAGCACGGCGGTGGGAGTTTGCCCGACGGATGATGAGGCGCAGGCCAAGAAGTCGCTCGAAGAGTTGCAAAGGCAGGATTTTTGCCCTAAGGGCGCGTGGATTTTAGAAAGGAAATAATGATGAAAGGCAAAATCACGATCATTTCGGCCATCTGCGCCATTTTTATCGGAATAATACCTGCGGAAGCCCAGTTCAGAAACGGGGTCTCCTATGCCGATCTGGACGACAGCGAGACCGTCCGCGCGTTCAAGGATCACGTATCGACCATCTCGGCGGCGGTGATGGAGGGACGCAAAGCCGGTTCCGAAGGAGAGAGGATGACCGCTGAATATGTCACGGAAATATTCAAGAAATATGGGGTTGACGTGCTGTCCGGAAAGGACGGTGATGTGTTCGGCATCCGTCAGGAAAGTGGTGACACTCTGACCTCGCGAAATGTCATCGCTTTCATTCAGGGCGGCGACAAGGCTCTGAGAAATAAATACATAGTGATTGGTGCGAGGATGGACAACCTCGGCACGGACACGATGACGATAGACGGGCGCACCGTCGAGAGGACATATTACGGAGCCAACGGCAACGCCTCAGGACTTGCGATGATGCTTGAGCTGGCCCGGATGCTCCGGACTAACAGCCCTCTGCTTGGCCGCTCTGTGCTGTTCGTGGCTTTCGGCTCCTCAAGGCAGACCTACGCAGGATCATGGTATTTCCTGAACAGGGCGTTCTCGGATGTGGCGGACATCGACGCGATGATCAATCTGGACATGGTTGGTACCGGCGGTGACGGATTCTACGCCTACACCTCCTCCAACGCCGACATGAACGAGATCGTCAAAGCCATGGCAGGCCAGCTCCAGCCAATCCTTCCGACCCTCACGGCGCAGGAGCCTTATCCTTCCGACCACAGAGCATTCTACGATAAAGAAATTCCTTCAATACTCTTTACCACAGGCCATTACCCTGAATATGGCACAGAGCGCGATACGCAGTCGATCATCGACTACGACACGATGGAGAGGGAACTTGAATATGTCTATAATTATTCCGTGGCTTTGATCAACGGCCCTAAGCCGATATTCAATCCTTCCGACCTTTCCGGCCTGACAAGCGCGAACAAAGGCAAGGATGCCGTGGTTCCTTACTATGATTGCGACTACAGGCCGTCGTTCCTCGGCAGCCGCGACCCGAGGGTATTCCTTGAGAAATGGGTATATACCTACATGAAATATCCTAAGGAGGCGGTGAAGAACGGAATCCAGGGACGTGTGCTTGTGGATTTCGTGATCGATGAGAAGGGCAAAGTCCGTGATGTCAAGGTTCTTAAAGGTGTTGATCCGCTTCTTGACGAGGAGGCTGTGCGGATCATCAGCGCGTCACCTGACTGGAAGCCGGGATGGTTGATGGGCAAGAAAGTTAAGTCCAGAATGTCGCTGTACGTGGAGTTCAGGCTTGAGAAGAAAGGCAGTTTCGGACTGAAAAAGCATGATAATTAATAAATTCAGTAATAAAATGGACTACGATTTCAGGAAAATTGAGAAAAAGTGGCAGGCCTACTGGGCCGAGAACGGCACTTTCAAGACGAAGGAGGATCCTTCCAAGCCGAAGTTCTATGTTCTGGACATGTTCCCTTATCCGTCCGGAGCCGGTCTGCACGTCGGCCATCCGCTCGGCTACATCGCAAGCGACATATA
>CAVKML010000029.1:0-36250 GCA_963657715.1 uncultured bacterium | reverse complement strand
AGAATGGTCTTATTCAATTATCCCTCTTTTAGTTATGATTCATCGAACTCACGTTAAATATGTAAGTATTGGAATTTAGCATCAGATAACAAAGAGCAGTGATCTTGGATAATAAGTGGTGATAGTTGTTTAGGTAGAAAGTACAGGCGTGAGCGAAAAAATAAAAACCAGAATTTTGGTAACGTGCAAAATTCTGGTTTTTCCTTTTTTTCGCGTTCGCCCTAACCTTGTTCCACCAAACAAGAATCCATCAGTTCAGAGATAGCCGAGCGGTCAAGGTTCTGCCCGATGAAGACAATCTTGATCATGCGGTCGCCATAGACCGGATCCCAATCCTTGCGCAGATTCTTGTCCCGGCGCATCATCTCCTGAAGCTGATCCTCCGGCATCGTGGCGAACCAAAGGCCTGCGTCCTTGATGGATTTCTGAACCCCGGACTGCTCGAAGAGATAGCACTTGTCCTTCTCGTCGGCGAAGTAGCACAGGCCTTTGGCGCGGATGACGTTCTTCGGCCATTTCTTGGATACAAGCCAGTCGAACTTGTTGATGTCCAGAGGCTGGCGGCGATAATAGACAAAGGTGCCGATGTTATATTCCTCAACCTCACCTCCCTCATGATCGTGAAGATGGTGCTCGTGACCGTGTCCGTCATGATGGTCTTCCTCGTGGTGGTGATGCCCATGTTCGTCATGATCCTCGTCGTGGTCATCATCATCGTGCTCCGGCTCGTTGCCCTCGCCCTCTATGGCATTGATCCAGGCGGCGGAAGTGGCGGTCTTGTCGAAGTCGAACATTTTGGTGTTCAGGAGTTTGTCAAGATCGATGTCGCCGTAGTCGCATTCGAATATGGTCACCTTCGGATTCAGAGCCTTCACGATTTCGCGAACCCTGCCGAGTTCCTCAGGTTTCACCTCGGAGGCCTTGTTCAGAAGCACGATGTTGCAGAACTCAATCTGCTGGATCACAAGGTTCTCAAGGTCGTCTTCCTCCAGATTATCCTTCTTGAGATCGTCCCCGCATGCGAATTCGCTCTGCATCCTCAGAGCGTCCACCACGGTCACGATGCAATCGAGTTTAGGAATATTCGATTGGGCATATTCAGGAATGAGCTTAGGGAATGAGCAGATTGTCTGCGCGATAGGGGCAGGCTCACATATTCCACTCGCCTCGATGACGATGTAGTCGAAGCGAGCGGTTCGGCACAGGTCGTTCAGTTGGGCGACAAGGTCCATTTTGAGGGTGCAGCAGATGCATCCGTTCTGGAGAGGGACAAGGCTGTCGTCTGTGGTGCCGACAACGCCGCCTTTCTGGATGAGGTCCGCGTCGATGTTCACCTCGCCGATGTCGTTCACGATGACCGCGAACTTGATGCCCTTCTTGTTGGAGAGTATTCTGTTGACCAGAGTTGTCTTGCCGCTTCCGAGGTATCCCGTCAGGAGCAGCACCGGTATTTCCCTGTTTTCCACTGTTATTGTCATGGTAGTACTGTTATATCATATTGTCGCAAAATTAAAATATTTACTTTAGTTTAACAAATAGACAGGCCGCTGTTCTCTCGTGCGTGACAAGGTAGATCTGGCGCACAGGTGATGCTTTGAGGTTGGGTTGTGCGTTAAGTGGTGGTTTTGACGCACTGGCGGTGCTTTGGGGCAGGTGCCGTGAGTGAAGGAGCGGAGCTGGCGCACGGGGTGGGATATTCCTTAATTTTTAACAGAGGAACGCCAATTGAAGTTATTGTGCAAATGAAGATATTTTACTAAATTTGCGGTCAGGCAGGTAAAAACAAGCCTTTTGAAATGCTTGAAGGTATAAAGACAGATATCGAAAAGTTGATCGCGCTGTACGAGGCGGAAAGGTCTGAGCGTATAAGGCTTCAGGCTGAGCTTGAACAGAGAGAGGCTGACAATGAGTCCTGCAGGAAACGGATTGAGGATTTGGAACAACAGGTGAACAACCTCCATCTGTCCGAAGCGTTCGGAGTGGGCGGAGACAGTACCGCCGCCAAGGAAAAGATAGAGAGACTTATCAAGGAGATCGACAAATGCATCACCTTGCTTGAGAATTAGGAATGGGACAGAACATCAAGATAAAGATCGCGGGTAATGAATATCCCCTCGTGGCCTCCTCTCCTGAGATGGAGCGTATGATGAGGCTTGCGGCGGATGCCATCAACCAGAAATTGACGGCCTATGACGCGAAATACCCGAACAAGACCCTTTCCGACAAACTTTCCTTTGTCGCTCTGAATGAGGCTGTCGGCAGACTGGCCTACCAGAAGAGACTCGCTGATGCCGATGCAGAGGCGAAGAAACTTCAGGAGGATGTTGAGTCCTACATTAGGAATATGGAAAAAGACGGCCGTTAGTCCCACGTGCTCAAATCAACAAGTTCTTCGGAACCGAGTTTACTCGAGCCGGCAATGACAGGCCAAGGTTACCTTCGGGGATCGCGCTTTGACGCGACGGTGGATCTCTGAACCGGTGCGGATCTCAAATCTTATTCATTAAGATTTCTGACAAGCGACTAACGGCTTTTTTATATTCAATGATCGGTCTGTTTCCGTTATTGGAGACTTCCGGTCATTTTTTATTTATCCAGTCGGTTATGCCGGAGCCGGGATTTTCGGAAGTCGCTTTTTGCAGGGAAGACCAGAGCTTTGATAGTAGAACACTTAAATATTTAAGATATTATGTTGCAATTTTTTATAGGAGGCCTGATCGGCGCGGTAATCGCGCTGGCGGCTTACATTGTCATTCAGAGGATAGTTCTGAAAGGACAGAAGAACGAGATCATAGCCAAGGCCGAGATTGAGGCTGAGGGGATCAAGAAAGACAAGATTCATCAGGCCAAGGAGAAGTTCCTTCAGCTCAAGAGCGAGCACGAGCAGTACATCAACGAGAAAAACAGTCAGTTGAAGGATGCCGAGAACCGCATCAAGCAGAAGGAGAACTCGCTGAACCAGCAGAATTCTGAACTCCAGAGGAAGATGCGTGACGCCGACAACGCCAAGGCGAGTTTTCAGGCGCAGCAGGAGGCTCTTGCCAGAAAGACAGAGGAATATGACAGGCTCAGCGCTCAGGCGAACAAACAGCTTGAGACGATCGCCGGAATGAGCGCCCAGGATGCCAAGAATGTCCTTATGGAGAACATGAAGGCCGAGGCAAGGACCGAGGCTCAGGCTTACATCAACGACACAATGGACGAGGCCCGTCTGAACGCTTCCAAGGAGGCTAAAAGGATAGTGATAAACACAATCCAGAGAACCGCCACCGAGACTGCCATCGAGAACGCCGTGACTACATTCCCGATCGAGAATGACGAGATCAAGGGAAGGATCATCGGACGTGAGGGACGTAACATCCGTGCCCTTGAGGCCGCTACGGGAGTGGAGATCGTGGTTGATGACACCCCTGACGCGATTCTTCTTTCGGCGTTCGATCCTGTCCGCAGGGAAGTCGCCAGACTCGCTCTGCACCAGCTTGTCGTCGATGGAAGAATCCACCCGGCCCGTATTGAGGAAGTGGTCACGAAGGTCCAGAAGCAGCTGGAGGACGAGATTCTTGAAACTGGTAAGAGAACCTGCATCGATCTCGGAATCCACGGACTGAACATCGAACTCGTGAAGTTGATCGGACGAATGAAATACCGTTCTTCATACGGTCAGAACCTGCTTCAACACTCCCGTGAGGTAGCCAACATCTGCGCGATCATGGCAGCCGAACTGGGATTGAATCCGAAACTCGCCAAGAGAGCAGGTCTCCTGCATGACATAGGAAAGGTTTCCGAGGATGAGCCGGAGCTTCCGCACGCTTTGCTTGGAATGAAGCTGGCCGAGCAGTACAAGGAGAAACCTGAGATTTGCAACGCCATCGGCGCCCACCATGAAGAGATTGAGATGACATCCATCATCTCTCCTATAGTGATGATCGGTGACGCAATTTCCGGAGCCCGTCCTGGAGCGCGCCGCGAGGTGATCGAGTCATACATCAAGAGACTCAAGGGAATGGAGGATCTTGCCGCTGCCTATCCTGGTGTCACGAAGAGTTACGCCATTCAGGCCGGCCGCGAGCTTCGCGTCATTGTCGGTGCTGATGAGGTCAGCGATGATCAGGCCGGAAGACTTTCCGCGGACATCGCACAGAAGATTCAGGAGGAGATGACTTATCCTGGACAGGTCAAGATCACTGTGATCAGGGAGACCCGTTCTGTCGCCTATGCGAAATAATCTACGGAATCACGGCAAATGTTTTGACGCTATGACACATACTTTCAAGAAAGCTATGGCGTTGGTGGCTGCGCTCCTTCTCGGGGGCGTGGCCTCTTTCGCACAAGCGCCTGAGGCTACCGCCAAGTGGTCTGTCTCAAGCAAGCAGGTCTCTGACAAAGTCTTTGAACTGACTTTCAAGGCTAACATTGAGGATGGCTGGCACATCTACACGATTGACCATGAGTACAATCCGATTGTCATTGAGTTCGTCCCTTCGCAGGGATATTCATTGGATGGCGCTCTTGTTCAAGTCACCAAACCGTCTGATTTTCAAGGGGAGAAAGTCTTCTTTGATTCTGTGAAACTGACCCAAAGGGTCAAATTGTCCGGAGATGAGGCGACGGTCACGGGAGAGGTCTCGTGGAGCGGATGCAACAATCAGTTCTGCGCCGCTCCGGAGTCTTGGGAGTTCTCCATGCCGCTTGAGTCGGCTGCTGTGCCTGTGGCGGCAGAGACAACTTCGGACGAATCCACCTTGCGAACAACCTTGTCTTCAGACAACCGCTCTGAGGCAACCGGTTGCGTCACAGATGACGAAGCGTCATCCTCGCATATTGTCTCCAATGATGAAAGCAAGGACGAAGGTTCGCTCTGGGCTCTCATCATAGAGGCTATCCTTTGGGGATTCGCCATGCTGATGACACCATGTGTCTTTCCTATGGTGCCGATGACCGTGTCGTTCTTCATGAAACAGTCCACCACCGCGGCGGAAGGCCGCTTCAAGGCTTTCATCTACGGTCTCTTCATCGTGCTGCTGTACACTGTCCCGATCAGTGTGATCATCGGTCTGACATGGCTCATCGGGGGCAACACGGTCACCGCCGACATATTCAACTGGCTTGCGACGCATTGGTTGCCGAACCTGATATTCTTCATCGTGTTCATGATTTTCGCGGCTTCCTTCTTCGGAGCGTTTGAGATCGAGTTGCCGTCAAGCCTCGCCAACAAAAGTGACGCGAAATCCAGTGGCAAAGGAATTGGAGGAATATTCTTCATGGCCTTGACCCTTGTGTTGGTCTCATTCTCCTGCACTGGCCCTATTGTCGGCACCGTACTCATCAAGTCCACTCAGGGTGAGTTCTGGACCCCGATGGTCACGATGCTGGCCTTCTCTGTCGCATTCGCCCTCCCGTTCACGATTCTGGCCATGTTCCCGTCGCTGCTGAAGAAGATGAAAGGCAAGTCCGGCTCATGGCTCAACAGCGTCAAGGTCGTGCTGGGATTCATCGAGGTGGCTCTCGGCTTCAAGTTCCTCAGCGTCGCCGACCAGACCTACCACTGGGGATTGCTTGACAGGGAGGTCTATCTAGGAATATGGATTGTGACATTCTCGCTTCTCGGGTTCTACCTCTTGGGCAAACTGCGCTTCAAGAATGACGATCCGGTGGAGCATGTCTCGGTTCCAAGGCTCGGCCTTGCGATAGCGGTGTTCACGTTCGTGGTCTATATGATTCCAGGAATGTGGGGGGCGCCGCTGAAGGCTCTGTCAGGTTACCTTCCTCCTATGGAGACGCAGGATTTCGTGGTTTACAACTATGCTGACACACCAGCCGGCATGGTCACTTCGACGGGACCAGCATCCGGAATGATGTACGGATCGGTCGCTGAGTCTGTCGATGCGACTGGGAAAGCCGGCGCTTCGACAAGCTCAGTGGCCGCTTCAGCGACCGGAGCCTCCACCTACGGCCAGAAGTATGACCTCAAGATGCCGCTTGGACTTACCGGTTACTTTACTCTGGAGGAAGGACTTGCCGCCGCAAAGGCCCTGAACAAACCTGTCTTCGTTGACATCACCGGCCACGGCTGCGTCAACTGCCGGGAGATGGAACAGCGCGTCTGGAGCGACCCGAGAGTCCTGGATATTCTCAGAAATGAATATGTCCTTGTGGCTCTTTATGTGGATGACAAGACCAAACTCGACGAGACCGAATGGCTGACCACTCCGGAAGGCAAGACATTGAAAGAAATCGGCCGTGTCAATTCCTACATTGCCCGTACCCGTTTCGGTGTCAATGCCCAGCCTAACTACGCTCTTCTGGATGCGGATGGCAACCAGCTTGCCCCTGTCCGTGGCTACAATCTTTCTGTAGATGGCTTCATAGCCTTCCTCAATTCCGGTCTGAAGAAATAGCGTGGCGCTCAACATCTTGTAAAAGAATATATTAAAGAAACGTCCTGATGTGGTTTTCCGCATCAGGACGTTATGCTTTTTGTTTGAATGTCAGGCACATGGCCGCCACGGAGTTACCTCCTGCTGCCTATAGGCCTCTCTTTGCTGAAACCAGGGAACACTCTGACAAGGACTACTCCGTGAGGAGGCACCTCCGTGTCAAAACGCTCTTTGTCGTTTGTCATCTCGGCGACATCTTTCTGTCTCCAGACATCACGGACGAGGATTCTGTCTCCGACCACGCCGATGGCCCTTGGCTTGAATCCGATTGTCTGGACGGTCTCGCTGAGATTGAACATCGCGATCGCCAGGGAACCGTCCTCAAGTGGCTTGAAATAGGTCGCATAGGAATTGTTGCCGTAGATCTTTGTGGCGGCGTAGCCGAGCGGATCCTGATTGATGTCAATCACCTCGCTGTTGCACAGGAGGCTCTTCGTGAACTTGTCGGCGACCGCCATGTCGCAGCCGATCAGGAGCGTGGATGCCTGCATGGCCCAAAGAGTGACATGGGTATATTGCTCGTCAGGTGTCAGGTTGGTGTAGTGGTATTTCCTGCCCCAGCCGACGTTCCCGATGACCAGCATGTCTCCGTCCGGCCAATGTCCCGGACCTGAATATGGAGCCCAGCTGCTGTTCCTTCCGAAGCCGATGCCGGAGATGCTCTTCCAGTTATCGCGGATGTCGCCGGTTGTCCTCCAGCAGTTGGCGTATTTGACATATTCACCGGCCATTGGAAGGAGGGCGGAGTTGGAAAGGCTGTAAACGATGTCCCTGCCGCACTTTTCAAGCTCGTCGTGCATCTCCTTCATGCTGTACCAATCGTGTGGATTCCAGTCATATTTGAGGTAGTCGAATCCCCATTCGGCCCATTGGCGCGCGTCCTGTCTGGCGAATGAATATTTCCCGCTGTACCAGAGTTGCTCGCGTGTCAGCTTTCCGGTAGGGTCGACCATCCGGTAGTTCTCGTTGACAATGCCTTTTTTGACCCAATCGTAGGTGCCGTCGGCGTTGTCACACTGTGTGCCGATGTGCGCTGCGTAGGTCGCCACCCACGGGCCGGAATAGATGCCAACCTTGAATCCCATGGTGTGCAGGGAATCCACAAGACCTTTCATGTCAGGGAACTTCCGGTTCGGCTGGATGGCGTTCTCCTTTCCGCCGCGAAGGCCCTGCCAACCGTCATCAATGTTGATGTAGGACCATCCGTAGTCTGCCAGTCCGCTTTCAAGAATAGCCTTGGCGGAAGCCATCACTTTCTCATGGCTGACAGTGTTGCCCCAGCAGTTCCAGCTGTTCCAACCCATAGGAGGAGTCAGTGCGATCTTGTCTCCGATGACAATCCTGAACTCTCTGGTGGCCTCGCCGAGGTGGTTGGAGGCTGTCAAAGTTACATTGTAAGTGCCGGCTTTCTTGACCTTTCCGGTAATCACTCCTGTCTCAGGGTTGATTTTCAGTCCTTTAGGAAGATTCTCCGCCGAGAACGTCATCGGTCTGTCACCGGTCGCCGCTACCTTGTAAAGGAAATCCGAGCCTGGGCGTGCTCCATAGACCTTGGCTCCGTTGATCCGTGGAGTGTGAGGAGCCTCCGGTGTAAGAATGTAAGCGGAATAATCCGGAACTTCGACCTTGTCCGATGGCTCTGATTGAGCTGATGCCGTGACACTTGCCATTATGGCCAGCGTGCTTGTCAGCAGAAAGGGAATTTTTCTCATAATTTGTTTTTTGTGTTATTAGTATTGAATATTCTGCATTATAAAACGCAGCAACTCTGATTTACCCTACCTTGCATGATTCCGGAATATGTATGATGGTATCCGAAAAGTCACTGCGTGCAAAGGAAATACGCACCGCGCGCTGCGAAGCATCCTTTGAAATATTCATTTGAAAACAAAGGTAGGGTAAAAGTTCAATTAAACGTTAAATATTATATGAAATAATTATAGTCATTATGAGTGAAGGTGACAGAATGATTTCTGATGCGGAGATCAGAGAGAAATGCCTCCGATATTTCCGTGGCAAATCCACATACGAGGATGAGATGTCCGTCAGAAAGGCGCTTTCGGAGGGGCGGCTCTCGATGGAAGACTTCAGGAATATGGAGAAGGATTGGTGCGACAGCGAGATGCCTACGGCAGGGCAGAGGATGTCCTTTGCCAGACTTAAAGGCAGAATCACGGCACGCCTGTGGAAACGTCTTTTGCTGAGGATTTCCATTCCGGCGGCCGCGGCGGTTATCCTGATCGGAGTGTCGCTCCTTAATTTTTTCAACGACAAAGAGAATGCTGTCTCCTCTTTTTCGACAGCCTATCTGGAAACGAAACTTGTCGTGCTTCCGGATTCTTCCAAAGTCTGGCTGAACTCGGCGACGACGCTGACCTACGATTCGGATTTCAACAAGAAGGACAGGGAGGTGACACTGTCCGGAGAGGCGTTCTTCGATGTCTCAAAGAATCCGTCCAAACCATTCATCGTCAAGATGGACGATGCCAGCATCACAGTCAAAGGCACCTCGTTCAATGTCTCCGCTTACAATGGCGAGAACGGAATCCAGACGGCTCTCCTCACTGGACAGATCCAATTCCAGACCGGTAAGGACTACATTTACCTCAGCCCGGGCGAAGTCATTTCCTACAACCGTATCGACCGCTCCATGAGCAAGTCACGTCGTGATGTGAGCCAGTACCTTTCTTGGCTTGACGGCAAGCTGGACTGTGAGTCTGTCACACTTGACTGGCTCTTCTCCAGATTGACATCGCTGTACGGAATTCCAGTTCGCTATAATCCCGTGAAATACAGGAACAAGACTTTCCGTGTCATACTCGACACCCGGGAATCCATAGATGATGTGCTTGGAGCCTTGGCCGTCATCGTCCCGATCTCATGGACATGGCAGGATGACAACAGCATCGCGATAACGGAAAAATAATCAGATAATCAAAACTAATAACATTAACAAAACCCACTTTAAATGAAAAGACAACTTGTTTTCAAGAGTGCGCTTCTTGTCTTGCTGTTGGTCATGACCGGGCAGTTCATCTCCGCCCAGTCATTCACCAAGCGGTTCAAGAACGAGCCTCTGACTGGTGTCATCAAGGAACTTGAGCGCCAGACCGGCTATTCTTTCATCTACGAGACAGGCATTCTGCGGGATGCTCCGGCTGTCACGGCCGATTTTAATTCGGCTTCCGTGCAGACTGTCTTGCGGCAGATAGTCAAACCTCCTTTCAAGTATGAGCTGAAAGGGAAAATCATCACAATCACCAAAACCGAGTCAAAATCATCAACCAAGACAGCGGCCGCTGACAACGGATCGACAGAGGTCAGCGGAACCGTCAAGGACGCGAAGACCGGAGATCCGCTTGTCGGCGTGGCCGTGTGGGTCAAGGACACCCCGATAGGAGTCTCCACCGATCTGGATGGTCGTTACAGCCTTTCATTCAAAGGTAATTACGGCTACATCAGCGTGTCTTGCATAGGCTATGTTGCCCAGGATGTCCAGATCAAGAAAGGTTCACAGGTCGTCAACGTGGCTCTTGAACAGGATGGAAACACTTTGGAGGAGGCTGTGGCTGTCGGTTACGGACACCAAAAGAAAGCCAGTATCGTGGGCGCGATCGCCACGATAGCTCCGGACGCGGTGAAGATTCCTGTGTCCAAGATCAGCAACGCCCTCGCCGGAAGGCTTTCCGGAGTTGTGTCCGTGCAGAGAAGCGGTGAGCCTGGAGCGGGATCGACTTTCTGGATCCGAGGCATCAGCACTTTCGGGGCCAACGCCAACCCTCTTGTCCTGATCGACGGAGTCGAGCGTGAGCTTGACCTTGTGGATGTCGAGGACATCAAGGAATTCTCCGTCCTCAAGGATGCGGCCGCGACGGCGGTCTATGGTGTGCGAGGGGCCAACGGCGTTGTGCTCATCACGACACGCAGCGGAGACGAGGGCAAGCCAAAGGTCAGCATCAAGTTCGAGAACGGCGTGACCAGTCCTGTCAAAGTGCCGGAGATGGCAAGCGCGACCCAGTACATGGAGATGTACAATGTGGCTTCGGGGACTGAATATTTCGACGCGGAGAGAGTCCGCAAGACACTGAGCGGCGAGGATCCGGACCTTTACCCTAACGTTGATTGGGTCAACAGCATATTCAAGAACCTCAGCAACAACACCAGGGCGAACGTCAATGTCTCGGGAGGAACCAGTTCCGTGAAATATTACATCTCTGGAGGTTTCTACAACGAGAACGGACTCTTCCAGACCGATCCCACGGCTGATTATAACACGGGAATATATTACCGCCGCTTCAATTTCAGGACGAACGTTGATGTGAAGATCACGCGCCACACGTCCCTGAACGTCAATCTCGCCACGACTTTCGAGCAGAAGAACGAGAGCGGCACGAGCAGCAGCTCGATCTGGTCCGCGGCGTTGAAGACTCCGTCTGTAATCTTTCCTATGGTCTATTCGGATGGCCATTATCCTGGCCCAGGAACCAACATGGGCTATAACCCTTACGCCCTCCTGACCCAGACCGGCTACAAGCAGGCGTTCTACAACACGGCGCAGTCTCTTGTGGCCCTCACGCACGATTTCTCCTGGCTGACCGACGGTCTGACAGCCACGGTCAAAGGCTCTTTCGATGCCAAGAACAACGCTTACCAGAACCGTACCAGGACTCCTGAGCAGTATGGTCAGGCTTACAGGGACGAGAACGGTGAACTTCATCTGACTGAACTTGTCCAAGGCTCTCAGACATTGGAGTTCGCTCATTCCAACACAGGATGGCGTTCCCTCTATCTGGAGGCGAGCCTGAACTATGCGAGATCGTTCGGAAACCACAGCGTCACCGGTCTCCTTCTCTACCAACAGTCCCAGAAGAACTATATCGGCTCCAGCGCCACCTCCAGCAACGCGGCCCTGCCTTACAGGCATCAGGGAGTGGCCTTCAGAGCGACCTACAACTACGATTCCCGGTATTTCGCCGAGTTCAACGCCGGTTACAACGGCTCCGAGAACTTCTCCCCAGGACACCGTTTCGGATTCTTCCCGTCAGTTGCCGGAGGCTGGCTGGTCTCCAACGAGAAATTCTGGACGGGACGGCTGGCGGAAGCCATCAGCCTGTTGAAGATCAAAGGATCCTACGGAATCGTCGGCAACGATCAGATCGGCGGTAACCGTCGTTTCATCTATCTGGAGACAATCGACTCCGGCTCAAGCTGGAGTTTCGGCGAGACCGTGACATCCTACCCGTCCTACAGGCGCGGCGAATGGGCTAACGACAATGTCGGTTGGGAGAAATCCCGCAAGCTGGATGTCGGAGTCGAGATGACATTCTTCGAGAAGCTGAAGCTGCAGGTGGACTGGTTCAAGGAGAAACGCTCGGGAATATTCCTCCAGAGGTCTTCGATTCCTAATTATGTCGGAATCACCACGAAGCCGTATGTCAACATCGGCCGGATGAGAAACTCCGGATGGGACAGCTCATTGCAGTACGACCAGAAGATCGGTCAGGTTAATTTCTCGGCGATGGGCAACTTCACTTTCGCCCGTAACGTCATCGAGGATCAGGACCAGCCGGACTACATCGAGAAGTATATGAACCGTACCGGCCAGGCCAGATGGCAGACATTCGGCTATGTGTCCGACGGACTGTTCAAGGACGAGGCCGACATCGCCACATCTCCTGACCAGAGCGCTCTCGGCGAGGTCCGACCGGGCGACATCAAGTACAAGGATCTCAACAACGACGGCGTGATCGACAGCAAGGATGTCAAGGCCATCGGATACACTGACGTGCCGGAAATCGTTTATGGTTTCGGCCTGTCGGCCCAGTGGAAGGGATTCGATGTTTCCGTTTTCTTCCAGGGCAACGCCCACGTCAGCTTCTCGATAAACTCCTCTATGGTACGCGGATTCACCGAGCCTAAGATGGCGGCGAACAACGTGTTCTCCGACATTTACGGGAACTACTGGACAGAAGGCAACACCGACGCTAAATACCCGCGTCTGACCACGACCGAGGCAACGAACAACAACCAGACCTCGGACTTCTGGCTTGTCAACGGCCGCTACATCAGACTCAAGAACGCGGAGTTCGGCTACACATTCCCTAAGAGGTTGATCCAGAAGATGCGCCTGAGCCAGCTGCGTGTCTTCGTGTCCGGAACGAATCTGTTCACCATCGCTCCGTTCAAGCTTTGGGATCCGGACCTTCAGACGGGAGCGTCGAACTACCCTAACACCAGAGTGGCCAACATCGGCCTGAACATCGGTTTCTAATAATCAAGAAATACTATGAAGAAGAATATATCAGCTATAATCCTGATGATGGCTCTGGCCGTCTGCGGCTGTGACAGTTTCCTTGACAGACAGCCTGACGACCAGCTGACATCCAAGAACATATTCGACAAGAAGACGACCACATTGCAGTATCTTGTCAATGTCTATACCTATATCCCGAGCGAGTGGTCTCCTGAGGGGTACGGATCCACTTCCGGAATCGCCATCACGGCCAGCGATGAGGCCTCATGCGCCTACACCGGCTCGCGTTTCTTCGCCTTGTTGAATCATAACCAGCTTTCTCCTCTGTCAACCCACGCCGGGTACCGTCACGCGGTTTACAGACTTTTGTATCAGGGAATAAGCGAGGCGACATATTTTATGTCCAAAGTTCAGGACTGTCCTCAGCTCACTGATGATGAGAAGGTGATGTGGAGGGGCGAGGCCCGTTTCCTCAGGGCGTTCTACTACACGGAACTGCTCAAATGGAACGGCCCTGTCATCTGGATGGGAGACAAGCAGGTGGACTATTCCGATCCGGATGTGTCAAAGGTGGACAGAACCCCTTGGAGCACGATAGTCGATTGGCTTTGCGATGAATATGACCAGGCGGCCGCCGAACTCCCTGACACAAGGAGCTCCTACGAGATCGGGCGCGCCACCAAAGGCTCGTCCCTCGCGATGAAGGCCAGACTCCTTATGTTCAACGCCAGCCCTCTTTTCAACGGCCAGAACGGCACCGGCATCTATGACAATATCGTGAACAAGGACGGAGAGAAACTTTTCAACACTGAATATGACGAAAACCGCTGGAGGCAGGCCGCCGATGCCGCCAAGGCCGTCATAGACATGAATATGTACAATCTTGTAGAAGACGAGAACGCCACTCCGATTGAGAATATTCATAACGCGGCGGTTCTGCTCAATTCCCCTGAGAACATATTCACGGTGCAGTGCGGCGGCCGCAGCTGGAGGGTAGGTGAGACACCGGTCTCCGCAAGCGGCTACGGCGGAATCGGTCTGACACAGAAGCTTGTGGACGCTTTCGCGATGGACAACGGTTATTACCCGATCTCCAATATGGAGGACGAATCCTACGACAACGGAGCCGGCACGATCGAGGTTGATCCTCGTTCAGGCTACACGGAGACCGGCTCACAGAAGTTCGTCAACCCGTTCTTCTCCACTATCCCTAAGAATCTGAAGTCCAACGATGCGATCGAGACTATGAATATGTACATAGGCCGCGAGCCGAGGTTCTACGCCAATGTGTTCTGGAGCGGCCAGACCTGGATTATGGGCACGAACAAACTGACCAACATCCAGTTCTACAGGAACGGAAACTCCGGACCTATCACATCGAACAACTACACCCCGACAGGCTACCTCTGCCTCAAGTTCATCGACCCTGATCTGGACACAAAGTCAAGCCGCTGGGGTAACCTTTCGTGGCCGATCATCAGGTACGCCGATGTGCTGCTGATGTACATCGAGGCCCTCAATGAATATGATCCCGGCAATCCGGACATCCTCACTTACTGGAATATGATCCGCCACAGGGCCGGAGTTCCTGCGATCGGCACCGGCGAGGACGAGGTCTATTCCGAGATCATCGGTGACAAGGATCTCCAGAGAAAGTACATCCACAGGGAGCGTATGGTCGAGCTGTGCTTCGAGGGAAAACGTTACTTCGACACCCGCCGCTGGATGATCGCCGAGAAAGAGGACAACGGAAAGGTCGTCGGATGCAACATCGGGGCTTCCGACCATAAGATTTCCGGTGAATATTGGAAACGCACCTCCATCTTCGACACTTTCGGAGAGGCCGGCACCAAGTCCGAGAGGGTGTTCACCAAGAAATACTATGTCCTTCCGATGAACCAGTCCGAGCTTGACAGGGTTCCGGAACTGACCCAGAACTACGGATGGTAGAACAGACTTCTAAAAAGAATGATTATGAAACGAAAATATATTCTTATAGGCTTCGCCGCGCTTTTGTCCGCCGCGGCCTGCGAGCCGAGCCATTTGGAGGACAATCTTTACGATCCTTCGGTGTACATTCTGAACAATGGGTACCAGAAGACGGAGACATTCTATGATGTGCAGTCTTCGTTCACGGCCGAGGTGAACACCTACTGTGGCAGCTACTATGACGAGAATCCTCAAGTAAGGCTGTCCGAGGATGCCACTGTGCTGGAAAAGTACAATGAGGAGAACTCCACGTCGCTTCAGGCTCTGCCTTCGGACTGCTGGTCTCTGGAATCATCTGACCTTCAGATGAAGGACAAGAAGGCCACGTTCAAGGTGGATTTCAACATCGAGGCCTTGAAAAGACTCTCCACGGAAGCGGACTATTCCGATCTGGGTAACTACGCTGTGGCGTTGAGACTGAAAAGCCTTACCGATGGCGTGAATGACGCTCAGACCGATGAACTTGGCAGCACTGTCATCGTTCCGGATATGAGTATGATGGCGTTCAGTCTGGACAAGTCAGGCGTGTCCGAGACCGATCTTGACAACCTTGAGGACAACGACGGGTTCGTCACTGTTGAATATAAGGTCCGCACAAGCATCGAGAACAATTGGGACAACGGTGTGAAGTTCACCTTCAACGCCCCGTCGGAAAAGGCTGAATATTCACTTCTTCCAGAGGGATCATATTCAGTGACATCGTCATCGGAGAAAGGTTTCACCCCTAGAGTGTCCGAGATTGTGTACACTGTGCGCATTGACAAGTCCAAGGCTCGGGAGAGGTATTATTCCCTTGTGGCCAGCGTTGAGTCGGAAGGTGGCTTCAAGGTGGAAGGTGAGTCCGAGTCGGTGATGAATATGTTCAACAGGCATCATTACAGCCAATCGGACATCAAGGTCCGTAACTGCAACACCTATAAGATCGGAGCCGGACCTGAGCTGACATTGGACGGAAAGATCAACACGAGGTGGGAGTCCGGTTACCAAACAACCGATGTCGTGGCTTCCAAACTGCCTTATACTATTGAATATGAGCTTGCGAACCCGGTGCGTATCTCCGACTTTGATCTGTACCGCCGTCAGGACCGTTATGCGTCCGACCTTAAAGGCGGGCATCTGGAGGTGTCTTTGGACGGAGAGAATTACACAAAGGTCTGTGATTTCGACTACACGGGCGTGAGCGCCTACCGTAACGTCCATGCGGCTGAGATCGAGCCTGAGGCTAAGTACGTAAAGTTTGTCGTGACAGCGTCAGGACGAACGGGCGGAGCCATGAAGGTACCTCTCTGCAACCTCGCCGAGTTCAATATCTGCTACAGGTAGATGATGATATAATATTTAAAAAAGGGAGGTGGCCTAAAGTCACCTCCTTTTCATATATTCAACCCCCAGTCACTACGTGACAGCCCCAGTGGGGCACGGGGAAAGGATTCCCCGAAACCCCTTCGGTCGCTTCGCTCCGAGTCCGGTGATTTCTTTGTCGACCCTTTTAATATCTTGGGAATTGTCTGGTCAGAAGTTCGTATGTAGTCAATCCACCATGCTGGTGAGAAGGAAAAGCAGCCAGAAATGAGCTGCGTCGCCTTGGAAAGCCGCGTTCCTGTCGGAGGAGAGGTCGTCCAACTCTTTTCTGAATACAGTCAGGGCTTTGTGGATGTGCTTTTCCACGGCCTTTTCCGAGATTTGCAGGGCAGCCGCGATCTCCTTGTTCTTCATGTTCTGGAACCGGCTCATCATGAACACCTCCCGGCACCTGTCGGGAAGTTTTTCCATGATGCTGTGGATGTTCGCCGTCAGTTCATCGTAGATGGTTCTCCGGTCAGAGTCGTTGACCGCGAAATCCATCTGATAGAGGCCTTCGTCGCAGATGTTTCTGAAAGAATCAGTGAAGTTGACGATCCTGAGTGAGGACTGGCGACGCAGCGTGTCTATCGACCTGTTGCGTACAATTCGGAACAAAAGAGCCTGCCACGTTTCGCTTTCCTTGCCTTCGAATTTCTCCCAAAGGGTTCCGTAGGCTTCGTGCACGATGTCCTGGGCGGTGTGCTCGTCCGACACGAACCTGAACGCGAAGTTGTAAAGCCTGTCACTGTACTTATAGTACAATCCTTCGAATATCGTTTCATCCAGAATCATCTTATCTTTCTTTTGACTTTTGACATGGCTTTGTATCATACAAATATAATCTTTTTCACGCTTTTTCTAATAAAAAACTCTTAATCGTTTTTAGCATATCGGGCATCTAAGGTGTCTTACTTTATGTAAAACATTTTTATGCTCTATGAAACTAAAACTCATAACAAAACTCATTCTGACGGTTCCGCTGCTTATGGGCGGGGTCGCATGCCAGAAACAAACTGAGTCCGAGGTGCACGACACTGTTGTCATCCAGACCAAGTTAGCCGCCAAGACTCCTGCCACGCTGGTTGGAGGAGGTACAGATCAGATCACAATCTATGCGACATGTGACTGGTCGCTTGAGTGTGAGGACTGGTTCACGATCGAGCCCGCCAAAGGCTCGAAGGGTGTGAGCGAGTCCGTCATCACTACCCAACCGAACACGACTGGTGCTGCCCGTACCGGGACAATCCGCCTTAAAGCCGGTTCCTACACAAGTACATACACGTTCACCCAGGCCGGCGAATAATGAGGGGTGAAAACTACAGACGCATCCTGGATTTCTTCTTCAGCGGTGTGGAGGTCTCCGAGGAACTGAAACAACGGTATCTCGGGTGGCTTGCCGCGCATGGAGAGGAACCGGAGGTCAAGGCTTTGCTTGAGGAATATTGGGATTCGGTCTCTTCGGATTCTCCTGATTTCGACTTGACGGCAGGGCTGGAGAGGCTGATGTCTTCGCTGGGGGAGACCGGCGCTTCGACAGGCTCGGCGACCGGACGTGAATTGAACTCCGCGGCCGGGTCGGTCCCAGAGCCTGCCGAAGGGACTGACCCGACGGCTAAAAGAACCGGTTGGGTGACCAGACTTCTCGGCTCAAGAACATTGAGGTACTGTGCGACAGCCGCCGCTGCCGTGGCTATATTCATAGGCGGCATCGCCGTGGCGAAACTGAACACAACTCCCGAAAGAGAGACCGTGCTCATGGCCTCCTCCGACAATGCGGTTTCCTACACTCTTCCTGACGGCACCAGTGTCTGGCTCAACAGAGGCAGTCGCCTGTCCTATAACCAGGACTTCGGCAAGCGGGAGAGAAAAGTAACCATCGACGGAGAAGGCTACTTTGATGTCACCCGTAACGAGGATTGCCCGTTCATCGTGAATATGCACGATAACCTGCAGGTCAAGGTCTTGGGAACGTCCTTCAATGTGCTCAGCGATCTCGACAACCATTCCGCGGAGGTGATACTCCGTGGCGGCTCCGTTCAGGTCTCCGACACTGAGAGCAAGGAACTCGTCATCCTCAAGCCTGACCAGAAATATTCTTGGGATAAAGGCAGGACGGAGGTCACGGCGGTGAACGCCGGCGACTGCTGCCGTTGGTACGAGCGCAGACTCGTCTTTGACAACGTGAGGCTCGGGGACATCCTCGAAAGTCTGTCGCACAAGTACCAGATCAAGATGACCTGTGGCAATCCTGGACTGAAAGACAAACGTATGTCGTTGACAGTTAGAGATGAATCCGTCGAGGATATTTTGGATGTGGTAGCGACCCTCCTTCCGGTGCGTTGGGAACGTGACGGAAAGGTAATCACAATTGATAACAAAACCAAAAACACTAATATTAATGAAAGGAATATCTAACATTCTTCCTTCATTCGCCAGAACCGTCCTTTGCGTGCTGTGCGCCCTCGGGCTTTCGCTCGGCGCGTACGCCCAGAACAGGACAGCGACGGTGAATGTCAAGGATGTGACAGTCAAGGAACTCCTGAAGGCCATCGAGGCCGGCAGTTCCTACACTTTCGCCTACGTGGACACTGACATTGACCTTGCGGGCAAGGTCTCGGTCACGGCGAAGAACGAGGACATCGAAGCCATTCTCAAGAAAGTGCTTCCTGGTGTCAAGGTTGAATTCAAGGATCAGAAGATCCTTTTGAGCAAGAAGGCTCCGGAGGCCAGACCTAAGGCTTCCCAAGCCGCGGGTCCGAAAATCATCTCCGGAAAGGTTGTGGACAAGTCCGGCCAACCGGTTATCGGAGCCATGGTCATCGAGCGTGGCACCAACAACGGAACCGGAACCGATATTGACGGAAACTACGAGCTCAAGGTCAAGGATGGAAACGCCACGCTTGACGTGTCCATCATTGGCTACAATGGAGCTTCCACGACTCTCGCTGAAGGACAGTCCAAGGCTGATTTCGTGCTTGAGGAAGAGGCCATCAAACTGGACGATGTAGTGGTCATCGGTTACGGCGCGCAGAACAAGAGGGATGTCACGACATCCATCGCTTCCATCAAGGCCGAGGACTTCGCCAACACTCCGACAACGGACTTCCGTGAGTCGATGGCCGCCAAGATGCCTGGTGTGCAGGTCCTTAATCTGGGCGGTCAGCCTTCCGGCAACGTCTCCGTCAGGGTCAGGGGTATCCAGTCCGCCACATCTGGCAACGATCCTCTGTACGTGATCGACGGAATTCCTTGCGACTCAAGGGCTTTTGCCAACCTTGACGGTAATGACATCGAGAGCCTTGAGGTTCTGAAGGACGCTTCGGCCGCAGCTATCTACGGATCCAGAGGATCCTGCGGTGTCATCCTCGTCACAACAAAGCGTGGAGCCAACTCCGAGACTCCGGTGATCTCCTACGACGGGCAGTTCAGCGTCTCCAACGTCTCCAAGAAGATAGACATGCTCGATGCCTATGAGTTCGCGGAGATATTCAAAGAGGCCAGAGACGGCGCTTATCTTTTTGAGGTTCCTACCGGCTCCATAGGTGATCCGTACAGCGGTCGTCCGAAGAGCTATCATAATGTCGATCCTCTCATCACTTCCTATCTTCAGGACAAGACCGGCACTTTGACGAACACAGATTGGCAGGACGAGATCTTCCGCACGGCGCTTTCGCACAAGCACGCTCTCAGCGTGTCGGCGAGGACCAAGACCTACAACTACTACATCGGTGTGAACTACCTTAACCGTGAGGGAACGATCATTGGTTCTGATTTCGAGAGATATGGGCTCAGGGCCAACCTTGACGGCAAGAAAGGTAAGCTGAAATATGGTGTAAGCTTCTCACCGTCATATTCAAAGACAAATTATGTGAATTCAGACGGCCAGTACGGCAGCGACGGTGTGATCGCGTCAGCATTGATGGCTCCTCCGGTGTTCCCTGTCTATAACTCCGACGGATCCTATAACTGGGACATGAACGGTTTCATGAGGTTCAACACTTGGGACACCCAGACCAACGAGGTCCTTAACCCTGTCGCCCTTGCCCTTGAGATAGACGATGTCAGGGAGAAACTGAATCTGGTGGGCAACGTCCACGCATCCTACGAGTTCATCAAAGGACTTGAATATAAAGTCACAGTCGGCGGTGACTACTATTCCTACATCAGGAACTACTACCGTCCGTCCTACATTCCGCTCAAGAACTTGAAGTACTACGACAAGCCTTCGGCTCCTACGGCGGCCAACTACACCCAGTCCTATTTCCACTGGAACATCACCAACCAGATCTCGTTCAACAGAAAGTTCGGCGAGCACTCCATCAATGCGGTGGCTGTCTATGAGGCTGAGAAACAGGCCATCCAGACTTCCACCATCAAGGGCACGGGTGTCGAGGGTGACGACAAGATCAGGACCACCAAGAGCAAGACGATCTCGATCGACGACACCTATAACGACAAGTACGCCTACACGTTCGCTTCTTGGCTTTTCAGAGCGCAGTATTCCTACAAGGGACGCTACATGTTCTCCGCTTCGATCAGAGGTGACGCTTCATCTCGTTTCGCTCCGGACACAAGATGGGGTTATTTCCCGGCAGCTTCGGCCGGATGGCGAATCAGCGACGAGAATTTCATGAGGAGCACGAAGAATTGGCTGAATGACCTCAAGCTGCGCGCCAGCATCGGTCAGACCGGTAACGCGCAGATCGGAAACTCCGCTTACCTTGCCCTTTACGGCTCAAACACTTTTGACCTTGGAAACGGAATCGTGACTTCGATGTACCCTTCACAGATCGCGAACAATGAGCTTGGCTGGGAGAAGAACACCCAGACCAACATCGGTTTCGACGCGAACCTCTGGAACGGACTTCTCGGCATCAACGCTGACTTCTACTATTCAAAGACAACGGACATGCTCTTTAATATTCCTGTGTCATCTGTGTCTGGTCTCACGAAGTCGAACGTCAACATCGGTTCGATGCAGAACAAGGGCGTTGAGATCACGCTTACCTCCCACAAGTCGTTCGGTGACTTCTCGATGGACTGGAACGCCAACTGGTCTTTGAACAGGAACAAGGTGCTGTCCCTCGGTGACGAAGACGCTCCGCTGATCGTGGCATCCTCATATTCCGGAGCCAACTACATCACGAAAGTCGGCTATCCGGTAGGTTGCTACTATCTGCTTGTGCAGGACGGTGTGTTCCACAATCAGGAGGAACTCGACTCGTACCCTCACTTCCCGACCACCACTGTCGGTGACTTCCGTTTTGTGGACGCCAACGGTGACGGCAAGCTCGACAAGGATTCCGACCGCGTGATCGTCGGAAACTATATGCCTGACTTCTACTACGGATTCGGCGTTCAGCTCGGATGGAAGGGACTTGACCTTGCCGCCAACTTCCAGGGAGTCTATGGCAACGAGATCCTGAACCTTGAAAGACGTTACCTCTTGAATATGGAGGCATCCTCGAACATGATGAAGGAGGCCTTGGACAGATTCCCTTACGGCAATCTCAACAGAGCCACCAGAAAGTCTTCTGGCAACAACGGTTCCTGCACATCTACCTTCCATCTTGAGGACGGCTCATATCTCAGGCTCCAGAACCTGTCCCTCGGCTACACGATGCCGGACAAGTGGTTCCGCGGCACAACCATCTCAAAGATGAGGGTTTACATCCAGGGTACGAACCTGTTCACCTTGACTCATTATTCAGGCTATAACCCTGAGGTCAACAAGAGGTCTTCCAATGCCCTCAGCCCGGGCGAGGACTATTGCTCCTATCCTCTTTCAAGAACCTTCAGCGTGGGTATCAACTTTAATCTGTAATGAATATGAAGAATATCATAAAATCAGCGTTGATCGGCCTTGCGGCGCTTAGCCTTGCCTCCTGCGGAGACAGTTTCTTCGAGCAGTATCCGGCGAACACCGTGACAGAAGGCAACTATTACAAGACCGATGACGATTTCAACCAGGGCGTTTACTGCTGCTACGACAAGCTGAAGACCCAGATGGGCTTTTTCATCAACGAACTGGCCTTCAGAAGCGACGAGTGCGAGCTTACCGCGATGGCGGTCTCCACACAGGACAGGTACGACATCGACCATTTCCAGGAGAGATCCAACAACACCATACTTTCGAATATTTGGAACGCTTGGTACAATGGAATATACCGCTGCAACGACGTGCTCGACCACATGGCCGGCAAAACCCTTGCGAACGGTGACAAGTACCGTGGTGAGTGCCTGTTCATGAGGTCATGGTGGTATTTCAGCCTCTACAGGGTGTTCGGGGTGGTACCTGTGACACGTACAGTCGTGACACCTGTCCAGGCCAAGACAATCCCGAGATGCACGGATGAGGAGATGTACAATCTTCTTGTCGATGATCTCAAGGAAGCGATCGATCTCCTTCCTGCCAAACGTTCGGCTGAGGTCGCAAGGGTCACTAAGATTGCCGCCCAGGCTCTTCTTGGCAAGGTCTATCTGACTTTCGGCAAGTACGCCGAGGCTCAGGCTGTGCTGGAGGATGCGATGAAGGACACCAACTATGGCCTTATGGCGACAACAGGAGCCGCTTTCGATGTCGCCAACAAGATGAACAAGGAGATCATCTTCGCAATCTACTACAACAAGACCAACGACAATGGCCACGGTTACTGGCACAGCACCAACATCGCTGATCCTAAACTGAGACCTAACCCGACGGGCGCGTTCAAGTCTGTTTATTCCGAGGATGACAACAGGTTCGCCCTCATAGGGGAATATCAGGAGATCACCGCTGGCAAGCTTTACGCCATCAACAAGTATATGGACACCTACGATGCCACATATACCACTCAGGTAGGTAATGATTTCCCGTTCCTCCGTTACGCTGACATCGTTCTGATGTACGCTGAGGCTTTGGGACAGCAGGGCAGGATCGCTGACGCCCTTACGTATCTCAACAAGACCCGCACCCGCGCCGGTCTGTCCGAGCTGACAGAGGCCGAGGTTTCAGGTAAGGATGCCTTCATCAAGGAACTGGCCGATGAGAGAGGCAAGGAGTTCGCTCTTGAAGGACAGAGATGGTTCGATCTGGTGCGTTTGGGACTGGCCGTGGATTTATTCAAGAACCTTGGATATTCGCTTGATTCCCACAACCTTCTCTTCCCGATCCCTCACGATCAGATTGAGATCGTGAACGATGATTCCATCCTTTGGCAGAATCCAGGATTCTGATGATGATAACACTAAGATATTGATAAACATAGAAAAGAAATGAAACGAATATTATATTGCATAGTGGCGGCAATCGCTTGTCTGGCGGTAAGTTCCTGCTGGCAGGAGGATATTCCCGAGACAGGTGGGCCGCGCCATCAGGTGACTGATTTGAAGGCGGTCCCTGGAGATGAGGAGGTTCTGCTGTCGTGGTCTGTCCCGGATGGATGGAATCCGACTGAATACATCATCACTTACACCAAAGGCTCGGAGCTGACTATCCGTACGGAAGCTCAAAACTATACGGTTACCGAACTTGTCAACGACGATGACTATACGTTCTCCGTTCAGGCTGTCTATGGAAATCTGATTTCCAATCCAGTCGAAGTTCCGGCAAGACCTACAACCTCAAGATTGCCTGTGACTGATCTGGATGCAGACGCTTTTGATGCCACGGTGTCGTTGACCTGGACCCGTCCGTCATCCTTGCTTACCTCCTACACTTTGACCTGGTTTATGGAAGGAGCCGAGACTGACGTTCAGAAAGCCGAGATCGAGGCCGGCAAGGAAAATTATGATGTCACCGGTCTGACCAATGACAAGAACTACACGTTCACTCTTGTGGCCAACTATCCTAAAGGTGCTTCGTCTCCCGCTCAGATCAAGGCGATGCCGACTCTGGCGATCCCTTACATCCTTGACAGGAACACCGCCGCGATCAACCAGCCTATAAAGTTCACCTTCAACACCGTGGATTACCCTACGGCGACCAATGTGAAGTGGGCTTTCCCTGACGGAAAGGTTCTTGAAGGAGTCGAGGTCTCCAAGGGCTTTGTCTCCACCGGAGCGCAGCAGGTCACTCTCAGCGCTGACATCAAGGGCAAGACAAAGACTTGGACCCTGGAGGTGACAATCCGGTCGTACGTCCTCTATTTCAATGATTGGGATAAGCTTGGCACCAATTATGAGGGCTTCAAAGGCGGCTGTCCGGTCTTCTCTCCTGACGGAAAGACTGTCTATAACATAACCTTCAACAAGATGGCTGTCCTTTATGCGTTCGATGTAATCACGGGCAACCTCAAGTGGAAATATGTTCCGGAAACCAATTCACCGAGCTACAATCCATTGACTGTCAATCCTGTGACTGGCGATATTTACTATGGAACCACTTCTGCCGGGCAGTTCTATGCTGTAACTGCGGACGGACAGTTGAAGTGGAAGTTCACCGAGGCTGGCTCTATGCAGAGTGCAGCGCCGGCTGTCAACGCCGCCGGTACGGAAGTCTATATCGGTGACAAGGCTGGCAATGTGTTCGCCATCGACGCCGCTTCCGGCGCGAAGAAATGGCAGGCGGCCTTAGGAACAGCTGTGGCTGGTCTCCTCGTGAACGGATCTGAGCTTGTCGTAGGAGCCGGAGCGTCCATAACGTTCCTCAACATCGCTGATGGCTCTCTGCTCAAGACATTGACAATGAGCGCGAATATGGTCGGAATCACCGGCTTCGCCGTGGCCGCTGACAAGAACACTATGTATGTTCCTGTGACCAGAGGACTAAGCTCTGTGGATCTGTCCAAGAAGGAGATCATAGTGGACAACTTTGAGTTCGCCGGCAATAATCCTTACGAGCCTGTCGTGGCTCCGAACGGAACCGTCTTCGTTGGCTGCAAGGACAACACTGTCTATAATCTGGACAAGGATCTGACAAAGGTCAACTGGAGCTATGTGCATACTCTCTCCAATGGTGGCAAGGCCAACGCTTTCAACTTCTCGCACCCTTGCGTGGACACCGAGAACCATTTCTACATCACTTCCGGGCAGGTAGGAAACACCTCTTACATATTCAACGCTGACGGAACGATCAAGGAATCCTGGACTGAAAGCGATGGGGACAACAACCAGAAACAGATGGGTGGCAACAACTTCCTCGACGGCGTGCTTTATTACGCCTTCATCGGATCCAATAGTGCCAACGGTCTGATGGTCGGCAAATATGTCGGCGGCGAGAGGGCTTCAGGATGGAGCACCCACGGTGGTGACATCTGCGGCTCCTGCTGCTTGAGGTAATTATCTCGGACCCGGCGGCGGTACAAGATTGCGGCCGGGTCTGAATATTCACTAAAAAATAATGAAAATGAATAAGATAAAGTTTGTTTCCATTTTGTCCGCCGCTTTGTCCCTTTGTGTGGTGAACGCATGTAAGGATGATGATGCGTCTAAAGTCACGGAACTTGCGGCAAAGGCAAAGATAACCTTGGGTTCATACTATCAGGCATCCAAGGACTACAAGAGTGCCGGTGCTGTTGTCTCTCCTGCCTGGGAAGCCCAGGACAAAGCTGTTATGATGCTGGAAGCCGGAGGAAGTGCCCGTAAGGCCGAGGCTTCGCCTATCGTGCCGGGAAGCACATCCTCGCAGTTCCTCTTTAATATTCAGGCCTCCAGGCTTGAGACTCCGGTAGTGAGCTGGTATCCAGCTGACGCACAGGTGAGCCTTTCCGGGACCACTGTAAAGTATGACATTCCTGTGGAGCAGAACGGAAGCGAGGTGCCTGTCATGCTTGACATGGTTACTGCCGACGTGAATTCCTACGAGGGGTGCCAGTTCAAGTTGCAGCCTGCCGGATGCGCTGTGTTCGTGAATGTGGCGATGGGGGACTACGATGTGGCCTCCCTTGAACTGACCGCCAACGGTGGGGAAAACCTTGCCGGAGAGGTTACCGCTGACCTTGCGGAGGGAACGTTCTCTGCCAGCTCGCCTTCCGTGAAGGTGACTCTGGGGACTCCGGTCGATTGCCGTTCCAACTCCGTCTTCATTCCGGTCTATTGCGCTCCTGGTGTCCTCACGAAAGGGTTCACTGCCAAGATCACGACATCGACAGGGCAGACCATCACATCTTCAAGCCAAAGTGAGATCACCCTTGTGGCTGGCGAGAGAGTCAGCACGGAGAAAGTCGCTGACGACGCTTCGACCGAACTCGTGTTTTGTGGGGACAACCAGGTGTTTGTCATCAACGCTTCGATCGTCAAGGATTCCTACAAGGAAAGCATCCTGTGGCAATGGGACGCAAGGTCGGCGGCGGCTGATCTTGGTCTTTCCGCCAGCAGATGTGACCATCTGGATGAGTGCAAGTTCGTGGACAACGGCACGAAACTGCTCTTGACCAGCTCATACAGCTGGTGTGTTCTTCTTGACTACGCAACCTCAAAGGTTCTCTTCCACACCACTCTCGTGCCGAACGCACATTCCGCTGAATATATTCCTGGAGGCTACATAGTTGTGGCCACGTCCACGGGATCCACATCCGAACACAATCAGGTCCAGCTCTACAGTGTGGACAAGTCTGAGACCATTCTTGCAAGCGCGGAGTTGTATTCCGGACACGGTGTCGTTTGGGACTATAAGAGAAATGTCCTTTACGCCGCCGGTGGAGATGTCATTAAGGTCTTCAAGATCAACGGACTCGGTACCGCCAAGCCTTCGTTTGAACTTGTCAAGAGCATAAAGGCTCCTCAGGGAGGAATCCACGACATCAACCGTGTGGATGACAACACAATCACAGTGGCCGGAAGCCGTGCCTACCTGTTCAATGTCGAGACCGAGCAGTTCTCGGAAATGTCTTTGTTCTCAGGTTCCACCGCACTTAAGTCTCTGAATTATAATGCTGAGACCGGAGAGGTCTGGTACACTGACGCTACGGTTCCGGAAGGAAGTGAAAGCTGGTCTTCCCATAAGATACGCTACAGCCGTAACATCAACGCTTCGGCTCCGGACAGAATAATCAACGTTGACATCGACATGTACAAGGTCCGTGTCAGGAAGTGGTAAATAATCACTATATTTGTCAGGTGAAATGCTTAATGAAGACAGGCAGTTACTTGAACAGATAGCGGGAGGGGATGTCAAGGCTCTTGGCATCCTCTACGTTCTGTATGCCGGGCGCATCCGAAACTTCGCGTTCAGCATGTTGCAGAATTCCTCGGAGGCGGAGGACATCACGCAGGATCTGTTCCTGAAGATATGGAACACCCGTGAAGCTCTCCGTGAGGTTGATTCGCTCAAGTCCTACCTGTTCAGTATGGTACACAATGCCGTACTGAATTTCATAAAGCGAAAGGGAGTGCGTGACCGGTACCGGAAGGTGTCGGCGAGCGTGGGTACGGAACATTATGATCCGTCTTTCCAGGTTGACACTATGGAACTGCTTCGTGGCATTGATGAGGCGATCGAGGGTATGTCGGCATTGAGAAAGACTATATTCAGGATGAACCGCTACGAACACAAGACTTACCAAGAGATCGCAGAAGCGCTGATGATAAGTCCCAAGACGGTGCAGTACCACATCTCCTGCGCCCTTGCTGAACTTCGGAAACTTCTTTAGGAATGACTGACAATAAATTAAAACTAATTAATGAATATATGAAAGCAAGAATTTTGTATCTGATCGCCGTCGCTGTCTGCCTTTGCTCATGCGGCACGGCAAAGAAGGATGTGGTCGATTTGACCAAGTACCCTAACAGGGCCGAGATGATCGTCGCGCAGATGCACGACCCGGCTTCGAAGTATGTTGTCGTGGCCTGCCATAGGGGCGACTGGCGCAACTATCCGGAGAATTCCATCCCGGCCATCGAGTCCATCATCAGGATGGGTGCGGACATCATGGAACTTGACCTCAAACTCACCAAGGATAGCGTATTGGTCCTCTCGCATGACAAGACGATTGACCGCTGCACCACCGGCAAAGGCCTTGTGAGCGACTACACTCTTGATGAGTTGAAGAAATTCCGTCTCAAACGCGCGCACGGCGTGGCCACCGATTCCCTGCATATCTGCACCCTTAGAGAGGCTTTGGAATGCTGCAAGGACCGCATCTGCGTGAACGTGGACCAAGGGTATGAATATTACGATATGGTACTTGCCATCACGGAAGAACTCGGAGTCACCGATCAGATTCTGATCAAGGGTAAGAAGCCTGTGGCCGAGGTCGCCGCTAAGATGGCCGCCCACGAGCATAATATGATGTACATGCCTATCATCGACATCCAGAAAGAGGCTGGAAAGGCTCTTTTCAATGAATACACGGAGACGGGTACCGTGCCTCTCGCCTACGAGGTTTGTTGGAAGAAGATGACCCCTGAGGTTGAGGACTGCTTCAAGAAGATCCTTGATTCCGGCTCGAAACTCTGGATCAACACCATCTGGGGTAGTCTGTGCGGCTATCTTGATGATGACAAGGCTCTTGACTGCGGTGACCCGGCCATCATCTATGACCAGGTGATCGGTTACGGAGCCTCCCTGATTCAGACCGACCGTCCGGAACAGTTGCTCAAGTACCTTCGTGACAAGGGATTGCACGATTAAATAGCCGTCAGGATAGTCATAATATTCATAGAAGATGGCTTCATTTCTCGATTTTTTCAGAATAAGCGCTCCGTCAGCGTCCAAGGTCGCGCCGGAGAACACCGACAAGGTCTGGAAGCGCTCCCGTTTCCAGTCCTTTATCGCCATCACGTTCGGCTACGCCCTCTATTATGTGTGCCGGATGTCGATGGGTGTTATGAAACAGCCGTTGATCGACGCCGGACTGCTTAACGCCACCCAGCTTGGTATCATTGGAGCCTGTCTTTACTGGACCTATGCCGTGGGCAAGTTCGTCAACGGATTCCTGGCCGACGGGTCCAACGTCAAAAGGTTCATGGCCACAGGATTGGTTCTGTCAGCCGCGGCGAACCTGATCATGGGCGTGCTTGGTGCCACAGCCGTGAACGCCGGCATAAGCAGTTCCGTGATATTCATAGTGTTCGCCATAATGTGGGGCATGAACGGTTGGGCGCAGTCAATGGGCGCCCCGCCTTCCATCGTCACTCTGTCAAGATGGTTCCCGCTCAGGATACGTGGCACTTATTACGGATTTTTCAGCGCCTCTCACAACATCGGCGAGGGACTCTCGTTCATATTCGTAGGCTCCATTGTGGCTGCCTTCGGTTGGAAATGGGGCTTCTTCGGTGCGGCCTGCGCCGGCCTTCTTGGTGTGTTGCTGATCCTGTTCTGGCTTCACGACACTCCTGAGAGCAAAGGACTTCCGTCCATTGAGGAACTTTCCGGCGAGGAAACCAAGAAGGTGGCAAAGGAGGAATCCGCCGAGTCGGCTGAGGCTCGGGCTGCCGAGACCCGCAGGATCCAGAAAGCGGTTCTCCGCAATCCTGGAGTGTGGATTCTGGCTCTTTCCAGCGCTTTCATGTACATGAGCCGCTACGCCATCAACGAGTGGGGTACGATCTTCCTTCAGGAGACTTATGAATATGACCTCAAAGCGGCCGCGGCTATCATCGGCATCAACCCGATCTTCGGAGTGCTTGGAACAGTGTTCTCCGGCTGGCTTTCCGACAAAGTGTTCAAGGGCGACAGGAAATATCCCGCATTCGCCGCCGGCATCCTTGAGGCCATTTCCCTCTACTTGTTCCTGTTCGGAGGCGGAAGCCATTTCACGCTCATCCTTTCAATGGTTCTTTTCGGAATCGCGATTGGAGTGCTGATCAGCTTCATCGGTGGTCTGATGGCCATTGACCTTGTCCCGAGAAAGGCTTCCGGAGCCGCTCTCGGCATCGTAGGCGTGGCCTCATACGCCGCCGCGGGCCTGCAGAACATCGTCTCCGGTCTCCTTCTGGACAACAACACCGTTGAGGTTGTGAACAAACTCGGCGAGACCGTGACAAAGCACGATTTCACCTACGTCAGCTGGTTCTGGCTCGCCGCAGCCGTGATTTCCTTCCTTCTCCCGATGCTCAACTGGCGTCGCAAGCAGCAGGAAATATAGAAGACAATCCGGACTAATATAAAGAGAGGAGTGACCAAGACGCATGTTAGGCCACTCCTCTCTTTATATGTGTCTATCCCTTTTTGAAGTATTTTCCGACAACGGGGAGGGAGGAGAGCGGAAAGTCGCGCTTGATGATCACGGCGCAGAAGGCCGCGATCATGACGGTGTTGGCCGCTATGGCGGGCCAGATACTGAGGTGTGAGTTGGTGTAGGACATTCCTATGAACAGGAACAACGCAAGGCCAATGTACAAGGAGATGTCTTTGATAGGGTACTTGATAGGGTACTTCTTCTGGCCGACGATGTAGGACAGCACCATCGCCACACCGTAGCCGGCGAAACCGGCCCAGGCACAGGCCATATAGCTGAACTTAGGAATGAACAGGATATTCACGCCGAAAAGCACCATGCAACCGATCCCGGAGAACAACGCGCCCCAAAGTGTCTGGTCTGTAAGCTTGTACCAGAAAGAGAGGTTGAAATAGATTCCCATCATTATCTCTGCGGCCATCACGATCGGCACGACCTTCAGGCCTTCCCAGTAGCTTTGGCCGATGATATGCTTCAGGATATTCATGTACCCTATGACGCAGAGGAATGCGAGAAGGGTGAATATTATGAAGTATTTCATCGCTTTGGCGTACATCTCCTTGCTGTTCTTGTCCTTCGCGCTGCCGAAGACGAATGGTTCGTAGGCGTAGCGGAAGGCCTGGGTGATCATAGCCATGATCATAGCGATCTTGACGCTGGCCCCGTAGATGCCGAGCGGAACGGACGACCCATCTCCGTAGATGAACGGGAATATGATTTGGGAACCACTCTGGTTGAGGATTCCGGCGATTCCAAGCACAAGGATCGGCCAGCTGTACCTGAACATCCTTTTCAGAAGCGGGCCATCGAATCCGAACTTGAATCCGCGCAGTTCCTTCCAGAAGAAAAATGTGATGATGAAAGTGCAGAACAGGTTGATATAGAATACGTAACCTACGTCAAACCCGCCATCGTAGATTCCGAGCGGATTGGCACCCAATTTCGGCAGAATCACAAAGTATGTGAGATTCAGGAATATGTTCAATCCGATGAACAGCAGCTTCAGGGCGGCGAATTTCAGCGGACGGTTCTTGAGCCTGAGGTACGAGAAGGGGATGCATTGGAAAGCGTCGATGGCGACCGTGGCGGCCATCGCCCAGACGTAGGACGGGTGGTCGGCATAGCCAAGAGCGGAAGAGATCGGCCTGATGAAAAGCACGACCAATCCGGCGAACAACACTGAAGTCGTAAGCACTGATGTCAGGATCGTGGAATAGACCTTGTCCGGATTCTCTCCTTCCTTATTGGAGAATCTGAAGAACGTGGTCTCCATCCCGTACGTCAGGATTACCAGCAGCAAGGCCGTGTAGGCGTAAAGGTTCGTCACGATTCCGTAGTCGCCGCTTGACGAGGCGATGACATGGGTGTAAAGCGGGACGAGAAGGTAGTTCAGAAACCTTCCTATTATGCTGCTTAGGCCGTAGATCGCCGTGTCCTTGGCCAATGATTTCAGATTCGCCATTTTAAATTCTTTATTCCGTGAATATTCGGAAGAGCAAAATTAGAACATTTTTCGGTTTTCGAGGGTTATTTATGTAATTAAACTATCTTTGCAAGGCTGAAAAGCTGTTTTGATTTGTTTGAAATGTTTTTTGAGGCGAAAAATCAGAGCGACTTCTGAATATTATGAGTCTATATTCATTCTATAGGATCTCGAAGCCCTCGGAGGACAAGGTCGCTCCGGAAATGGTGAAAGGAGAGTACAAGCGTCTGCGGAGCCGTACGTTCTGGGGCGTGACAGGAGCTTACGCTCTTTACTACGTCTGCCGGATGGCGATGAGTGTGGTGAAGCAGCCGTTGATCGACGGAGAGATATTCACAGCCGCGCAGCTTGGAATCATCGGGTCGGCGTTTTATTTTGTCTATGCTTTCGGAAAGTTTGCCAACGGCTTCATCGCTGACTATTGCAACGTGCGCCGCTTCATGGCTACCGGACTCCTTATCTCCACCGTGGTCAATCTGTTAATGGGCGTTCTTGGGCTGCTTCAAGGGTGGACCGGCACTTCCACGATGCTGTTGTTCATAGTGTTTGCCGTCATTTGGGGAGTCAACGGCTTCTGTCAATCAATGGGCGCTCCTCCGGGAGTCATCAGCCTTTCTCGTTGGTTTCCACTTGACCGCAGAGGCACTTACTACAGCATCCTCAGTGCCACTCCTTATCTTGGCAAATCCCTGTCTGTGTTTGTGTTGGGGCTTGTCGTGGGATTGATCGGCTGGGAGTATGGCTTCATTTTCTCAGCCGTGGCGGGTGTTGTCGGATCCGCTATGATTCTGTTGATGGTTTCTGACACACCGGAAAGCCGTGGTCTTCCTTCAGTTCAGACTTTGACAGGTGAGAAACCTCAGAAGACTGATTCCATGCCGATCAAGGAGCTACAGAAAATGGTTGTCCGTCATCCGGGAATATGGATAATCGCCCTTTCGAGCGCTTTTGTGTACATCACTCAGCATGCCGTCAGCGAGTGGGGAGTGCTTTTCCTCCAGAAAGGCAAAGGTTTTTCTCTCGCCGGGGCCACACAGATCATTGCTTTCTCGGAGGCGTTCGGGATAGTTGGAACTGTTCTCGCCGGTTGGCTTTCCGACAAGGTTTTCAAAGGGAACCGTTTCATCCCCGTGCTGATTTCCGGACTGCTTTGCCTGTTGTCGCTCGGGGCTTTTCTTTTCACTGACGGAGGATATTCATTGAACATCATTTACGTGTCGGTCTTCAGTCTGGCTATCGGGGTGGTCTATTGCACCGTTGCCGGTCTGATGGCTCTTGACATCGTGCCTCGCAAGGCCACTGGCGCCGCGCTTGGAATGGTAGGCCTGGCAAGCTATGCCGCCGCCGGAATCCAGAACATCGTCAGCGGTGTCATGATTGGCGGGAACGATTTCGATTTCGCCCCTGTCTCTGTCTTCTGGATTGTCGCTTGTCTCCTAAGCTTCCTGATTCCTCTCCTTTCCTGGAAATCACTCCGCAGACGATGATTCTCGCTATCGGAAGAGACGGTCGATGTCCTTGACGGTGTGGGGGAGTGCGAAGACAACAACACGGTCGTAAGGCTCTATCTTGGTGGAGCCGATGGCTATGTAGGATTCGCTGCCTCGGATCAGGCCGCCGATGACGGCGTCTTTCGGGAAAGATATGTCTTTGAGAGTGCCCTTGGTGATGCCGCTGTCTGGAGCGACGGTATATTCAAGTACCTCCGCATCCGTGCCGCTCATATATTTCACCAGACGGGCCTTGCCGCTGAGGGTGAATTTGAAAAGCCTTCCGGCGGTGATGAGTTTCTTGTTGATGACCGAGTCCACTCCCATCTCCTCGGCAAGGTGGATGTACTCTATGTTCTCGACCTCGGCGATAGTCCGCTCCACTCCGAATTTTTTCGCCACGACGCAAGCCAGGACATTGGCCTCGTCGTTGCCTGTCAGGGCCAGGAACGCATCGTAATCCTTGATTCCTTCCTCAAGCAGAAGATCGGAGTTCCTTCCATCTCCGATGACAACGATCACATTGTCTGGAAGTCTCTCGGAAAGAATCATTCCACGTTCCTTGTCCCGTTCCAGAATTTTCACCGAGCTGATTTTCCGGCTGAGTTTGGCGGCCACCAGCTCCGCGATGGCAGATCCTCCGAGAATCATCACCTTGTCGATCTCTATGTTGCTCTTTCCCATGAACTTCATCAGGAACGCCATGCCTTCGCGCGTCGCAATGATGAACACAAGGTCATTGAACATGAACTTGGTGTCGTACTTAGGCATGATCGTTTTGCCTCCTCGTGAGATAGCGATCACACGGAACTGAAGCTCATCGCTTGTCGCGATCGCCGCGAACTCGGCGAGTTTCATGTCCAGAAGGCGGGAGTCTTCTTCCAGTTTGAACACCTCGACCTGAAGCTTTCCCCTTGCGAAATCCAGCGACTCGGTTGAGGACGAATGCTTCAGGAGATCGAATATCTCGTCTGCCGCAAGTCTCTCGGGATAGAACATCAACTCAATGCCCATCTGCTTGAACAGCAGCTTGTTCTCCGCTGAAAGAAAATCGTTGTCATCAATTCTGGCGGTGACCTTTTTCGCTCCGAGATTCTTGGCCAGGAGCGCGCTGACAATGTTGACATCCTGAGGCACGAAAGGCACGACCGAGATAAACAGGTCGGCGTTCTGCACGTCGGCCTCGCGCATCACCCTCAATGATGAGGGTTCACCCTCTATGGCGATCACATCCGCGATGGCGCTGATGTTGGCGAGTCTCTGCGGATCATTGTCAATGACGGTGATGTCATTGGCTTCAAGGCTCAGCATCTTCGCGAGGTGTGAACCTACCTCGCCGGCTCCCTGAATGACGATTTTCATATTGACTTTCTTAAATATTCAAAAATCCCGTTCCCTTTTAGCATGGCTAACGGGACGATCCACTCCGGGAAAAGAGCGGGAACATCTATCCGACGGTGTGTGTCCGCATATTCCTGAATCGCCTTGACATCGGGCTTCACTCCAAGCTTCCTGAACTCCTTGTGCGCTTCCCGGACCGCCTTGAAGCAGTCTTTCTTCCCGGTCAGCAGCAGATAGACCATCGCGGAACACCCGTCCAGACACATTCTTATGAATATGGTGGCTCTGGCCCGTCTGCAAGCCTTGACGGCCGCCTTTTCCGGTGTGAGTTCCCTTACTTCCTGCAATGAATATGTCTTCGCGAGGTTGTTCTGGAGCATCAGGAGATTGTTGCGGTAGTTCAGCTTCAGCTTCCACGGGGAGTCGTTCGGCAGCGTACCTCCTCCAAGATGCCACACAACAGACTGAGGCACAACGAATATGCTCTTTCCTTCCAACTGTAGCCTCCAGCAGAGGTCAATCTCTTCCATGTGGGCGAAGAACCTGTCGTCCAATCCTCCCATCTTTGAATATTCCGTCTTGCGGACCATCAGGCAGGCTCCCGTGGCCCAGAAGACCTTGGTGGGGGAGTCGTACTGGCCCGAGTCTTTCTCGACTCTTTTGAGAACCCTTCCGCGGCAGAACGGATAGCCGAAACGGTCCAGAAGACCACCAGCTGCTCCTGCATATTCAAAGTTGTCCTTGTCGTACCATGAATGAAGCTTGGGGGCGCAGGCGGCGCAGTCGGGATGACTGTCCATCCAGTCTGTCAGCGGCCCAAGCCAGTCCTCCGGCACCTCGATGTCGGAGTTGATGAGGACAAAATATTCAAGATCTCCGGCATCCGGCAGCTCGCAGACAGCCTTGAAGGCCCTGTTGTAGCCGCCGGTGAAGCCGTAGTTCTTTTCCAGACGTATCTGTCTTACCGAAGGGAACTTTTCGGACAACATCTCCATCGATCCGTCCGTGGAGGCGCTGTCGGCGACAATGATTTCCGTCCCATCCGTGGCCGAGGCCAGCAGACCGGGCAGGAAGCGCTCAAGATATTCCTTTGTGTTCCAGTTCAGTATGACAACCGCCGTGCGCATGGATTATTCTCCTTTATGGCAGTCGCCCTTGCCGTGGCAGCATTCTCCGTCTTTCTTGCCTTCTCCGTGGCAGCACTCGCCATCCTTGTGGCCCTCGCCGTGGCAACCGCCCTCGCCCTTGTGGCAATGGCACTCATGCTCTTCCTGAGGGAGGAACTCTCCGTGAAGGCCTTCCTTGAGTTCTTTCTCTGTGGCCTCACGCACGCTCACTACCTTGCCGGTGAAGTTGAGGGTCTTGCCGGCCATCGGGTGGTTGAAGTCCATCACGACAGTGTCAGGCTTGACCTCGTGTACGGTTCCTTGTACTACCTGGCCGGTGTTGCTGAGCATCGGAATGATCTGGCCTACAACGAGAAGATCCTCGCGCACTTTTCCGTCGATCTCGAACGCGGCCTTAGGCAGCTCGAAGAGGCGGCTCTCGTCGAATGTGCCGTAGCCTTCCTCCGGGGTGAGTGTGAACGCGAACTCATCGCCCGGCTCCTTGCCCTCGACCTCGCTCTCGAATTTAGGGAGAAGCATATGTGTTCCGTGAATGTAGCCAAGCGGACGCTCCTCGGTGGCCTTGTCGGCGAGTTTTCCGTCAACGATCAGTTCGTAGGTCAGCTCGACCACATTGTTTTTTTGTACTTTCATTGTATATTAATTTTTATAAGTATATATTTGAGTAAACAATGTCATCAGAGTGTG
>CAVKML010000028.1:0-38776 GCA_963657715.1 uncultured bacterium | reverse complement strand
AAACGTTTGGCAATATTAATAACAATTTTTTACAAATAAAAATATTCCTTCAAAATTGAATATTTTTCTATTTTTCTTTGAGTATTTATCATTTTTTATTTAATTTGCGTCCGATGGACATGAAGTAACGTGATCGCAGAGCCAGACTCAAACGGACTTAATAATTTAGTGTATAATGAACAGCAAGAACAGATTTACGGCATTCGCTTGCATTGCGGCGATGCTGGCGGGCTGCGCCAAGGAAGCCCCGGTTCCGGTCACCGATGTGACCGTCATTGAGGATGATTCAGAAGAGAAGATCATCGATGGTCCAGTATCGGTCATAGCCGGACTTCCCGGGAATGACACCAGGACGACATACTCCTATGACGGGGACAGCAATGTCATGAAAGTGGCTTGGGAAGAAGGTGATAAGATCTTCTCTTACGGAAACAATCAGCAGCAACAGTATAGTCAGGACGGAGAAATGACCGGCGACGGCAAATTCGCGTCTTTCAAGAAGACTTCCGGAACTCTCAGAGCCGGCAAGACCTATTTGTTCTCGTACCCTAAAGTGATGGGAACAAACTCGACAAACGGGTCTTTCGTTCTTTCCGGACAGACCGGAGCCATCGAAGACATGAAGAACTACGACATCCTCACAGCCAAGGTGACAGTGGCAAGCGACGGGAATATTCCGGAAATCTCGTTCTCAAGAAGAGTGGCATGGATGAAGATCACCAATCTTGACTTCGGCAAGGATGTAAACACGAACATCACCAAGGTTTACCTCAATGGAAAGGTTTTCAATGACTTCATGTTCGTGAACAGAAACAGCGACTTCGCCGAGACCATAAAATGCAGGACAGCGACCGCCGTGACTCCATCCGCCCCGGTGGAAGTCAAGGATGGAAAACAGACCAAGGATCTCTATGTGGCGTTCTTCCCGTCCACAGACGCGGCGAAAGATGACGAATGCACGCTGACAGTGATGACCAGCGACAATGTGACCTATCAGGTTGTCTGGGAAACCGCTTCGGCCTATACGGCCGGAATGATGTACGCCCTTACAGGAAGCATCGAAAAAACGGTGTCCTACAACATTGAGTTCAAAGACCCGCTCGTCAAATCAATCCTTACCAGTCAGGTCTCTCCCGTGGACATCAACAAGGACGGCGAGATCTCGAACGTGGAGGCAGGATTGCAGACAAGCCTTGCATGGCTGTTCGAAGGTTCTCAGATAACTTCATTTGATGAGTTTGTCCATTTCACGGGAATCACAAGATTCGACGGAAACAACTCCGGTGACAACGGCGGATTCAAGAGTTGCAAGAAACTGACCAGCATCAAGTTGCCGGCCAGCATTGTTGAGATCGGAGCTGACGCGTTCAACGGATGCGAAAGTCTGAAGAATGTCGAGATCCCATCATCTGTGACCAGCATCAAAGCCGGAGCGTTCAAGGACTGCGCGAGCCTTGAATCAATCTCACTTCCAGACAGAGTCACCTACATGGGAGAAGGGCTGACATTCTCCGGCTGCACATCATTGAAGAAAGTGCATTGGCCAAATTCCTGCAAATCAATAAACGGACAGTCCTTCCAGAACTGCACCTCACTTGAGACGGTGGAGTTCCCGGAAGATCTTGAAACGATCAGCACACTGGCTTTCTCCGGCTGCACATCATTAAGGTCGCTGACAGTACCGGCAAGCGTGACTGCAATCGGAATCAGAGCGTTCAACAACTGCACCAACCTTACCGGGCTGACATTCAACGGAGGAAAATACCATCTTGACGCGAACAAGAATCTGGTTCTTGAGGAGACCAAGGCCATCAGCTGCCTGGGCATCACATCCACTCTCACCATTCCGGAGGAGGTCACGAGTCTGGCCAACCTATCCTGCTCGGAGCTTTCAAAAGTCACAGAAGTGATGATCTCCGGCAATCCGACGTTCGGAAGCAATGTGTTCGCCAACAATACTTCCCTCAAAACGGCTACATTCGGAAGCAATTGCACATCAACCGGCAACTACACATTCTCCGGCTGCACAAACCTTGAGGACGTACAGTTCTCAAACGGGATCACGGCCCTGGGAACGAACCTTTTCTCCGGCTGCACCTCCCTTCGGAACATCACGCTTCCATCTTCCGTAACTGTGCTGAACAACGGTGTGTTCAATGGCTGCACAGCCCTTGAGAGCATCGCGTTCCCTAAGGGGATGACAAAAATCCCTAATGACATACTCAAGGGATGCTCTAGTCTTAAGAGCGTGGGACTTGAGGAAGGAATCACCGAAATCGGAAGCGGGGCGTTCAACGGGTGTACCGGAATCAGCTCATTCAACCTGCCGTCAACTCTTACAAAAATAGGCGGGACAGCCTTCGCGAACTGTACCGGACTCTCGGAGATCAAGATTCCAGAGAGCGTGACATCGCTTGGTTCAGGTGTGTTCCAAGGCTGCACGGGCATAACGTCCCTCACAATCCCGGAAGGAGTCACGACAATTCCATCTAACATGGTGTCTGGATGCACGAATCTTGAAACGCTCAACCTTCCATCCAAGATCACTACCATCCCAAGCGGAGCGTTCAAGGGTACAGGACTCAAGACGATCGGACTGCCGGAGTCTCTCACACAGATCCCGTCCAGCCTGTTCCAAGACTGCGTTAAACTCGAATCCATAGTGATTCCGGAAAAAGTGACAACCATCGGATCCAACGCATTCGCAGGGTGCACATCGCTAAAAAGTGTGAATATCCCGGATCCATGCACAAAGATAGATCGGAGCGCGTTTGATGGTTCCGGACTCGAATCAATCGATGTCAACAATGTGACTGATGTCACCACTGCTTTCAGCAACTGCAAAAATCTGAAAAGCATCACCCTACGGAAGGTGATAAACATCGCCAACCAAGGATTCGCCGGCTGTTCGGCCCTGACTTCAATCACGATTCCAGCGACTGTGACAAAGGTGAACGCATGGGCTTTCTATAATTGTTCAAGCCTGAAGGAAGTCATTTTCGAGAGTTCCACGCCATGCACTGTCTCCAACACATCCTTCACGACCAGTGCGCTTGGAGCGTCTCCGGCGACTTACGTGGATGCCATCTACGTTCCGGACAATGCGGTGGACGCTTACAAGACGGCAAGCGTTTGGTCTAATTACTGGGCAAGTTACATTTTCGCCGTTTCGACAAAATAGATTGGGAATCAATTAAAAAGACAAAGATTATGATCAAACATATTCAAAAGATATTCAAAGTGGCGGCATCGCTTGCCATCATGGTTTTCGCGGCCACTGCTTGCGAGAAAGAAGACAAGACCGTCAATGCGACCGGTGTCAAACTTGACTATTCCTCTGTCACCCTGCAGCTCAACAACGGCACCAACACCGTTAAGCTCACGGCTACCGTGGAGCCCGATGACGCCGACAACAAGAATGTCAGCTGGAAGAGTTCCGCCCCAGACATCGCGACTGTGAATGAAGGTGTCGTGACTGCCGTTTCTGTCGGAACCGCCACAATCACAGCCACCACACAGGATGGCGGCTATTCCGCATCATGTGAAGTCACCGTGGAGAAAGGCACGATCTTCGTCACAGGCATAACATTGGATCAATCAAGCATAAGTCTGACTCCTGGGGAAAGCGCTCAGTTGACGGCCACCGTTGTCCCTTCTGACGCCACAGACGGAAGTGTCATCTGGAGTTCCGGCAACGAGAATGTCGCCACGGTTGACAACACAGGAAAAGTGACCGCTGTCGGCAAAGGAGGGGCGATCATCACCGCCACGACAACCGACCAGAGTCTGTCCGCGACATGCAAAGTGACCGTCACGATTCCAGTGAAAGGGATCACCTGCGACCAGGAGAGCGTCACGCTTCTGGACGGAGCCTCTGTAAAGCTCAACTTCACGGTTCTGCCTGAGGATGCCTCCAATAAAAATATAAAGATTGTTTCCAGTGATCCTTCCGTGGCGACTGTTGACAACAATGGTACAGTGAAAGGGATCAAGAGTGGCACCGCTGTCATCACGGCCACCACAGAGGACGGAGAATATTCGGCAAATGTCAATGTGAGGGTATTTTTCTCTTCCAACCTCGCCGTTTATGACACAGACAAAGGAGCCACTGTAACAGGAAACGAAATCATCATCGGTCTGAAGAGCGTCATCAATCTCACTGTCATAGACACCACCGACCCTGACTTCAAGGCGACCGTGGGCATGATCAAGATCAACGAGGGCAACGAAGCTGTCTCTTTCACGACATCAGACCAAGATGGCATCGGAGTGGTGACAATCACTGCCGCCTCCGCAGGTTCCGCCAATCTGACAATCTCGTTTGAAAGCCCTCGCGGCAAATTCGAGAGAACCATCAAGATTACAGTCTCTGACTATGCCGGTGGACTTCCGGACATTCCGGTCAATCCGGCATAGTTCTCATACGAGCTAAAAAGAAGAGCTGGCCCATGGGCCAGCTCTTCTTTTTTATAAACCATAAAGACCTATATTAGTTTCTGAGTCAATGCGATGAAATCCTCGACACTAAGACGTTCGGGACGGAGGTCGAAGACTGGGTCGGACAGAAGTTCCGGTCGGATCAACGGCTTCAGGGAATTGCGGAGCGTCTTGCGGCGCTGGCCAAATGCGGTTTTTACCACCGTACGGAAAAGCTTTTCATCGCAGCCGAGGGATGTGCGGGAGTTACGGGTGAGACGGATCACGGCAGACTGGACCTTCGGTGGAGGGTTGAATGCTCCAGACCCCACAGTAAAAAGATACTCAATATCATACCACGCCTGAAGGAATACCGACAGGATGCCGTAGGTCTTTGTACCAGGCTTTTCGGCTATGCGTTCCGCGACCTCCTTCTGAATCATACAGACCACCTCTGGAATGCGGTCACGATGCTCAAGAATCTTGAAGAATATCTGCGAGGAGATATTGTAAGGGAAGTTCCCGATCACTGAATATTTTCCCTCAAATATCTTGTCAAGATCCATTTTCAGAAAGTCGCCCTCTATCAGGTTATCACCTAATATCGGATAATGCTTCTTCAGATAGACGACAGATTCGTTATCTATCTCAATGACTTTCAAGGCCAGTTCCGGCCGAGGCAGCAGGTACTGGGTCAGGACTCCCATTCCCGGACCGACCTCCAGTGCCTGATGCCCCTGAAGAGCCCAGACAATGTTCTTCGCAATGCTCTGGTCAGTCAGAAAATGCTGCCCGAGCGCCTTTTTAGCACGTACTTCCATAGGAACAAAGATACGGAATATTCCTTAGAAGCTGTTTGATTTGTTTGAAATGTTCTTTGAGGTGAAACAATCTTCACACAAACAAATCAAAACAGCTTCTTAAATTCTCTTTGCGGTCGTGCAGCGGTTGACAAGGTAGGCGATGGAGACATACGGGATGCCCGAATTGGCGGCGAGGCCGATCTCACATGTGCGGCTGTTGGAGTAGCCGACAGGAATGCCTTTGACCTGGGCCTTGAGCTTGCGGAGGGCGTACTTGTTGAGTTCCGGGTGAGTCATTCCCTTGTCGCCGGCGAAACCACAGCAACCTATGCCTTCGGGGACAATCACATTGGTGGAACACATATGTGCCAGCTCAAGCATCTTGTCAGTCTTATGCATAAGACGCATCGAACAAGTCAGATGAATCGTCACAGGAATGTCCGTCTTGTGGAAATCAAGTCTGTCAGCCAAAAACTCAAGGATGAACTCGGACGGCTCGTAAAGTCTCATCCTCCTGATTTTGTGCGTCATACGATGGAGGCACGGACTCTGGTCACAGAGGACTGGGTAGCGTCCTTCCTCACTGGCCTTCCAAAGCGCATCTTCGAGTTCCTTGGTTTTTCTGTCAGCGATTTCCGGCATTCCCTTGCTTTCCCAGATCGTGCCGCAGCAAAGGGAGGACATATTTTCCGGGAATATGACCTCATAACCGGCTTTGTTTAACAACGAGACCATCTCCTCGACAAGTGGCTTGTCAACAACATGGTGATGCTTCGGAAGGCCCATCATCTGGTTGATGCAGCTCGGGAAATAGACTACTTTGTTGTTCGTTTTGGTGGCATTTGATGGTATGTCCGGACGCTTCGACAGGCTCAGCGACCGGACTGGCTCAGTGACAGAATAGGTACGTTCAGTGGCCGAATGTGTCGAATTGACATCAATACCGGTCGCTGAACTTGTCGAAGCACCCGCGGAACTTACCAAAGCACGAAGCGACTTGGGAATATTATAGGCCTTAGGCGTGGCCGGAGTCCATAGCGGGAGCCTGACCGAATCATGCAGCCAACGGCAAAGGCCACTCATCGCAAGGTCCCCAAGCACTGTCTCTCCGGCGGTGGCCATCCTCAAAGCACCGCGAAGGCCACTCTTGACTCCGGCATAATGCTTGGCGGCGAAGTTCCATACACCGTAACCCAAAGTCCCCACTGGCATATTCATTCTCCGCAGCTGGTGAGTCAGATCTGCGACATTTATGCCCATCGGGCAGGAAGTAGAGCATAGGCCGTCCCCGGCGCAAGTCTGCTCTCCGGCGTAGGAATATTCCTTCTCAAGTGTCCGCAGACGAGATAGATCGGCAGCAGTAGGATTCGGCAAGGCACGCAATGAGGTGATCTCCCTCCGCGTTGCGATTCTGGTTCTGGAAGACAGAGTGAACCCGCAGGACAGACAATTCACCTCGCAGAACCCGCATTCAATGCACTTGTTCAGTTTCTTGTAGATCTCCGCAAGTTCTGGCTCGACAGGTTTGCTGTCATCCGCCCATGGTTTCAGCACCGGCAACGCCTTGAAATTCCGCAGGAAGCACTTCGGATCATCATTGAATATCACGCCAGGATTCAGAAGTCCCTGAGGGTCAAATAGTTCCTTAACGCGCTTCATTATCCCGAACGCCTTCTCGCCCCACTCGTACGAAACGAACGGAGCCATATTCCTACCCGTGCCATGCTCGGCTTTCAAAGATCCGTCATATTTTCCGACAACCATTTCCGCCACGTCACGGATCATCGCTTCATAGCGATTCACTTCCTCCTGAGAATCAAAGGATTGATTGATGATGAAATGGAAGTTGCCCTCAAGGGCGTGGCCATAGATGCAGGAATCATCGTAGCCATGCTTGTCCAAAAGTGCCGAAAGATCCACCGTAGCGTCAGGCAGATCCTCGATGTGGAAAGCGATGTCCTCGATCAGGCAGGTGGTACCCTGACGGCGCATTCCTCCGACAGACGGGAATATGCCGGAGCGGATGGCCCAATATTTTCCAGTCACGGCAAGATCGCCACTGAATATGAACGAGTTGCCCTCTGCTTTATTCAAGACTCCGAACCGATGCAGCACATCGGTGAGCTTACCGATGTTGGCCTCCAAATCCGCTTGGCCCGAACCAGTGACACGAAGCAGCAGAGCGGTCAGATCCTTTTCGGGATATTCATTAAGCATCGGGTCATCGACAGACGCAAGTGACCGTTTGTCAAGCAGTTCGGCGGCATCCAAAACCGCAGGATCAATCTCTTTCTTGAGAGCCACGACAGCCTCGGCAGCCTCCCTGATTGTACCGAAATAGACCATCGCCGATGCATCCTTCGCCGGCAACGGCAGAGTCTTCATCGTGACCTGACTCATAAACGCCAGCGTTCCCTCGGAGCCGACCAGCAAGTGAGCGATAATGTCGAACGGATCCTCAAATCTGACAAACGGGAATATGTTGAGTCCTGTGACGTTCTTTATTGAATATTTGTACCTTATGCGGTCGGAAAGTTCCTTGTCGGAGCGTATCTCGTCCCTCAACTCTTCGATCTTACTGATAAAATCCGGATGGGATGCCCGGAAAGCGTTTCTGGAAGTCTCGTCTCCCGTGTCCAGTACCGTTCCGTCAACGAGTACCATACGTACGCTTTCCAGTTCCTTGTCACTGTTCGCGTGGGTTCCGCAGCTCATTCCGGAGGCGTTGTTCATCACGATTCCGCCGACCATACAGCTTCCCATTGAGGCCGGATCCGGGCCGAACTTCCTGCCATAAGGCTTCAGGATAGCGTTCACTCTCGCCCCGACGATTCCAGGTTCGAGGATTATTTCGGAAGCATCGTCCGAGACCTTGTACCTTTCCCAGTTTTTCCCAGCCACGATCAGCACGGAATCGCTGATGGACTGACCCGAAAGGCTGGTTCCAGCGGCACGGAAAGTCACCGGGACATCAAACTTCGACGCCGCCCCGAGAATCTTCGAGACTTCATTCTCGTTGGATGAACGGATGACAATTTTCGGCACAAGCCTGTAGAAGCCTGCGTCCGTACCCCAGGCAAAGCGCCTCAACTCATCTGTATAGATTGCGTTTTTTGGCACGAACTTCCCGACTTCCTCAAGGAATCGTGAATATTTCTCTTCCATATTCAAGCAAGATACACTACTATGTAATACATCATCATTCCGCTGGCTATCAGCTTGATGCCGGTTCCGCAAAGGAATCCCATCAAAGCGCCGAACGCTGATTTGGCTGAATCCCATCCGTTTTTGTCAGCGAAAACCAACTCGGCGAGAAATGCACCGAGAATGGTGCCGAGAATGATCCCGACAGGAGGGACAAAGAGACCGACAAGCATTCCTGCCATCGCTCCCCTGCCAGCGGCTTTTGTCCCGCCGGTGACTTTGGTGAACCAAGACGGAACAATATAATCGATAACCGTCACGGCCACAGTGATTCCCAACCACACCAGCAGGAATGTCAGTGACATCGGGTCTCCGGCCCCGTTCGTGCCTTTGCCCCAGAAATAAAGAATCATCAGCCCGACCCAGCTGACAGGAGGTCCGGGCAAGGCGGGAATGATGCTTCCGACAATACCTATCACACCTGCCAGCACGGCAAGGATGATGACTAAAACGCTCATTGAATATTCACGAATATATTCCTAAGCCATGGCGGCCTCGACATCGTCCGGTTGGATCGGGAGACGGTTAGGGCCTGTGCGCCGCGCGCCGTCCTCAGTCACAAGGACATCGTCCTCCAGGCGGATTCCGCCGAAGTCGAAATAGTCGTGTTCCAGTTTGTAGTAATTCACGAAGCCCTTGTCACGCTTCTCGCTCTTCCACTTCTCGATGAGGGCAGGGATGAAATATATTCCCGGCTCGTCGGTGATGACATTGCCCGGAACGAGCTTGCGCGCCATCCTGAGGCTGCCGAGGCCCAATTGCTCGGAACGCTTCTGGTCAGGATCATAGCCAACGAGATCCTCTCCGAGGTCCTCCATGTCGTGAACGTCAAGACCCATGTTGTGGCCGAGACCATGTGGCTGGAAGAGTCCGGCGATGCCTTCGTGAAGCATGTTGTCCAGATTGCCTCGCACGATGTCCAACGACCGCAGGTCCTCAAGCATCAACTTGGCCACGGCCAGATGCACGTCCCTGTAGGCCACTCCCGGCTTGGTCAGTTTGAAAGCCAGTTCGTTGCAGTCACAGACGATCTGGTAGATGTCCCTCTGCTTCTGGGTGAACTTGCCGCTGGTCGGCAGGGTTCGTGTAAAGTCAGAAGCGTAGTGCATATTGTTCTCGGCTCCGGCATCGATCACCATCAACCTGCCCGGCTCGATGACCTTGTCGTGCAGATGGTTGTGCAGGGTCTCGCCGTGTTGCGTAAGGATGGTGGCGAACGACACGCCCCAACCCTCGCTGAGGGTAACACCTTCCATCTTGCCGACAATCTCCTGCTCGATGATTCCGACCTTCACGTTCTCACGGGCAACCGTATGCATCCTCTGTCCGAGAGCACCGGCATCGTCAATCTGCTCGATCTCACACTGTTCCTTCACGAGTCTCATCGAGATGACAGCCTGCACGAGTTCCTTGGAGGCATGTTTGCCACCGTCCTCGTCAATAGGGGCGACTTTCGCGACATCATCGGTTGAGATTCCTACCAACGCCGCCAGTTTCATCGTGTTGTAGTACCTGCTCGGAGGGAGGAAATGAATATTCCTGCCCATGGCCAAAGCTTTTGTGACGGCTATGTTCAGTGAACCATAAGACGCTGAATCGCTTACACCGACCTCCGCGGCTTTGGATGCGACCGAAGGCTGAGGTCCCATCCAGATGATGTCTCCGATCTCCACATCATCGGCGAAGATGGTTTCCTCTCCGCTGTCAAGGTCCAGAATGGCCGCATAACGTGGCTCGTCGAGACCGAAATAGTACAGCCAGGATGAATCCTGACGGAATTTATAGGCATTGTCCTTGTACTGCGCCGCCGCTTCGACATTGCCCACGAACAGGGCTATTCCACGCTTACCCTGAGGAGCGGTCTGAGCCATCTTCTCCAACAGAGTCTTGCGCCTTGCGATGTAGATCTCCTTTGCGAACATATTCTTAGGTCTTTTTGTGATTTGAATTTCCGTAAGCCCTGATGCCTCAGGTTATACCGTGCCGGCCAAGGCCTCAGACACAAATATACAAAAATGGCAGAAAAGTTGTTCCTCAAAACAAAAAGTGTGACCTAAAATCACTTTTCGGTCACACTTTTCCACATATTGTCATGGTTCAATGATTCCTACAGCAGCGGTGTCATATAGATTGGAAGGAACACATATCCATCCTCTTCTTTATAATCTTGAGTATGAATCACGTATGGAGTATAAAGTTGTTCTTTGAACTTATTACGGAATTTTGCCAGCGAAGAAAATGCAGAGTATTTACCAGACTTCACTTCTACTGGACAAATATTATGCGCATTGGTCAGCGTCGGCTTTTCAACAAGGAAGTCAATCTCCATCCTGTCCTCTGCGGCCGTTGAATAATTGCTATAAAAATATAGGACGTGGCCGCTTGCGACAAACATCTGGGCAACAATATTTTCCATCAGCATTCCTTCATTGATTTCCAACTTGCCAAGAAGGAGTTTCTGATACAGTTCCTCGCCTTGGATAGTCTTCTCATCGAACGCGTGAGAAATCAAGAGTCCCGTGTCTCCCATATAACATTTGAAAGTCTGGTCATCTCGTTTCAGTCTCATACCTACCTGAGGTTCTGTAATGCCATTACAAATATTCACAAAACGAGCATCCTGCAACCAAAGGAATGATGACTCATAGCTTCTAAACCTTGCTCCTTCACCTAAACTTGCAAGGCGAAACTTCTTCTCGTGTTTCTGAAGCTCGCCAGGTATCTGATCCCACACCGCCTTGACCTTTTCCGTGTAGCCCTTGACATGCTTGTCAATGCTACGACGGTATAATGCCAGAATATCCCGCTTCACTATGTCCACTCTACGAAACACCCTCGTTTCCACAAATTCTTTAACCGCTTGCGGCATTCCTCCGACAATAAGATACTGCCGGAACAGGGTCATCGCCTTACGGTGCATCGGACCAAGCTGACATCGATTCTCAAAACACATTCTGACGAACGACATGGTCATTTCATCGCCCAACGCCCACAGAAACTCCTCAAAATCCATAGGATACATTTGAAGGGGCCTCTCCTCAGAAGGCAAAAGAATATCCTCGGTGTTCTCATTGATACTTACCAAAGACCCTGTCTCTATGTAATCATACCTTCCGTCCGCTACAAGATGCTTGATGGCTTGGCGCGCCATTGGATATTTCTGGACCTCATCGAAAATAATCAATGACTCTCTCTCATACAGCTGGACACCAGCGACATTCTGCAAAAAGATAAGAAAAGTGTCTGTTTCATTCAAATACTCTTCAAAGACTTCCTTCATTGCTTTACCGATGTGCGCGAAGTCCACAAGAATATATGACTTATACTCATTTTTGGCGAACTCCTCCACTATAAAGCTCTTTCCCACCCGCCTGGCGCCCTCCACAAGGAGGGCAACCTTGCCTTTCTCCTCGTTTTTCCATCTCAAAAGGGAATCATATATTTTTCTTTTCATAAATCACTGTTTTTCAGAGACAAATATAACATATATGCACCAAACAAAGAAATTTCTGAGCTAAAATTTACACCAAATTGACATTTTTATGACAACGTTATTGCACCAAACAAAGAAATTCAATATTTAAGCATACAATAAAAGTGTGACCTAAAATCACTTTTCGGTCACACTTTTCTATGATTAAATGCCACGGTCACTTCGGCAAGCTCTGCGGCCAAGATTCCCGGTCACAGAATTTGTCGAAGTGATCTTGTCCGCTTACTTCTCCGGAAGCGGGCGGATGTCCAGATTGAGTTCGTCAAGCTGTGTCTGGTCGATCTGGGACGGAGCGTCAATCATCACGTCACGACCCTGATTGTTCTTCGGGAATGCGATGAAGTCACGGATGGACTCCTTGCCAGCGAAGAGGGCGCAGACACGGTCGAAGCCGAAAGCCAGACCTCCGTGAGGAGGTGCGCCGTACTGGAAGGCGTGGATGATGAAGCCGAACTTATATTCAGCCTCCTCAGGACTGATGCCCAGCACCTCGAACATCCTCTTCTGTACCTCAGCGTCGTGGATTCGGATCGAGCCGCCACCGAGTTCAGTGCCGTTCAGCACGAAATCGTAGGCATTGGCGCAAACCCTTTCGAGATCCTCCTTCTTGTCGCTGTAGAACAGATCCATATGCTCAGGTTTCGGCGCAGTGAACGGATGGTGCATGGCGTAGAAACGGCCGTCCTCCTCGCTCCATTCCAAAAGCGGGAAATCGACAATCCAAAGCGGTGCGAAGACCTTAGGATCACGCAGGCCGAGCCTGTTACCCATCTCGATACGCAGAACACCCAGCATAGTCTGAACCTTGCGCTTGTTGTCACCGGACATCACGAACACGATGTCACCGGTCTTGGCCTCGACGGCTTCGGCGATAGCTTTCAGTTCGTCAGGAGTGTAGAACTTGTCGATGGATGACTTCACTGAGCCGTCGGCGTTAAGCTTGATATAAATCAAGCCCTTGGCTCCAACCTGAGGTCTCTTGACCCACTCGGTCAGCTCATCGATCTGTTTGCGGGTATATTCAGCGCCACCAGGAACCGCGATGGCACCGACATAGGCGGCATCCTCAAGGACAGCGAAACCTTTGCCTTTCACCTTGTCGGTGATCTCGTGGATGGTCATTCCGAAACGGACATCCGGCTTGTCAGAACCGTACTTGTCCATCGCGTCGTACCAACTCATCCTCGGCATCGGGTTAGGAATGTCAACTCCGAGGACGTTCTTGAACATCGTCCTCATCATGCCCTCGAACATATTCAGAACATCCTCCTGCTCAACAAAGGACATCTCGCAGTCGATCTGGGTGAATTCCGGCTGACGGTCGGCGCGCAGGTCCTCGTCACGGAAGCAGCGCACGATCTGGAAGTAGCGGTCATAACCGGCCACCATCAGGAGCTGCTTGAAGGTCTGAGGTGACTGAGGGAGGGCGTAGAACTGGCCGGCGTTCATTCTGGAAGGAACCACGAAGTCACGGGCGCCCTCCGGGGTTGACTTGATCAGGTACGGGGTCTCAATCTCCATAAAGCCTTTGGAATCGAGATAGTTGCGAACCTCGTGGGCGAGTCTGTGCCTGAGAGCCAGCGCCTTCTGAAGCGGATTCCTTCTCAGATCCAGATAGCGGAACTTGGCGCGGAGATCCTCGCCACCGTCGCTCTCGTCCTCGATAGTGAACGGAGGGGTAACGGACTTGTTGAGGACGTTGATCGCCTCAAGTCTGATCTCGATGTCACCGGTGTCCATCTTAGGGTTCTTGCTCTGACGCTCAACAACCTCACCGGTGGCCTGGATGACATATTCACGACCCAAAGAGGTCGCTGTCTCCACCATAGCGGCGTCGGCCTCAAGCACGAGCTGTGTGATGCCGTAGCGGTCACGCAAGTCAATGAAAGTCATTCCACCGAGTTTCCTTGACCTCTGCACCCAACCGGCGAGGGTCACCTTCTGCCCGACATTCTCAATGCGGAGTTCACCGCACGTGTGTGTTCTGTACATATTGATATGTTTTGAATATTCTTCTTTCAGCGGCCCGCAAAGCCTCCGCGAACCAATAACCTGCAAAGTTAGCAATTTCTCCCCAAGAATGATTGAATATATCTGATTTTCATTCAGTGGTCATATTCAGCGTCAACGTCCAAACCAAACCGTCCTCAGCCAATATTCATACAAAGGGTCCTCAAAGGTATATTCCTTGCCAAAATCATCGATGATGTCTTTTTCAACCAAGGCTTTCCTCGCTCGCGAGACATTTGTACTGGATTTCAGATTATAGGCATCGATGACTTTCTTAGATGAAAGTTCCTTCTCTCCCGACACCATCGCATGGAGAAGATTCTGTTGAGATATGGTAAGAGTCTGTGTCAGAGCCCTGTTAAGTTCTCCGACTTGGGCAAGGACACATCCAAACGCATCCATCACAATAGGCACAGAGCAATGATGTTCAGTAAGCATCCAGGCGGTCTGCGACAATTGCTGTACATAGTAAGGATTGTTGTCCGCCAAATCAACAAGCTTTTCACAAGATTGAGGGTCAATCGTTTTCCCCGTCTTACTGAACTGTCTTGGAATATAATCCAGCCAATAGGAAGGATCAATCTTTTTAAGAAAACGCAAATCCCCGAACTTGTAAAACGGCATTGACACTTTCCCGAAAACTTCCATCATCATATGCCTCCGACTTCCATAAAGACAATACGACACATTCTGATGTAGTTGCCACTTTGAACGGAGATTAGCCTGAAAGGAACGCGGATCATCAAAGGAACCGATCTGCTGGAACTCATCAATGCACATGACAATCTTGACTCCCTTGCCGGAAGCGATTCTTTCAGGAAGGTCCAGAATCTCATCCGCGCTTTTCTTTGGCTCATTGATCTTAAACTGCACCGAATATGACGCCGTAGCGTCACCGAAACTTATCCCAGACACGATGGCCGACGCATATTTCTTGATTGTGGCAAGGACATTGTCCATTGTCGATGCGGTCTGCCGGATAACCTCAGTGGCCAGCTTGGAGTAAAACTCTTCTTCTGACCTGACATTGAATATGTCCACCAACACCACCCTCAGATTCTTGTCTTTTGCCATAGCTTTCGCGGCGGCCTTGCAGACAAGAGAACTTTTCCCCCAACGTCGTGGAGAAATCAAAATTGTGTTCGTCAAGGCACGAAAATTAGAGGAAAGCCATTTTGTGTCCTCGGTTCTGTCAATAAAATTATCGCCACCGGCTATCTTGCCGAATACAAAAGGAGTATCCATAATGTATCATATTTTGTACAAATATATGAACACTTTTTGATGTATCAAAAAGTGTTCATGAAAAATAAATGAAATGTAAATCAATAGGTGTGAAGGCTGAAGCCTTTTGCGGATGGGAGGTAATTGACACCCCACCAGCACATTTGGAGGAGGATGAAAGAGAAGATCAGGAGGAGAAGAGCACGACGGAGGGCTTTGTGGGAAGTGTCAGTCACTGAGCTTGTCGAAGTGACCGAAGGCAAAGCAGAGCCTTGTCCTTGACGCAGATGCAGATACAACAGATAACTGAGCCATGTGGCGGCGGCCCAGGTTTCCTTCGGATCCCAGGTCCAGTAATCGCCCCAGGCTTGCTTGGCCCAGAGTGCGCCCATGACAATGCCCATGGTGAGGAAGCCCCAGCCGATGCGGACAAGGGTGTCGCAGAGACGGAGGTCGGCTTCGAATGGTCGCTCCGACAAGCTCTGCGACCGGTGGGAAAGCCACAGAAGCCGGACGGCGAGGATGGTGGCGATGCCCATCACAGCGTAGGCGAACATATAGACGATGACGTGCGGGACGAACCACGGACTGTGAAGAGCCGGCATAAGTTCCTCAGTGTGAATATCTGGCTTGAATATGTTGATGCACGCGAACATCACGGCCATCAGACAGCCGAACGGAAGCACCCAGCGGTAACGCCAGCGAAGATACACCACGAGACCTATCAGTGAAAGGAACAGACTGAACCAAAGGCGGGTCTCCCCCATCGTGCGGAGAGGCGGCCGGCCAAGCGAAATCCAGACCACGGCGATGAATGTCATGAATATGACAGAGCCGATTCCCGTCAGAACAATAGCCGGCAACCTACGCCTGGCAACCATTGACGCGACCGCTCCGGAAATCCAGAACAGCGATGCGGCCAAAGCGAACCAGACAAACGAATCCCAAGTCATGTCCTGAAACGAGGTTTGAAGCCGGAGAAGAACACCATCGCCGCGGCAGAGACAAGCAGCAGCCACAGGGCGATGCGAAAAACTTCCGACAAAGGCGAATGGACACACTTGAATATGCTCGCGAACTCTCCCCTCTCCGTGTCCGACTGATAGTCCGACTGATAGATCCACCACGAGCCGACCTTGGCCGGATGGTTCACAGCGATTTTGGTCTCGGAAGAGCGGCCATCAGGAAGGGTCAAAGTAACTTCAGAAGAATATTCATAGACAGAGAAAGCCCTGAGTGTCAACTCGAAAGGAAGTTTGACATGTTCATCAGTGGATTCGTTCCGCGCTTGATGGTTAGGTTCATTCGGCATCGTGATCATAACCGTCCGGACGGTACCGCCGGAGCCGAAAAGTCCGGCAACCAGTATCACCGACAGCCCCAAATGGGCGCATGTCACCCCAAGGCGATGCCTTGTGAATTTATGAATATCCTCGATCGTGTTCAGTGTGACGGTGGTCGCCAAAAGGAACAACGCGAGGATGAAGATCGGCGACCGGCTCATATTCCTGAAACCGAAAACGCCAGAAATGCCGTTCCCGCTCCCATCCTGCGGGACCAGCCCGAAGATGAGAAGCAGGAACAGTACAATTGAAATCGAGATTATGCAGGCCTTCCGTCCGGCAAGATGCCTGTATAACGACCAACGGTCACGCAATGCGTAGATGCCCACCATAAGGCAGACATAGACCAAGGCCGAGAGAAGCCCGAACGAATGGCCCAAGGCTGACATCACGCCTCAGCCCACTGCTTGCGAAGAAGGTCAACCGCAGCGGTGACGGTCGTGGCGCGGTCGCCTTTTGTGCCGCACTCGAAGCTGACGTACTTGTCGTAGCCGATCTCCTTGAGAGCTCTGAACCCGTCAACGTAATTATCCTTCTCACCATCCTCGCATGGCATAACCCTGCGGCCACGGCTGGCGATGTGGACATGCTGGAGGTATTCCTTGCCGGCAGACATCAACGCGCCGTAGTCGGAAGTCTCCTCGGACATGTGCCAGAAATCACCCATTGCCTTGACTCCCTTGCTGTCGGAGTCGCGGGCGATCGCCGCTGCGTCGGCCACCTGACGCATGTAGAAAGCCTCTTTCCTGTTCAGCGGTTCAAGAATCACGGTCGTTCCGTGCTCAAGGGCAAACTCACCGAGGTCATGGAGCTGCTCGCAAAGGTAGTTGCGGGTGTCCATCGTGTGAGGCTTGCACGGAGTCTGGTGGTTGAAGGCCGGAACCATGATGACTCCGGTAGAGCCAAGTTCTCCGGCGGCGGCCACGATCTCGCGCATAGTCTTGTCAAACAATTCTTTGACCGCAGGATCCTCGGCGAGGATAAAGCCGTCAAAACCGGCGCAGATCGCCGAAACCTTGATGTTTCGTCCGTTCAAGGCATCCTGAATATCCTTCACACGGGAAGCCAGTCCGCGTCCGCCCGGCTCGAAGCCAACGATTCCAAGGTTCTCCATGAAGTCCAGCTTCTCGGCCAGACTTTCGCCAGGAGCGGTTCCCTCCTGAAAGGAAATCTTCAATTCGAGGTCACTCCCGGCCTTTTTCTTATCGTCCGTCGCGGCGACACATCCCGGCAGCACTGAAGCCGCGGCCAATGCCGCCGACCCAACCGCCGCTGTCGCCAGAAAATCTCTTCTGTTCATACCTTAAATATTTAATAAGTATCAGCAATATAACGAAGATACGACTAAAATTTGATAATTAACTTCTTTAACCGCACGCATTATAGGTATTGAGCATCTTGTTTAATCTATTAAATAAAAATAGCAAATTATTTGCAAATCAATTAAACAATCCATACATTTGCGGTCTAACAAACGACCGAATATGGACAAGCAGCTATTGAAACAGATCCTTCGTGACAACCAGCAGGAAGTTGAGCGTTATGTGGTGTTCCCACGAGACTTGCGACTTGACAACTTTCCTTGTTACGTTCTTGTCGGTGTGCGAAGAGCTGGAAAATCCTATATGCTCTTTCACAGAATCCAGCAACTGCTGTCTGAAGGACACAAATGGGATGAGATACTTTATCTGAACTTTGAGGATGAGCGGCTTGAAAACTTCGGCACAGAAGATTTCAACCGCCTGCTGGAATGCCATCAAGAGATGTATGGAAAACGTCCGATGCTCTTTCTCGATGAAATACAGAACATCGAAGGATGGCACAAGTTCGCACGGCGTATGGCCGACTCAAATTATACCATATTCATCACTGGTTCGAATGCCAAGATGCTCTCCGGCGAAATCAACACCACTCTTGGAGGCCGGTTCCTAACCGCTGAAATCTATCCCTACAGCTTCAAGGAATATCTTGAAACTCATCAAGTTCCTTGGGATGACAACGAGATTATCTCAACTGAGGGACGCGCGAAGGTTGTTCGTTGTTTTGACGAGTATTTACATTACGGAGGTCTGCCGGCATCGGTCCTGATGCCGGCAAAACGCGACTATCTCAGCAGCGTTTATCAGAAAATATATATGGGCGACATCATCGCGCGGAACAAGATCACCAACGTGGTCGGCATTCGGGTCCTTGTCAGAAAAATGGCGGAAAGTGTGTGCCGTCCTATTTCTTATAACCGTGTCAACAATCTCCTGTCAAGTGTAGGCGGAAAACTCAGTCTAGCAACGACCATCAAGTATGTGGAGTACTGCGAAGAGGCTTGGCTGCTCCTGCGCTTGAGAAACTATGCGACAAGCCTGGCGGACAAGGAAAGCAACTGCAAGTACTATTTCATCGACACTGGCATCCTTGGCCTGTTCCTAATAGACAAAGACACAATGCTTCTGGAAAACCTTGCCGCCCTCCAGTTGTTCCGCATCTATGGGCACGATCCCGACAATGAGAGGGTGTTCTTTTACAAGACAGGTTACGAAGTGGATTTCTACATTCCGGAAGATGAACTGGCCATTCAAGTCAGTTACTCTCTGCTTGACGAGGAAACAAGGAAACGTGAGGTTGAGGCACTCAACAAGCTACCAGGTCACTTGCCTTGCGGCAGACGTTTGATTTTCACTTATGACGAGGAGGACAGAATCACAGACAAGTATGGAACCATTGAAGTGATTCCAACCTGGAAATGGCTGCTGGATACTCAATATATCAAAAAAGGATGACCAAAAGTAGATTCTGATCATCCTCTAATAATATTCAATTCTCAGTCACTTCTTGGCGTAAAATCTTTACTTACCTGTTCCAGGAACAGGGACGGTGTACTTGCTCATGTCCATCTTGCCGAGTTCAAGCTTCTCCGGGAGGTAATCCAAGTCGGAGGCGCTGATCTCGTCCCAGGTGATGGTCTTGCCGGTGTAGGCGGCCTCACGGCCCATCACACCGCAGAGAGAGGAGATGCCGCACTCGCCGGCCTCAACGTGAGCCTCACCCTTACGGATGTGGTTAACCCAATCCACGTGTTCAAGCACATACGGGTTGGTCTGCTGAAACTGAGCCTTCTCGGCCTCTTTGTCGAACTGCCAAAGAATATTCCCTTGAAGGTCGCGGATGGCGAAATCAGAAGAACTCCAGTAGCCCTTGGTGCCGCAGACATATTCACTGACATTGTTGGAGCAGCCGTCGATCTGGCGGGACATGCTGTGCAGATGGACTCCGTTCTCATATTCAAAGTCAATGCTGAAGTTGTCGTACTGGTCGCCGGTGACGCGGCGCTGGCGGCTGCCGAAGCCGGTCGCCTTGATCGGATGCTTGCCGATCATCCAGTTGAACACATCGATGTTGTGCACGTGCTGCTCGACGATGTGGTCGCCGGAGAGCCACTTCCAGTTGACCCAGTCGCGGATCATCCATTCCATGTCGCTCCAGCCCTGCTGACGCTCCCTGTACCAAAGCATTCCCTGATTCCAGTAAACGTTGCCGCCAGTGATCTCGCCGATCATTCCTTCCTGAATCTTCTTGAAAGACTCGACGTAAGGCCTCTGATGGTGGCGCTGGGTTCCGGTCACGACGCTAAGGCCTTTGGCCTCAGCCTGCTTGGCGGTCGCCATGATCTGACGGTAGCCTTTCGCATCGACAGCGATAGGTTTCTCAAGGAACGAGTGAACACCTTTCTCGGTGGCGTACTGGAAGTGAGCCGGACGGAAGACAGGAGGAGTGGCTACAATCACCATGTCCACACCGGAATCGATGACCTGCCTGTAGGCATCAAAGCCAGTAAAGCAATGATCTTCAGGAACCTCCACATTCCTCTTGGTTTTAAGTTTCTCACGAAGGTCATTCACACGGTCGGCGAACACATCGCCAAGCGCGGTGACCTTGATCCCTTCGGCGGCGTCAAGCAAGTTCTCGACCGCTCCGCTTCCACGGCCGCCACAACCGATAACACCAACTTTAAGTTCCTTTCCGTCAATGGCCTTGTCAGGAAGTTCAGGAACATAATACTCACCCGGCTGCCTGAGGGGAGTCATCTTGCCGGATTTGTCACCACCTGCGCAGGCGGACAGCAAAACGCTTCCTCCCACAAGACCTACACCGATCTTGGCGCTCTTGCCAAGAAAGGATCTTCTGTCCATTTTGTTGCTCATTTTATTAATAGTCTTTATGTTATTAAATTTAGTAATCCTTAAATAATAAGCTTGGAAATCTTTACCAACTATTTATAATATTCCTTCGGGAACGTCACACACAACTCTGAAACCAATCCCTTTGATGTCTGAATACCACCAGATGCTCTTCGGATTCTGCGGATCGGTACGAAGCCAGTCATCATTCCGGGTGTGGTTTCTCGCGGCGCAACGAACCTGCGATGCGTCATCTGAATATGCCCCACCGCGGACCACGAACTCATCGCCGCTCTCCGGTCCTTTCGGATCCAAAGCGCCGTCAGCGATCTTTGAATATGCATCCGCGGCATACCGGTCGGAGCAATATTCCATCACGTTGCCCAGCATATTCTTTAACCCAAACGGGTTGGCCTTCACCTCGGAAGGTTCCTGCGTCTTGCCAAAGCTGTCCTCTGAATATACCACATAACTTGCGATCGAGGTGGTGTCCGCTCCGAAAAGCTTGTTCCAAAATGTTTCCTTTGAATATTTCTTCGGACATCCCTCGAAGAAGTACGGGGTCTGGGTGCCGCCACGGGCTGCATATTCCCACTCTGCTTCGGTCGGGAGACGGTAGTTTCGCCCGGTCTTCAGGGAAAGCCACTGGCAGAAAGTCTCCGCCGCGTAGTGCGTCATCGTGATCGCCGGCCTTTCGCCCATTCCCCAACCCTGGTCCGGGAATCCGAACGGCGGCGTCGGACCGCTGACAGCATCGACATCAGGACGGTTGTTGTTGGCGTAGATCTTCTCCGGCGGAGTTCTGCCCTCTGACATCGTCTCGTTGTAGAAAGCCCAGAACTGATGCCACGTCACCTCGACCTCACCCATGAAGAACGGAGATATTCTTACCTTTTTCCGAGGTCCTTCGTCAGCCGAGCGGAACGGTTCGTCATCAGGGCTTCCGAGCAGGAACTCGCCCCCAGGAATGGCGATCATGCTGATCGCGGCCGTTGTACCGGGAACCGTCTCTGTGAAGTTGGCAAATGAAGTTACGACAGCCGCACTGTCATACTTCACTCCATTGTCTGTGTCCACCACCTTTCCTTCCAGCCTCTTATGCTCGTACCCCGGCATATCGTGACCGGTGTTCAGATGACAGCTGATGCACTGGAGATTCAGTTTCTTGGCGTTCTCGTCATAGTAGAGATGGGCCGTGATCCCGTCATCGGATATTCCGGTAGGATAAAGATTGACGTGGCACTTCTCGCAAGACTCATTATACACGATTTTTGTTCCGTGCTCAAGCGTTCTCTTTGAGTCCCAATCAATTTCGTCCTTACCCTTGGTCATCTTCGCCCACAGATCCTTTGCCCCGATCCGCGCCTTGACCATATAGTAGCGGAGATAGCCGTTCTCCTTGGGAGGAAGATGGCATGCGGCACAGTCGGTCACCACGCCACTCTCACTGTTGTAATGCTCGGACTTCTTCCAGTCCGCGTCAGCCTGCTCGTGGTAGTGGCAACTCATGCAATACTCGTTGGTGGAAGTGCGTGACATCGCACCGCCAAGAGTCAACATGGCGCAAATTCCTAAAGCCAGCCCTCCCAGACCAGCGAATATGATCACTTTCTTTCCGCCTCCCATAACCGTTCCGAAACCTGTAAAAAACAAATCTCGTAAATTTACATAAATCCTTTCAGACTTCAAATTTTTTCGACTTGGGCTCTTCTTGGATTTTCTTAATATCTCATAAAACAGCGTTGTAGCCTAAACGGATGCGGACATAAACTGCAGCATCCGAGAATGCTACTTTGATGACTCCCGACAGAGAGCACAATTCTTTTAGAAGATTTTTTTCACCTCAAAGAACATTTCAAACAAATCAAAACGGTTTCTTAATCCAACGCCTATATAGTGACGAAGGGCCTCTGACTCTCAATCAATTTTACAATGACTTAAGACATTCGATATTATATTCTTTGATGTGATCCTCATCGTCAACCGTCAACAATGTTCCGGTTTTATCATCTATTTCATACTTGGTGATGTTCGAAGGCAATGGAATACGGAACAACGGACTGCCATTCCAGGTATAGCCGTGGATTTCAATTGCAGTACCGTCCGCGCTTTCCTCTGTGTACATGACAGAGAAATAGCTGTCATTCAATGATAGGCCAGTGTGATAAGTAGATAAGTCAGGTGATTGCTTTTCAAGGACTCGGATGTCCGGCATATCATTTCCATAACACAATGTATAGCCGCCATCTCCATCAACAGGATACACCTGTACAAGATTCAACAGACACATCGCCTCAACGATCAAATGTCGGGAACTGTTATAGCCGACGATTCCAGAAAACAAGTTTATGTTATAGCCGTCATTCTGTTCTATCTGATATGTGTTTAATTTAAGCATTGACGGACTCATGCTTCCTGTCCCTTCGACATTCCTGACATAACGTTCCAGACAATTGCCGTTTTGAACCATACGCTTCATAAAACAACGGGATCCGTCAAGAGGCAAAGCCGTGAAAAGTTCCTCACCGTTTTTAAACTCACGCTCCTTTAAGACAGGTTCTTCATTTATTATAGACTCTGAAAGATTTACCTCCACAAAGCGGTTAGTGTACCTGTCCACAAAACGCATCATATACGAGCCCGATTCGTTATTCAGGCTCAGGGAACTTCCGAATAATGGAAATAACAATTCCTTCGGTCCCCGCCCCTTTGTGAAAAAGTCACCTTTACATTCCAAGCAATGACGATCATACAAATGAAGCAACCGATCCGTCCCCGAAGTAGTGACAACCAACAAAGAATCACAGTAACGGACCCCGATGATTCCCACTAAGCCAAGATTTATCTCCTTGGGATTGAGCCCGGAAAGAGAAATCTCATAGAAATCCTTTTCTTCAACAGTAACCACCCTCTCCAAAGAAGGGCAATATGAATCATTACAACTGGTGGCCAATAATAACATAGCAGCCATTATCACGTTCTTTAACTTCATGATGTCATGCTTTAATTTCTAATAAGCGTTTACCACACAAAAATAATCATTTTACGACAACGTTATCCAACAACATATTGACATCCGAAAAATCAATTCACACGAAGACGCAGGAAGACGGGATTAGCATCCTCCGGAAGATCCGGGAAGAGCTTTAGAGCCTCACGGTGGAGCAGCGTGCAATAAAGGATATTCCCCGACACATCATTCGGCCAAACATATACGGTCACTCCATTCACCTGTACCGGGAATCCATAATCATCAGATTCTGAAGACAGTTCAGACTTAAAGGCCAAACGTCCGTCTGTAAGGTTCCATATTTCCATAATCATTTTCCCTTTACACCAGAATTTCGCAAAAAGCATGTCACCACAGATATAAAACGAGAGGCCGTCTATGTAATCACTCTGATCACGGGATATGATGTTGGAATAATATTCCTCCGGAATTTTCTTGCTCCCTTTGTCAAAGACAAGAAATGGAACATCTTTCTCTACATTTACAAGATAGAGGGTGTCGGACAACGCCGGGAGAAAATAGGACTGCCCGTTAAAACATCTGAACGACTGACTATAAAGCATCTGAGTTGGCACACCCTTATGTCCAAGCACAGACCGGCGGATAAGATTGCCCTCCGAATCATATATTTCAAAATCCTCATCCGTATCATATGACTTTACATAGGCATAGTGGCCACTATCCATAGGGCAGAATGAGCCTCGGTCGCCTACTGTCATCTCTTTGACGAAACGACCATTCTCATCGTACCAGATGACCTTGCCGTCCAAAAGGCTTGTCACTTCATACCACTTGTTATCCGGATCGTAGCGGCAGTCTTCAGCACCCAAATATTCACCTGGTCCCCTACCAATTCTTGATATGTTCTGCAATATATTACCTTGTCCGATGCCTACCTTCAAGATTCTTTCGCCATCATACACGCCGACACTTTCATCATCAATGTCAAAAAAATAGCTTCTTCTCAAGAAGCCATCATCGGCAGATTCCATTCTGGTAACATCGATGACTTTGAACATTGTAGGATTCATCGGTTGATTGTCAATATCAACCGAAGCGCCCAATGGAATGGTGACGACTTCGTCCTTGCTTGCGCTTTGAGAACATGACAGCAATAGAATGCTAGTGGCAAACCACAAAATACAACGGCCTGTATTACTCATAATTTTATTTTGAATAATTTACGAATGCAGTTCATTTCACTGAATCTCTATTGCAATAATGTATCTTAAGCGGTTTTGTAACATTCTTTCTGCCCAAAACAAGTTTTTGATTCATAATGGACTCTGAAACACTACAACAGAAGATGATGAACCAGACTCTCTTGACTAGGGTCTATCATTTGTTGTTCCGGACGATGCAGGATAATAGAGTGGCAAACTCACGAATATCTCCATCGACACTGGCTTTCTCAAGGGCTGCCATATAGCCGTCCCTGATGTCCTTGGAGATGATTGTCCAACGGTAGCCACCGGAGGCGAGCATAGCATTCATTAGGAAACGTCCCATTCGGCCGTTTCCGTCCATATATGGGTGTATGAACGTGAAAACGAAGTGCCCCAAAACGGCACGGGTCCAAGCGTCTGGCTCATTTTTAAGCAGATCAAAAAGTACAGGCATCGCATCCCTGACGGCCTCGGGATTAAGAGGCGTGTGCTTGGAATTACTGATGTACACTTGGTTTGATCTGTACCCCGCTATGTCAGAAACTTTGATGATGCCTGCCATCACAGACGGGGCGAACATTTCCTGATACCATCTACGGTGGTCTTTCTCGACGACTGCACCGGCATTTGAACCACCAAGTATCGTGCGGATGCTTTTCTTGACTTCCTGAAATGCCTGCCAATAGCCTCGTGCCGCAAGAGCGTTTTTGTCCTCGCGGTCTGACGGACTTGAATCGGGTTTCCAATTGCCGCTGCGAACCTTTTCTATCAGTTCTTCGGACACTTTATAGCCTTCTATAGACAAGGAATGATAAGCGTCAAGTTTGTAGCGGTCTTCGACATCTTCCATATAGCTTTCTGTGGGGATGGCTTCCGAAGTGTCTGGTTTCGTGGCAATGACGGCATCTCGCATACCCTGCCACATCAGGCGGATTCTGGTCGCGTAGGGAGATCGCTCCCTGACGAATTCCTGTTTTTCCGTGAAAGGATCATCTTCGCGAATGACGTAACCCAACCTTGTCATTGTGTCTTTAATGTCATCGGCTATGGATGTCATTTGTACATTGTTGAATGCACCGATGAGTCTGCCAGCACGTGAAGAACGTCCTTTGTCCAGAAGGAATGGCAGCACATCTGAAGAATCTCTTACAGAGGCCAATGCAGTTCTTGCGGTGATGGCGTTCCTCTGGAACAGGATTGGTGATGACATTGCTAATGCTTCAGGGATTCCATATACATTCAAGCCATATCTGTTTTCTTTGACAATATTGCTTGCACATTCCGCCTTTAAGAAGAATATGCTGCATCCGAAAAGCAGGTTCACAGTCGTGTTTGAACATTTCGGAGAACGGACTATCAATTGGGGCAGAACCGTCCAGTTGCCTGTCTGGATATCCAATGAGATTTCCGGCGAAAGACACCAGTCGTCGCCGAGTTTTTCACGGACATATTCGTCAATGAATTTCCAGTAGGAAATGTACCAGGCTGTGGTGTCTCCAGAACGTGAACCCGGGTCTGACTGGATATACCATCCGTTGAGAACTTTCATAAGGAACCCATTGTCTATCAGACGTTCAAGATGAGTTCTTGTGATGTCTGACGACTTGATGACAGAGCTTTTCTTGGTCTGCTGAACCTGTCGCAAGACAGCAAGTGATTGTGCCAGTTTTTCGGATGGTAGAGCCATAATGCCGATGTGTTACAATTTAATTTACGCTGCGAAGTTACAATAAAATTTTCGTTGTGTAAATACAATGATTTCTGCTACGCGATGAAACAGCATACTGATGCTCCATTGCGTTTTATAGACATTTCACGAAAACAATCAATTATATAGGCGTTATCTGATACTCAGGAAGACAAACTGCTCTGAGTCCAGATCAAGGCTGTCGTAAGCGTAATAGGTGCCGTTATATTCACCGATCACTTCAGAATCAACGAACCGCATCCTGTCGCACTCGAAATTAGACTCATACATCTCAGGTACCTCCGGATTCTGATTAGCGATCCTTGGTATCCGCCGTCGGCAAGGATCTTCTTCAGGCGAGGGAACTTGTGTTCCTGCTTTTGGATGGCCTTCGGCGCACCCTTGCTATCATGGAGGTTGGCTTCATGGACGGCGACGGACATCGGCAGCCCAAGTGTGTCAACCACAATATGTTCCTTACGTCCTTTGATCTTCTTGTTCCCGTCTGTCCCTTTGCAGGACGGGTCGGCGTGGTGCGAGGTCTTGACGCTGCGGGAGTTGATGATCCCAAGGCTGGGGCTCTCCTCGCAGCCTGCGGCCTTGCGGGAGATGGCGTGCAGGGTGTCCATTATGTCCTCGATCACACCCTCGAGCTTCCACTTGCGGAAGTAATAGTACACGGTCTGCCACGGGGCTAAGTCCTTGGGGAGCATACGCCACTGGCACCCGGTCTTGACTATGTAAAGTATCGCGTCCATTATCCCCCGAAGAGAATGTTTCCTGAAGATTCAAGAATGCGTACGGACTATTCTATTATCTATTTCCGCCTGACGCAGAAGATCGGGAGAATGAAGATCACGGCGATGATGGAGAAGAGCATTCCGGCAATGGTGCCGACGGCGAAGTCGAACCAGAAGACTTCCTCGGGACCGTCGGTAAGGAACGGGAGAAGGCCTAGGATGGTGGAGACTATGGTTAAGGTGATCGGGTTGATCTTGCGGGAGTAGGATTTGACGTAGAGGCGGATACTGGACGCGGCAGGTTGGTGAACCCGTTGAACCACATTTGCAGGCCCTTCGACAGGCTCAGGGACCGATTTGTGGAGAAGGGATTGGTAAGTGGTGACGAGGTAGATGCCGGCGTTGACGACTATGCCGCTGAGCATCACGAAGGCGGCGAAGCCGCCCTGATCAAAGGAGAAGTCAGAAAGACCGAAGGCGAGGAAGAGGCCGATGAAAGAGACCGGGATCATGAATATCACGGCAAGCGGGTAGCGGAACGACTCGAATGTCATTGCCAACATCACATACATCACGGCAAGGATCAAGAACAACAGCCAGGCGTACTGCTGTTTGGCGGTGTCGAACCACCCCCAGCCCGGAACCTCGGCCTTGAAACCGATCGGAAGAACCTCATCATTCATGTACTTGACAGCCTTTTGGGACAAGGAGCGACTGAGTTCCCAGCTGCCGATAAAGTCGTAGCACACAACCAGTTCATAGGACTGATTGTTCTTCCGGATCGTCACACCTGTACGCCGCTTGTCGATGCCCCCGACACTCGAAAGCGTCATCTTTTTCTGCCCGACATCTATCGGAGAATTCACAACGTGCCAAAGATCGTACCTGCCCAGATCCGATGAACGGAGAACCACATCGACGGCTTCGCCATCATATTCAGAAGTTCCTATCTTCCGCTCGTACAGCAAGGATCCCAAAGCATTGTAGTAGGCGTAAGGGTTGATGTCGGCGAGCGTCATCCGCGCGAAATCGTAGTCCAGAACAAACTCCATCGAAGGGCGACCGTTCCAGCCACCCGACCAGATCTCGGCTCCCTGAACACGGCGGTTGGTGGAAAGATAGGCCATCAGTTTCTCGGCATAGTGACTGAGTTCCTGATAGTTATAGCCCTTCAGGGAGATGCGGTTGCTCTTGGAGGACGACACGATATTGTTGTTGAAATTGTTGTCATCGATTCCTGAAACCCTCCAGTTCGCACCGCCGAAATTGATCGCCATCCTCGTCACCTCGGATTTCAGCACGGCAGGGAAACCAGTGTTCTCGTACTCCGGCTTGAACTCCACCGAAATCTCGGCGTTGTCGTAGGAATATACCGATGTGGTGAAGACTGAAATCTCGTCGAATTTCGACAGATAGTTTTCCATCGCCTTCACGACATCATTCAATTGGTTCACGGTACAGCCCTCAAGCATACCGGCATTGATGGTCAGACGTTTCTTCTCCGGCTCGCGGTAGAAATTGGATCTGTTCAGGGATTTGTAAAACAAGCCGAAGGACGAACTGAACACCTTGTCGATGACCTGACGGTTCCTGTCATAAGGTTTCCAAGTGACAATCTTATCGAGGAATTTATCGAATCCGCTTGCCTTGGTCTTATCATAGTCCGACAGACGGGTCGGAAGCAGACAGAGCGGGATTCCGAATGCGATGATGAACAGAAGGACATACACCCAACGATGCCGCACTCCCCAACCGATGTAAGAAGCGTAGAACCTGTTCCAACGCAGGATCCGGCGGATCTTCCTCGGAGAACGCCCCTTGCCGCCACCTGACAGACGTACAGGAATATATTCCATCAGTGACGGGATGAAGAGGTAGGAGATCACCAACGACAATCCCAAGTTAATGACAATCACCCAGATGAAGTCCACGAGATTGGCTTTCTCCTTTTCGGGTAGCAGAAGCACCATCATCAAGGCTCCGACCGTTGTGGCCGCGGCCGAAAGGATGGACGGGAAGGCTTTCCGGTCCTTGAAATGGGCATAGTGGTCGATCATCACAATCGAGGTGTCGATGACTATGCCGAGCGAGACCGTGATTCCGGCAAGGGTGTAGATGTGGATCTGGATGCCTGCGAAACTGTAGATCATCAATGCGGTCAAGACATTGACCGTCAAGGTGAAGATTATGATCAGCATATACCGCCACGATCTGTTGATAAGGAACACGAACAACAGCAGGATCAGGATGCAGAGAGCGGTCCGGACGTAGATCTTGCCGAGTTCCTCGCTGACATATTCAGAGGAATCGTAGGCGATGCCGGCGGTGATTTCCGAAGGGAAACTCTTTTGGAGTTCCGCCATCCGCTCCTTGACGGCAGAAGCCACTGTCAGCAGGTTGGCGGCGGAGGCTATCTCTACCGTCAAAGTGATGGTGTTCAATCCGTTGACACGATAGTAACTTGACGGCACCGCTTCCTCGTAGCGCCACTGGGCGATGTCCCCGATGTGGATCACACGGCCTTTGAAATTACCTACAGGAATCGATCCGAAATCCTTGTCCGAGGCCTCCTTCAGACGGACAGTCATCAACCCCTCCGAAGTTTCCGTCATCCCGAGAATCTCCTCACGGTAATAAGAGTTGAAGGCCGAAGCGATCTCATCGGCGGTGACGCCTACGGACTGGATCTTGTCAGCGTCGAACGTGATCATCCACTGGAAAGGGACACCGCCGTCCACATTGACCTTGTCAACTCCGGGGATGGCGGCCAAATGGCTGAGAACGTGTTCTTTGACATATTTGGAAATCTCACGGGAAGGAATTCCGCCCTTGACAAGATAAGATATTCGCGAGACCCTTCCGCCTCCGGAGAGGGATATTCCCGGATAGGAGACGTCTTTCGGCAGGCTCGGATAGACGTTTCTGATCGCCGAGGCGACCTCGAAGCGGGCCGCATCCATGTCCGTGCCCTTGCGGAACTTGACAGAGACCGAGCCGGAGCCTTTGCGGGAAGTGGAGGAGATGTCCGTGACATTGCGTATCCCGGCCAGTACACCTTCGATCTTGGATGTAGCCTCGCTCTCAATGATCTCCGCCGAGGCATTGGAGTAATAAAAGGACACATAGACCGTGCGGCCTTCCGTCATCGGGGTGTATTGGATGTTAAGACGCGGCAGCGAAGCCAACCCCACAAGGGACAGCGCCACCATAATCAGAACAACCGAGAATGGAGAAAGTCTATTTTTTCTTTCTTCCATTGTAGATCGAATAATACAGCGCCGGCACGACGAACAGGCTGACAAGGGTTCCGACAAGCATTCCCGCGATGATCACAAGGGACATCGGGTACTGGAGATCGGCGCCCATACTACCTCTTGACAGGAACGGGCAAACGGCCAGAATGGTTGTCAATGATGTCATTATGATAGCCTTGACTCTCAATGACGACGCATCTATGACCGCACGCTCAAGACTCTCACCGGCCTTTCGCATCCGGTTGATGGTGTCGATCTTCAGGATGGAGTCATTGATGACGATTCCGGTGATGACAATCAGTCCGATCATCGACATCAAATTGATGCTGACCCCGAAAATCCACAAGACAAGCAACGCCACGAAGACATCGATGACAATCTCCGACAGGATGATAAGCGGCTGGACCATAGACTCGAACTGCGAGGCCAGAATCAGATAAAGCAGGATTATGGCGACCAGCATTATGATGATCATCTCATCGATCATCTTACTGTTGGAGAAATACGATCCTGAATATCCCACCTCGAAGTCGCCGTCTTCACGCACGGCCTCGCTCACAGCTGCCATCACCGATTTCACGTCCTTCGACGAAACATCAAGAGCCAAAGGGTAGTAATTGTCCTCCGAGCCAGAAACCAAAGTTTTCAAATCTTCTACAAATGTCTGCCGCATAAGATCTGAAACAGGGATCCTGACTGTCTCTCCACTTGAGGTCCTCTTCTCGATGAAAGTTCCCCGCAAGATCTCAGAAAGTCCGGAAATGTTGGAGCCGGTCACAACCGGAACAGTAGTGGTTCCCTGGACAATGTTGAACAGGCGGTTCTCGTTGAGCGAGTTCCTAAGGATTGACACAAGCTCTGAATAGCCCACATCATAAAGCGCAAGCAAGTCAGGATCAGCGACAAAGAGGGCATCGGTCTTAACCGGAGGATCCGCCACCGCCACCCCAGGAAGCACTTCCCTGACCTCGGAGAGCATCTTCCTTAACGAGCCTACCTCAACCTCCCCCGTCTTCACCGGACGGAGACGGGCGGTCAAGGGAGCCTCATTCCCGGCAAAAACCATATCGAATATATTCCCGGACGCTTCGAATGAATATACCGCAGCGGGATATTCATTCTCCATCACGCCGCGCAGCTCGTCATGAACCATCTTCAAGGTACGCCGGTCCTTGCAATTGACATAGATGGACGCTTCCGAGATGCCTTGGTCACCGCTATGGCTCAGGATGAATTGCTGGGAACCCACAAGCGCGGTCATCTGCTCCACGCTTCCCGCAAGTTTTTCCTCCAACTCCCTGATCCGTTCCGTATTACGTTCAATGGCAATATGTTCGTTCCAATCGATCTTCATTATCGCGTCCGTCTGGGTCATCTCCGGAAGACGGGACTTCGGCATCTCCAAGAAACAGAACACCAAGCCGACGACCGAGACGGCGAGAAGCCCCCATGCGACCGGCCTGTGCCGGATGAACCATTCCATAAGCCTGTCATCCCAGCGGCGGATCGGGTCGTCAAAGTTGATTTTCTCCAGCAGCGGGCTTGGACGGAAACCGTCCGAACCCTTGAACCACCAGTAATAATAGACCGGAATCACAAGGATGGTCACGATGTATGAGGTCAGCAGAACAATCGTCACAGACATCGCCTGGTCGTAGAACATCGCCCCGGCGATGCCGCTCAGGAATATCAACGGGATGAACACCGCACAGGTTGTCAGCACGGAGCTGAGCATCGCTCCCCTCACCTCTGTTGTGCCTTCAAGCACGGCGGAACGCAGGTTCCCCTCACGTTGCCAGCGTCCGGTTATATTGTCCACAAGGATGACCGTGTTGTCAGTCATCATTCCGACTCCGAGAAGCAGACCGGAAAGGGATATAATGTTCAGGGTCAGACCGATGGCGTAGAAGCAAAGCATCGAGAAGATTAGCGCCACCGGCATTGTGATGATAACCAGCACCGGAGAGCGGAAGTCCCTCATAAAGAGGAATATGATGACGCTCGCCAGAAGGAGGGCGACCACGATGTTCTGCAACAGGTTGTTGATGGTATATTCAAGAAGCTGGGTCTGGTCTCTTGTGATCTCGAACCTCAACTGAGGATAGTCTTTCTTGAAGCTGTCCATCAAACGGTTCATCGCCGACTTCAGGTCCGACATCTTCGCCTCGCTCTGTTTGATGACGGCAAGGCACACGGCGTCCTCTTCATTCGAGCGGACGAGACCGGTCCGTTTGGCCGGATGAACAATGACTTCAGCCACATCCTTTATCTGAAGAAGGCGGCCTTCTTTCTTGAACCAAAGGTTGGCGATGTCCTCACTGGAGGTAACCCGGGAATCGAACTTGACATTGTAGCGGTACTCGCCGTCGCGGATTGTGAGACTGCCAAGACGGATGTTTGAGTTTTTGACGCAGTTCTCGAACTCGGACATCGTCATTCCCATCTGGAGGAGTTTGGATTCGTCCGGGATGATGAGGATCTCGTCATTGACAAGGCCGCTGACATCTACCATAGCGACTTCGGGGAGTTGTTCAATGCGCTTGCTGATAACGTCACGGGCGAAACGACTCATCCGGGAGAACTCTTCGCTTACGGGGAACAGGTCATTGTCATCCGGTCCCTGTGGTTCGACAAGCTCACCAACCGGTCGAATGGCCAGCGCTTCGGCAGGCTCAGCGACCGCCGATGTAATATTCACAAAAAACGCTGGAATGTCCGTAGCGCTGGCTTTCAAGACCTTAGGTCTGGCGATGTCGCCAAGGCTGGACATCGACCGGTCAATTTTCTCGTTGACCTCAATGAAAAGGTAGTCGATGTCGGAACCGTGATTGAACGTCAGCCGGATCGTCCCGTTCCCGTCCTTGGCCTCGCTGACAATGTCCTCCAGCCCGTTGATCTGAATGAGTTGCTGACGCAGAGGCTTCAGCACGCTCTCATCCATCTCTCTGGCCGAAAGTTCAGAGGAGGTGGCCTGCACAGTGATGTACGGAATGTCCACATCCGGAATCAGCGACACCGGCAGCAGACGGATGCTGACAATGCCCAGCACGACGATGACAAGGGTTATCATCGTCACGGTGATCGGTCGGTCAATCAAATGTTTAAGCATCACCTATCGTTTTACCAGCACATCCGAGTTGTCAGCCAGATTAAGATTCCCGGAGACAATCACCTGATCGCCTTCATTCAGTTCGGCGTTCCTGTCCTTGTTGGCCTCGACCACGTAGGACTCCCCGTTGGAATAGAGTATCGTGACATAGGTCCAGTGGGCCTTACCGTCATCCGTGCAGGTGAACAGCACATCCAGATTATCCCTGATCAACACCGCGCTGCGTGGCACGACAAGCTGTCCCGGAATAATCCTTTCCACAATCACTCGGACATTCATTCCATCGATAAGCGAACCATCATTCCGCACCTGCGCCGTGACAGAAATCTGCCCTTTCTCATCCACAAGCGGATTGATGGCTGTGACTTTCCCTGAATATTCCTTCGTCTCGTCAGCGAACGGGCGCACCTTCACCGGAAGCCCCACAGAGAGGAATGAATATTCCGACTCCATCACCGAGAAATCGACCTCAAGCACACTGTCATCCACGATCGTACAGAAAGCGTCAGACGGTGCCTGATCGAAAGGCTTCTGCTTGATGCCGGCGACACGTCCTGAGAACGGAGCACGAAGAACCATCCCGGAAATATCATAGGCAGAGCGGTCCAAGGCATTTTTGGCGGCAGAATAGCCCGACTTCATCTTCGCCGTGGTCAGCAGGTCAGTCGGGACGGAGGTGGTGTCCCCGGCGGAATAGCCTTGGCCAACGAGAAAGTCGAACAGATCCAGCTCCGCTTTCTTGAGCGAGAGCCTGGCTGATTCCTGTGACAGTTTCAAATCGGGACGGTCAACGGAGGCGATCACCGAGCCGGCGGAGACGTATTCACCATTTCGGACGTTTATCGCCGCGATCTTTCCGGTGGTCCCGAATCGCAAGGCACTTTTACGGCTGGCGACAAGCTTTCCGTTTGACAGAAGCTGGCGGGCAAAGTCCGTCCTTTCAAGTGTCATGACCGTGACCTCGTTTATCTGAGGAGTATAGGTCAGTTTCCCGTCCTTCGCTTCCTCCGTTTTTTTGTTCCCGCCGCAGGCCACGGCCATCACAGCGAGGCCGCAGACACAAAGAGGCACAAGTATATTCTTTAGCATATTCATTGATTCTGTATTATTCAACCATTTCCTTGACGCTGACGTCTATGTCCTTTCCGGTGATGAAGTCGTAGAGGGTGTACTTCCGCAGGGTGTAGTAATAGTTCCAGAAGTTGGCGTAGTCTGTGATGTACTTGGTCATCGCGGATTCGTTGTCATTCTGGGCGTTCGTGAGGTCGGTCACCGTGGCTGAGCCTCGCCTGAACTTGTCCATCATCAGCTCGAACCTTTCGGAGGCTATCTCCATCGCCTTGCGGGAAGCCATGCACTGCTGACGCTGGTTGTTGAACTGGCCGACTGCCGTGAATATCTTCCTGCGGTAGTCGTTCTCGCTCTGGAGGTTCTGTGCCTTGACGACCTCCTCCGCGGCCTTGGCCTTCTGCACCTTTCCCTTGCCCAGTCCCCAGTCGAAAATCGGCACGCTGAAAGTCAGGCCGACAACCTCCTGGTTCAGAAGATCCTTGTAGACATCCGGCAAGCCGTCCCCAGTCTGGGACAAGCCGAATCGGGCATTCAGGCTCATCGAGATACCCCTGTCAGCCTTGGCTTTCGCCACATTTGAAGCTGCGCTCAACTCACTGATCTGATTGTCAAGGGAGAACGTCGAATTCTTCAATGCTTTCTCCATCACCAGATCGTAGTCCATCAGAATGTCCGGCAGGGAACCGTCCATCACCGGCTCAACCTCAACCGACTCATCGTAGCCGAGAATCGAGTTCAAGGCCATCTGCGCCTGACGCACGTTGACAAGGCTCTCACCGATCGAAATGCTGTCGTTCAGGGCCCGGAGCTCCAGTTGGAGATATTCAGCCCTCGTGACACTTCCGAGTTTCATCCTTTCGGCGGCCACGGAACGCATCTTCTCGGTGTTCTCGTAGTTCGACTTCACAACCTCCTGGTTCTTAAGAGCCTGGACAAGCGCAAAATATGCCGACACGGCATTGATCGTGACCTGCTCCATCGACTCTATGTAGCGGCGGCGGCCACGTTCATATTCCTTAGGCTCAATCAGTTTGTCCCATTTGAATTGGTTGTAGGAGAAGAGCGGCTGGACGTAGCGGACAGTGACGGGTTGGGAGTACCAGGTCAGTTTCTTGTTGAGTCCGAACTGGTCGATGCGGGAGAGGTCGGAATAGACGTAAAGCCGTCCTCCTGTAAAAGTCACATTCTGGGCCACTTGAAGGCCAAGGCTGTTCTGGAGGTTATAGGTGTCGGCGTAGCGGAAAGAGCCGTCCTCGTAGCTTTGCAGCAAGGTGAGCGACCGGTCGAAGTTCATCAAGTTGCCATACAGAATGAGCGAAGGCAGCCGGCTCGCCTGATAGGACCGGTACGCCCAATAGGTCGAGACAAACGCATGTTTCGCCTCCAGCGACGCGACCGACTGGCTCCGCGCCGTCCCGATCGCCTCCGAAAGCGACATCCGTCGCTGCGCCCCGAGAGGTGTCACCCCAAAAAGGAGAATGAATATGCCGACTATCGCCGTGGTTATTCTATGGTTAAGGTTCATCGTGTTCTAACCTTTTAGTGTTCGCCAATTTACCAAATATTTCCGGAATATGCATCAAGGCTGTAAATTTTTCTCATCGGATCACGATTCGAATAATGGATTGATCCCCTATCTTTCCTCCCGCGCGAGGATTCATAACCGGAATCGATACACCATCAATTCACCATCATTATCGCCATTGAATACTTGTGAGTAGTAATAAGGTGCGACATATCCCATGACTTTGAACGACTTAGGCACTTCGCAGTCTCCTATCAGATTCCCATCTTTGTAAATCTGTAATCCATCGTATTGAGCATGAGAACCTTTCTTGTAAGAGCGGAAGCATATTCCTGTCTCATCAATATACTCTATCCTGGAATAATAACCTTTGGTCTCAATGTTCTCCATGAAAAAACGGAAGATCCGACTCAGTTTGAATCTTATTATATGATAAATCCATCGCTGATCCAGCCACGCCAAAAGCAAACTTCGGCCTGAATTCTTTATCAAAAACATAAATCGATGAATCCGCTTGAAAGCCCAGATACATATTCCCATCATTATCAATGTCGAAATCCACGCAATCAAAACTTGTGTATTTATATGGATCCGACTCGTACACTGACGGGAATCCTTTCACCGCCATCGGTAGTGCCTCACCAGACTTCAAATCAACAATTCCTATCCGGAAAATTTCAATTCTCTAATCTGCTCTTGAACATCCAACAGATCATCTTCTGATGGCGAAAACAGAATCACGACTTTGCATTTACCGGATTGTTCAATATCCGCAAATCCTGACAAATCATCATTCAAATGATTTATCGCACAAGAAGAACATTCGTCTTTACCGTAAAAAACTATCAGCATCGGTTCATCCGTAGTCATTTTGACAGAACGCATATGACCATCTTTTATTTCTGTTAGCTCAACCGGCAAGACTATCTCCTTAGACATAAATTCCCTCATTTGCTTACGAAGATCCTGATTCCCGCAACTGATGAAAGCAGAGCAGCACAATATCAGGCCTGACATTATATCCAATAATCGACTCATAAACAGTCACTTATCTCATTAATCCACAAACAATTTGTCCTTTAATCAATTCTTAATGACTTAAGGTATTCGACATTATATTCTTTGATATGATCCTCATCATCAACCGTCAACAAGGTTCCAATTTTATCATCAATGTCATATTTGGTAATATTCGAAGGCAATGGTATGCGGAACAACGGACTGCCACCCCAGGCATAACCGTGGATTTCCATTACAGTCCCGTCCGCGCTTTCATCTGTGTACATAACTGAGAAGTAGCTGTCATTCAATGACAGGACTGTGTGATAAGTAGATAAGTCAGGTGACTGCTTTTCAAGGACGCGGATGTCCGGCATATCATTTCCATAACACAATGTATAGCCGCCCTCTCCATCCACTGGATACACCTGGACAAGGTTCAACAGGGTCATTGCTTCAACGATCAAACGGCGAGAGCCGTTATAGCCAACGATCCCGGATAGTAAGTTTATGTTATAGCCGTCATTCTGTTCTATATGACAGGTGTTCAATTTGAGCATCGACGGACTCATGCTTTCTGTTCCTTTGACATTCCAGACATAACGTTCCAAACAAGTACCGTTTTGAACCATACGTTTCATAAAGCAACGGGCCCCGTCAAGAGGCAGCGCGGAGAATAGTACATCCCCGCTTTTAAGCTCACGTTCTTTTAAGGCAGGCTCTTGATTCACTATGGATTCTGAAAGATTCACCTCCACAAAGCGGTTAGAATAACTGTCCACAAAACGCATCATATATGAGCCAGATTCGTTATTCAGGCTAAGGTCACTTCCGTATAATGGGGACAACAATTCCTTCGGTCCCCGCCCCTTTGTGAAGAAGTCACCTTTACATTCCATGCGATCACAATCATATATGTGAACCAGACGCTTGGTTCCCCTAGTCGTGACAACCAACAAAGAATCGCAGTAACGAACCCCGGTGATTCCCACTAAGCCAAGATTTATCTCCTTGAAATTGAGTTCGGAAAGAGAAATCTCATGGAAATCTTTTTCTTCAACCGTGACCACCTTTCCCAATGAAGGGCAATATGAATCACTACAACTGGTGGCCAATAATATCATGGCCACCATAACAGCATAAACGTATTTCATTCGTTATTAGCTACTTGCAAGTCTTCTTTGAGGCAAAAGTTGAAGGTTTGCCTTTGAGCCACACACAATCTCCACAGTATAAAACTTTCAGGCCATCAGCTTCCGTAATGGTATCATAGCATACTTCTCCAGTAACTTCCGCTGCCATTAAAGCATTAACATTTTCAAAAAACAAAGCATCTGTGTTTGTTGAAGCCATTACTGATTTCATTCCAAACACTCCAGCAAGTACAACTATCGTTGCGCTTGAAATCAAAAATAATTTCTTTTTCATAAATTGAACTATAATAAATAAACCTTATCTCCATACCGGTCGATCAAGCTCAAAATCATATGTGAATATTCTATTCTGAACACCCCTTGACAAACCTTCGATATAGTACAACTTGTCGGCAG
>CAVKML010000027.1:0-40274 GCA_963657715.1 uncultured bacterium | reverse complement strand
GATAGCCGGAGCCTATGAGCTTTACCAGACCGCTCTCGTGCAGGAAGACGTGATGAAGAAGTCTTTCGAGAGGATTCAGAAGCTTTATGACCAAAAGGTGATCGCCGCTCAGAAATATGACGAGGTTAAGGCCAAGTATGATGCCGCTGTCGCTCAGACAAAGGCTGCCAAGAGCCAGTATGATATGGCTGTCAACGGTGCCAGAGCCGAGGACAAGGCTGCCGCTCAGGCCCTTGTGGATCAGGCCAACGGCGCTTTGATGGAGGTTGAGTCTTATCTCGGAGAGCTTTATCTGACAGCTCCGTCAGACGGAATCATCTCCGCCATATTCCCGAAAGTCGGAGAATTGGTCGGTCAGGGAGCCCCTGTGGCTAGTGTTATGGATTTGAATGACATCTGGTTCACTTTCAATGTCCGTGAGGACTATCTCCACGGCATGAAGCAGGGTGATAAGATCACCGTGATCATCCCGGCTCTTGACGGGAAGGAGGTTCCTGCCACTGTCAACTATGTCGCTGTACGCGAGTCCTATGCCACTTGGAAAGCCACAAAGGAGACCGGAATGTACGATGCCAAAACCTTCGAGGTCAGAGCCGTTCCGGACGTGAAGGTTGACGGAATCCGTCCTGGTATGTCCGCTATCGTAAAGTAAGGAATCATGAGTAATTGGCAGAGAATAATTGCGGTAGCCCGCAGAGAACTCAGAATCATCAGGCAACGCCCGATCTATCTTCTGGGTTCCGTAGGTGTGATCGCTTTCTGCGCCGTGTTCTTCCTGACGTTTTTGAAGGACGGTCTGCCAAGTGACATCCCTATAGGTCTGGTGGATTACGACTATTCGTCAACCTCCAGGAATTTCAGCCAGCAGCTGGATGCCACCCAGTTGGGCAAGGTCATCCACTACGACTCGTTCGCCGCCGCGAGGGAGGACATGAATAGGGGAAAGATTTCCGCTGTCTGTGTCATCCCGACCGGAATGAACGATGACATTCAGGCGAACCGTCAGCCGAAGATCACATTCTATGTCAACGGATTGTATTTTGTCAGTGGAGCGTTGGCATGGAAGGACTTGCTGACGATGGTCAATCTGACCAACGGAGCCGTGCAGAGGCAGGCGTTGAGGGCAAGAGGCTACAATGACGCCCAGATCATGAATCTGATCCAGCCTGTCAACGTGGACTTGCATCAGATTGGAAATGTCACGACCAACTACAGTTACTACCTTTCGAGTGTCCTGTTGCCAGGTGTGCTGGAGATGATAGTGATCATCATATTGATATATTCATTGGGTGCGGAACTCAAATATGGTACGTCGCGTCATCTGCTCCAGACTTCTGGCAATTCGATTGTTACAGCCCTTGCAGGTAAACTGCTTGTCTGGACCTTGACGTTCTCGGCGATCGGATTGATCCTGATCATGCTCTTGTATCATTGGCTGCATTTCCCTCTGGCCGGATCAATCTGGAACATGTTCCTTGGAATAGTCCTGTTGGTGTTCGCTAGTGAGGCCATCGCCATATTCATTGTCGAGATGCTGCCTGTGCCAAGGTTGGCTTTGAGTATCGGCGCGTTGTACAGTGTTCTTGGATTCTCGCTTTCAGGATTCACGCTTCCTATCGAGGCCATGCCGCCTTACATTCAGGGGCTTGCGTCCGCGTTCCCGATCAGACATTACTATCAGCTCTACGCTCAGGAGGCTGTCTTCGGAACAGGATTCGCCGGTTGGTGGTCACAGGTGGTCTATCTGCTTATCTTCCTGCTGATTCCACTTGTCGGACTTACCCGCCTGAAGAAAGCTTACATCCATCAGAATTTCCCTAAAGACTAAGAGAGATGAAAACATCATACGCAAAGACTTGGATCAAAGACTTTTGGGGCATATTCTGCCACGAGTTCCGTCAGATCTTTTCAGACAGCGGTGTTCTGCTGATCTTTCTGGTGGCCGGACTGGCTTATCCTCTGTTGTACAATGTTGTTTACCTCAATGGTATCCTTTCGGACACTCCGGTGGCCGTTGTGGACAACTCGGACAGTCCTGACAGCCGTCGCTTCATCAGGGAAATCGACGCCACCAGAGAGGTTGAGGTAGCTGCCAAATGTGTGAATATGGCGGAGGCCGAGCAGATGATGAAGGATCGTAAGGTCAAAGGCATCATCTACTTCCCGTCAGATTTCAGCGAGAAGATCGCAAGGAACGAGACGGCTACATTCTCCGTCTATGCGGACATGAGCAGCTTCCTGTACTACAAGAACGCGCTCATGGCTACCAACTTCGTGATGCTTCACGAGGTCGGTCAGATTCAGATGGAGAGATATTCGGCCTTGGGAATGACAGAACAGGCCGCTTTTCAGTCTGTCAAGCCTCTTGGCTACGAGGAGAACAATCCCTACAACAGGGCTTTCAACTACAGTTTCTTCCTTATTTCTGCCATCCTGATGATCATCATCCAGCAGACTTTGTTCTACGGAATGTCCCTGTTGGTCGGAACGGCAAGGGAAAGGAACCGCAGTTTCGCTTCGCTGCCTGACAAACTAGAGGGACACGGTGTAGGTCGTGTGGTCCTTGGCCGTGGAGGAGCCTATTGGCTGTTGTATTTGGCTGTCGGCATGTACATTGCCTTCATCGTTCCGGCAATATTCGGGATTCCTCAAAGAGGTGAGTTCCATGACATCCTGGCCTTGCTGGTGTTCTTTATCACCGACTGTGTGTTCTTCAGCATGACTTGGAGTACTTTGATCACGAGAAGAGAATCAGTGTTTGTGCTGTTCCTTGCGATGTCGCCTGTTGCCTTGTTCCTTACGGGCTGCTCATGGCCGACTGTCGCATTCCCTGAGTTCTGGAAAATCTTCTCCTACATATTCCCGTCCACATTTGGAGCGCGAGGGTTCATCAACCTAAGCACCGCCGGAGGAGACATGGGTGCGGCTGACATGCAGATGAAGGCGATGATCGTGCAGACCATTGTTTACTTCTTCCTCGCCTGTGCGGCCATCTATGTTGAGAACTGGGTCATACGCCACAAGGAGGCTTTGATCGAGAGGCGTGACCGTCTTGAAAAACGTGTCGGAATCGACCGTGCGGAAGACGCCAAGATCATTGCCGGGGAATAAGGTTTGATTCCGGTAAAATAAACTCCCTCCCGAATTTTGGTAACGTGCAAAATTCGGGAGGGAGTTTATTTTACCGGTTGCTCCAAACGTTGTCGCTGAAACACTTCGATCTTTGAATATACCATTTCGGTCACTGATACCTTCCCGGTCACTGAGCCTGTCGAAGTGACTATTATTCTACGGTATCTTCGAAGTGGGTCACTTCGACAGGCTCTGTGACCAGAATGTGGAATTCGGAGCGAAGCGACCGAAGGGGTTCGGGGAATTCTTTCCCCGTGCCCCCAGGGGCTGTCACGAAGTGACTGGGGGTGTATGTAACTAAAGATGGGGACACCCCATCTTTAGTTATTCTCCCACGTGGAAGGCCACACGGAGTTCCTCGATCTCCTCGTCGGTGATCGGGTTCAGTTTGCCGAGCGGTGCGGCCATAATCAGCGAGCGGGCGCTGAAGTCAGCCACCTCAAGACGGTCGAACGTGTTGATGAGCTGATCTCCGGTCACAACGACGGAATCGTTCTCCAACATAACGAACGGCCTGTGCTTGAATTCATCCGCAAGTTCTGTCAGATGCTCGTTGTACTGGCTCCCGAACGGGAATGTCGGAATGTCCTGAAGGAATATCCAGCTCTCCGGGATGGTACGCACGTCGAACTTCACTCCGGTCGTGCAGAATCCCATGAGGGCAGGGGACTGTGTCAGGATGATTGAGTTGACCTTAGGGTTGCGGCGGTAGATCTCGTAATGAAGGGCAACTGAACGGCTTGCGTTCTTCCCGGCCTCGACCATCCCGTCCTTGACCTGCACGATGTCTTCAGGATCAAGATCCCAACGTTGCATGTTTGAAGGGGTGATGAGGAAGTCGTTGCCTTTCCAGCGTACGGATGCCGTGCCGTAGGAGCTGCACATAAGTCCCTGCGAGCAAGCTCTACGTACAATTTTGCAGATCTCCGCGCGTATCGCCCTCTCTTCGGATGGATGCTCCACGTTCATGAAATGCTGGAATGGAGTGTTCACTGCTTTCTCGTGCTGAAGAATCTGTTCTTCGGAAAGATATTTCGGTTCGCCCAAAGTCTTGGCGTTCAGGATTGTGCGGGCGCAAAGCTCAAGAGTCTCGAATCTCTGGTAAGCGTCGGCGATGTCTTCGCCTGCGACCACAACTCCGTGATTCTCCATGATTACAGCCTTGTAGTCAGGATTTTTCTCGAATTCCGCCACGATCTTCTTTCCAAGAAGTTCGCTTCCTGGGAGGGCATATTCGGCGAATCCGACAGGGCCGCAAGTCTCACGCGCCTGAGGAATGATGCTTGTGTCAGGCACCTGATGAACCATGCTGAAGGTGACCAGTCCGGGAGGATGGGCGTGGATGACTGAATGAATATGCGGGTTCATCTTGTAGATCGCCTTGTGGAACGGGTACTCGGAAGAAGGTCTGTGAGGGCCTATGATTGTTCCGTCAGCCTTCACGCACATGATGTCCGCAGGGGTCAGCGAACCCTTGTCAATCGCCGCCGGGGTGATCCACATGTCTCCGTTCTCGTCCATGATGGACAGGTTTCCGCCGGAGGTGGTGGTCATCTCGCTGCGATAGATCCTGCCGATGATGATTGCGATCTGCTCGGCTGGATGCATAAGATTTACGTCAAGTTGTTTCATGATATTAATGAATTACATTGGAAACCGCTTCGACAAGCTTGATGACTAAGCGGCATCCTGGATTTACAATTATGCCAGCATGACCTGACCGCCGGTCACAGGAATGGCCTGTCCTGTCTCTCCTGTCTGGTCGATGGCGTAGAGGATGGCCTTGCAGACATCCACGGGGTTGCAGCCCTTGCGCATAGGCACCTGGGCGAGGTAGTAGTCCTTCACATCCTGCACGGTCTTGGCTCCTGGAACCTTTCCGGCGTTTAGGTACTGGATGAACAGACCATTCTCCGGATTGCTCCAAAGCGGTCCGTCGTAGTAGTTGCCAGGGCAGATGCTGTTGACTTTCACCCTGTAAGGGGCGAGTTCAAGGGCAAAGGACTGGGTCAGACCGATTCCTCCGAACTTGCCGCCGGCGTAGGCGAAATTGGCCTTGCTGCCGCGCAGTCCGCTCTTGCTGTTGACCTGGATGATGTCGGCGAAATATTCAGGATCGTACTTGGTCTCGATCTTCATGATGTGCGAGGCGACTTTGGCGCAGAAGAAGTAGGCCTCGTAGTTGATCTTGGTGACGAACTCGAAGTTCTCAGGGGTCATCACATCCAATCCTCCGGCGCGGACCACTCCGGCGTTGCTGACAAACGCGTCAAGCGCACCGAAATTCAAGACGGTCTCTTTCATCAAGTTCTGGAGGCTTGCCATGTCCGCGACATTAGTCTTTACAAATATGGCTTTGTTGGCTCCGGCCTTCTCATTGAAGCTGGCCGCGGTCTTCTCACCGGTCACCTCGTTGAGGTCGGCCACCACGATGTTGGCTCCCTGCGCCATCAGCTCACGGGCGATGCCCTCTCCGAATCCTTGGGCGGCTCCGGTCACGATGATCGTACGGCCTTCCACACGACCCTTGGACGTGCCTGCGGCCACCTTGCGGCGGTAATTCTCCACTTCCCAGTTGTCGATGAAGTCGATCCAGGCCTGCTCCATCGCGTGTTCGCCACCGAAATCCTGGGCGTAGAACGCCACCTTCATCGCATCGGTGAACACGTCAGTGATGATCTGGGCGTTCTTGGCGTTGTCTCCCACCGCAATGAGACCGATCCCCTTGACCAGCAGAATCTTAGGCGTGAAACCTCTTTTTCTGACAAAAGCCTCGATCCTCTCTTCTGTCTGCTTCAGAATCTCTTCTTCCGAATCAGCGTCAATGAATATGTAAGCGCTCTTGCAGTACACGATGATGTCCGGTGTGAACGGCTTCGCGATCTTGTCGAAGCGGCTGTCAAGGAAGAAGTCCACCAGTGCGTTCTTGGTGATTTTCAGCGTCTTGTAGCCCCTGCCGGAGCGTGAGAGCATCTGCCGGATCGCCGGAACGACATCCATAACAGTCTCTGAGACAACCGTGTCACCCTCCGAAAGCACGGTGACCTTGGATTCAAGTTTCCTAAGAATCTCTGAATATATCCCCTCGATCTCCGCCGTGGTGTCCCCGCCCACGAATATTCCGTGATTCTGGAGGAATATCACCTGTGGCTCCTTGCCGTTGGCGGCCTTGTAGGCCTTTATCCGGTCGTAAACCTTTTTGAAGAGCGTGTAGCCTGGGTCGGTATATTCAATATAAAGGGCTCCCGGGAAGAGTTCCTTGCAGGCCGCCTCGGCATTCACCGAGCACATCAGGCCGTTGACAAGGGTAGGGTGGAGGTGTACCACGAAGGCGAACCCCATGCAGTTATGCAGGGAAGTCTCTACGGATGGCCTTCTGTCCTTTGTTATGCAGGCGACGGAAAGGTCGTTCTTGACCTGCTCCTCACGGATTGCCGTGTCGTCACTGTACGCCTTTCCACCCATCTCGTTCAGAAGTGTTCTGTCAAGTACGGCGAATCCGTCTTCTGTTATGGTGGCAAGGGCGTGGCCGCTGGCCTTTACCGAAAGTCTGTTCTCATCCTTGTAGGAGGTATTTCCGCCTCCAGCTATCACGAACCGGGAGTCCTGTCCGAACTTCCGGGAAATCGCGATAAGGTCTTCAATCTGTTTCATATTCGTGTATCATTATGTGTTCTGCTTTGCCGGCCCCGACATATTCCTAAATGCCTAAGGTCTTGCGGATCAGCTCGTCTCCCGCTTCGATGGAGTCAAGTCCTGCCTGATGCGCCACGACCGCGCAGGCTCCACGGTAGTTGGTCTCGCGCAGCTTTTTGCTGAGTCCTTCGGCGTTGTCGCGTGTGCGCAGACGGATTGGCTCCAGTGCCGGTGTGTTGTGTTCCGAGCCGAAAGTGATGATGAACCCCTCGTCCTGAAGGTAGCCGGAATATTCTTCAAGCACGGCTGTGGTGTTGCGTGTCGTGATGAATTCCACGGACTTTATTCCGCGCTTCTTCAGCGTGTCCGCTGCCTTTTGGAGGTCACCTTCGAAGTCGGTGAAGTTGCCTTTCGCGTCATCCGCGAGGAATGGGTAGGTAGGGATTCCACCGGCGGCCTTGATGATCTGGCAGACGGTCTCCATTGGCAGAAACGCCTTTGGATCTTCCGGCACGAACGCCGCGCCTCCGGCCTTGAGCAGTCTGCTTCTGATTTCGTTCTCCACCGCCGCGTCGTTGCCAAGGGCGGATTTCAGCGGCTGGCCTCCGAAAATTCTTTCGTAGAGTGCGAGCTTGTCCTCAGCCTTGTTGGCCTTGGTGTCAACCGCCATCCTGAGGGCCTTCGCAAGGTGGCGCTCACGCACCGAGCCTCTTGTAAGTTCCTTGACAACCTGCCCGAAATCGATGTTGAATCCTGCCTTGACCGCATCCAGATGGTCGTTCAGTTTCGCGCACATCCTCTCTACTTGCAAGTTGGATTCGGTTCTCACGTCAGCGAGCATCCGAGCTTCCTTCCCGTTGAGGATCACAGGATAGGCCAGACCTTTTCCGCTGAGGTACGTGCGCCCCGGGTTGTTCGGGTCATTGACCCTAAGGCCTGCGGCCTGATCCTCGCTGTTCAGTGAGATGAACTCGATGTTGAACAACGGGCATAGGTGCCTTGCGGCGCATTCGTCATTCCACTCTCTGTAACCATCCAGACTGTAGAAGTCGTTGATTCCCACTACTCCCACGCCTTCTGCTGCGGCCATGTCAAGAGCCTGGCTGACACCAGTGAAGGCGCTGAAAGAGTACGGTGTGTGCAGATGTGCGTTAACGTCGATTATCGTTTTCATATTCATGAATATTCATGTCCAAAGTTAACAATAATCCAATAAAGGTCATTCTGAAAGTCGGATTTTTGAAGCCATTCGGTCAAATTTGAAATTAATTTGCTAATTTTGTGAAATATGCCACGAAATTATTTTTGGTAACATAAAACATCTTACAAATGGAAAAAAAACAACAAGGCAACATTTTCGCTATTGTGATCATGTTCTTCCTGTTTGCGATGATCTCATTCGTGACGGGATTCCAGAATCCGTTCGGAGTCATTGTTAAGCAGCAGTTTGCGGCATCGAACTTCATGTCTCAGCTCGGTAACGCGGCCAACTTCATCGCCTATGCGTTCATGGGACTGCCCGCCGGCATGATCCTGTCCAAGAAGGGCTACAAATTCACCGCCCTCGCCGCTGTGACAGTCGGATTCATTGGAGTCGGCATCACATTCCTTTCCGGCATCACCGGCAGTTTCGCCGTCTATCTTCTCGGCGCGTTCATCTCCGGTTTCTCGATGTGTATGCTCAACACCGTTGTGAACCCTATGCTCAACACCCTCGGTGGCGGCGGAAACAAGGGTAATCAGCTCATTCAGTGGGGTGGTTCATGCAATTCGTTGAGCGCCACCATTGTACCTGTTCTTGTGGGTTATCTTATCGGTGACGTGACCAAAGACACCCAGATCGCCGACGCGAATCCTGCGCTTTTCATCGCCATGGGTATTTTTGCCCTCGCGTTCGTCATCATAGCGTTCTCGAAGATTCCTGAGCCAGAGCTTGAGGCCGCGGCTGCCGCAGGTAAAGCCGGCCAGCTCACTATGAGCGAGAGTGTCAAGGGCGCTCTCTCCTTCAGACATTTCGTGCTTGGTATCGTAGCGATATTCGTTTATGTGGGAGTTGAGGTAGGCATTCCTAACTTCGTAAACCTTTACATGACATCAGCTGAGATCGGCATCAGCGCCGCCGTCGCCGGAACAATCGTCGGAATGTATTGGTTCCTTATGCTCTGCGGCCGTCTCGTGGGTGCTTCCGTCGGCGGAAAGGTCTCTAGTCGCACCATGGTAAGCTTTGTCGGAGCCGTCGCCATCGTATTCCTTCTCCTTGGTATGTTCCTTGGTGACACGACCACCGTCAAGTTCCCTGCGATCACTTCACAGCTTTCATTCTCTCTCGCCGAGATTCCTATCGGAGTGATGTTCTTCATTCTTTGCGGCCTCTGCACATCCGTGATGTGGGGAGCGATCTTCAACCTTGCTGTCGAAGGGCTTGGCAAGTACACGTCAATCGCATCCGGCCTCTTTATGGTGATGGTTTGCGGTGGTGGTGTCCTCCCTCTTATTCAAGGAGCTGTAGCCGACGCGACCAATTATCTGATGAGTTATATCGTAATCATCATCGGTGTCGCCTACATCCTTTGGTATGCACTCTTCGGCTCAAAGGTGAAAAAGACCGCTTAATTGTAAACCTGGTCCCGGTGGAACAAAATCCGCCGGGATTAATCATAATATGCTATGGAACAGAATTTAGTAATAGGGATAGATGTGGGTGGCCAGACCACCAAATGTGGTGTGGTTGACGCGCGTGGAACTGTGTTGGCGCAAACGGTCATCCGCTCTGACAACTTTACGGAGGTAGAACCTTATATTGAAGAATTGGCTGCCGCATTGAAGAAGATCATCGCGGACGCCAAGGCGGATGGTCAGATCCGTGGCATCGGTGTGGGCGCTCCTAATGCCAACTACTACACCGGTGACATCGAGAACGCCGTGAACCTCTCCTGGGGTAAAAGCGGATCCATTCATTTCGCCAAGATGCTCTCCGAGGCTGTCGGCGGCATTCCTGTGACCTTGACCAACGACGCCAACGCCGCCGCGATGGGAGAGATGACCTACGGTGCCGCCAGAGGAATGAAAAATTTCATCATGATCACCCTCGGCACCGGAGTCGGCAGCGGAATCGTCATTGACGGCCAGATGGTGTATGGACACGACGGGTTCGCCGGCGAGCTTGGCCACACCACGATCGTGCGCCACAACGGCCGTCACTGCAACTGCGGAAGAAACGGTTGCCTTGAAACCTACTGCTCCGCGATCGGAGTCGCCAGGACCGCCCGCGAATGGCTTGACATGAGCAATGAACCGTCATCTCTCCGTAGTTTAGACAGCATCTCCTCAAAGGATGTCTATGAGGCCGCGAAGGAAGGAGATGCCCTTGCCATCAAGATCTTTGAATATACAGGCACTCTTCTCGGTCAGGCTTTCGCCGACTTCATAGCGTTCTCCGCTCCAGAGGCCATCGTCCTCTTCGGCGGTCTCGCCAGAAGCAAGGAGTTCCTCACCGAACCGATCCTCCGTTCAATGAACGACAACGTCCTTCCTCTCTGGAAGAACAAGGTACAGCTCGTATATTCCCAGCTCAAGGAGTCCGACGCCGCCATCCTCGGTGCCTCCGCCCTCGCTTGGGAGCGATAGATGCCTTCTCGCCGGTTCCTGTATCGGTTTTGAAGCCTTGCAGGAAGCCGTTGTCAGAGCAAGCCTCCATCCAGCCGTGGAGCGCAAGTTCTTGTAAATGAATATGCTAAAGCACCCTCCTCACACTCGTTTCGGGTAGAAGGAGGGTGTTTCTTACTGTTGATATTCAACCACTTGGCCGTCATGTGAATTAGCCGGTCTATTTGTCCCCGTGTAAAATTACTCTTGCCTTTTTGTGTAATGTATTGTATATTTGCAATATAGTATTGTATATAATCCTATGACTTAGTGGCCGGACAGTACCGTAGGCGTGACTGGCAATTGACTCAACATAGGAGACTGACCTCTGAAATCGTAGAAGCAGTATTGCCTATGATTATTCTTAGCGAGAATCAATTCTTTTTTTGTAAAACTTTGGACAAAGACTTTTTATGAACAAACGACTTCTTTTTTGTGTTTTGTATCTTCTCGCCGTTATCTCTGCCGGTTGTAATAAATCTGATGAAGAATCTACTATCTATGGCAAAAGTTGGGAAGAGAAATGGATTGTCGCCTCAAAGACAATCACCGCCACTGGATCCAGTGGACCTGAAATATGCTATTGGATTAAAGTTGACAACAACCCTGTTTGGCAAATTAGCCATAGCCAGATAGGGGCTTCAATTATGAATGTGGCTACGAGTATGAATTGCTTGTTAAAGCTCAAGAAATACTGGAGCCGCCTCAGGATGCATCTTCCTGTGAATATACACTTCTCTCTGTTGTGTCAAAAATCTTAAAGGACTCTGATGTTCCGCTCTTGACAAATACTCCATTGGAATGTATGTCGAATGCCGAGACTTTTTAAAATGGTTCAAGACATTTTTCTGATTCTGTTGCCGTTATTGAGGGAGATATACTCCTTTCAAAAGAGCAAACTGAAACTATTATGACAAGATCTGGAGCAATTAAAGATGTTATAAAATATTGGCCAGGTAATACGGTGTATTATACATTCGCACAAGATTTTTCTTTACAATCAAATGTTGAAAGGGCTATTAATGAATGGGAAAACAAAACAAGTTTAACATTTGTAAATAGTACGGGTCATGGTAATTACATAGAGTTTTTCCACGGATCTGGTAATTATTCATACTTAGGAATGGTAGGAGGGAAACAGCAGGTTAGCCTGTCTTTGTATGGAAGCAGTTATGGATCTGCTATTCATGAGATAGGACATGCTGTAGGTCTCATACACGAGCAATGCCGAAATGATAGGGATTCTTATATTACTATACATACTTCTAACATTGAGTCTGGAAAAGAGCATAATTTTTCAAAATATGCTTCGGGTTTGGTTTGTGATGTCGGCACTTTTGATTTTGGATCGATTATGCTATATGATTCTTTCGCTTTTAGTGCCAACAATCAGCCTACGATGACTACTAAGGATGGACTGTATTTTTATGCACAAAGAACTCATTTGTCAGACGGCGATGTTCAAGGAGTGGCTGCAATGTATGGTCCTCCGTTTATTGTACTGAGATATGATACTCAGGTTATTAGAGATGAAGTTAATGTGCTTGATGAGGTATATGAATGTTCTGTTTCATATACAATTAAGGTCTTTGCTGGCAAAAACGGTACTCAACCGACTACCCTTGAATACCCACGTGTAGTGACAATTTACGAGAATAAGCGTGTATATGGTTCTGGTAAAGTAAAAGAAACAATAAGGCCTTATAATGTGACTCTTCCTGCGGGCTGTGGATCGTACTCTATTGGAACGGTGCGTAATATTGAGCGTTATTACAAGAGCGATCCAGTAGAAATGGATGTTACGACATACTCAATAGATGTTCCTCCTGCTACTCAGCAGTGATGCATGGGCATTGTCCGTGGAGCGCAAACTCTTGTAAATGAATATGCTGAAGCACCCTCCTGCTGCTTGTTTCGGATAGTAGAAGGGTGCTTCTTGCTTTTGATATTCAGTCACTTGGCCGCCACGGCAACATTGTACGACCTCTATTATCTTGTTTTTTGCAACCGCTGTTACTGTAACCACGGTTGCATTAAAAGTAGATCTCACTTTCATCAACCTGATCGGCGTTGATGAACATAATGTAATAGACGGGCATATATGTTATCTTTCCGGAAGTGCGTATCTCCCGGGAGTTTGACAGGATGAGACCGGATTTGATGTTGTAGTCTGAAACATTCAGCAGGTTGTCGATGGCGCTGTGGGTGGTATAATTCTTACCTGATTTGACTTCGATCGGCAGAACGCTTGTGTTCTTATAGTCATCAATCAGAAAATCGACCTCTCCTTTCTGTTTGTTGTCATAATAGAAGAGATTGTGTCCGTGCGCCTTCAGTTCCTGGGCGATGACACTTTCATAGACGGAACCTAAGTTCACACCTTCCTCATCCGAAAGAACCGGGCGGACATTGTTTCTGTACAGTTGTGCCGTAAGAAGTCCGACATCGTTCATATAGAGTTTGAGAAGATTCTTGTGGACGGACTCGGACAGAGGGTACTTGGGGTTCGAGATGGAGTTGACGTTAAGGGCTATTCCTGAATATGTCAGGTACTCGAATTCTTCCCGGTAGTTGTCGAACCTGTCTCCAACCTTGTCTCGTATGTCTTTTGCCACAATCCTTTTTTTCTTGTTCTCCATCTGTGACGGAATCATATTGTAGATACGCCTTATTAGGAGAGACTTGTTGCTGTCTTTCTCATATTTAGTTGCATCTGCCTCGTAAAGAGTTTTGATGCTTTCTTGCACGTCTCTGACCTTTACGATATTATGTGAGGTGAGATATTCATTCACGGCATCCGGCATACCACCGACAAGAAGGTAGCGTCGGAACTGGTCAATGATGTAATTATGCATAGCCACGTCTATGCTTTCACCTTTCTCCATCTTTTGCTTGAGTGCCGCCAGCGTGTCGGAACCAAAGTTGTTCGCAAGTAAAAACTCTTCGAAATCAAGCTGGTACATCGGCTTTCTGATGATGCTGCCGACAGGGATGGAAGTTGTTTCCCGTAAAGTAAGCCCTAATAGGCTGCCGCTTGCTATGAAACGGAATCTGTGATCTTCCCGGAAGAATTTCAGTAGGGTAAGAAACTGTGGATAGTGCTGGATTTCATCAAGAAAGACAAGCGTATTCTTATAGGAATCAAGATTCTTGCCGTGGATCGAACTCAAAACAAAGTAGAATTCCTCAGTGGTTCTGATGTTCTTGAACAACTGAGGCCCTTCGTCATCTTTCACGAAATTGATTTCGATGAAGTTCTCGTACAATCGTTCACCTACTCTGCGTATTATGAACGACTTACCCACTTGTCTGGCTCCTTCCAGAATCAGAATCCGGTCAGTCTCGGACTTTAGATGGTCCTCAAGGTATCCTTCTATCTTTCTGTGTAGCATTTGTTTGACACTTTTCTATGAAATATTGCCATACAAATCTACACTTTTCTATGAAATTCCGCAATGCAAATCTACACTTTTCCTATCAGAGTATCTCCTTGAGGAACGGGCCGGTGACGGAGGCGGGGTTCTGGGCGAGCTGTTCTGGGGTGCCTTGGGCAACGATGAGGCCACCGCGACGACCGCCGTCGGGACCGAGGTCGAAGAGGTAATCTACACTCTTGAGAACATCGAGATTGTGCTCGATGATGATGACCGTGTTTCCTTGATCGACAAGCTGTTGCAGCACGTTGAGCAGAACCTTGATGTCCTCGAAATGAAGACCTGTCGTCGGCTCGTCCAGGATGTACAGAGTGTTGCCGGTGGCTTTCCTGAACAACTCGGCGGCCAGTTTCATACGCTGGCTCTCACCGCCGGAAAGTGTCACGGCTGACTGACCCAGATGCACATAGCCGAGACCCACATCGACCAACGCCTTGAGTTTCTGCGCGATGGACGGAATCGGCTTGAAGAACTCGTAGGCCTCGCTGATCGGCATCTCAAGCACATCGTTGATGCTCTTGCCTTTGTAATGCACGGCCAACGTGTCCTCCTTGTACCTCTTGCCTCTGCACTCGTCGCAGACTACATTCACGGACGGCAGGAAATTCATCTCTATGACCTTTATTCCGGCTCCCTTGCAGGCCTCGCAGCGGCCGCCGGCCACGTTGAACGAGAACCGTCCGGCCTTGAATCCGCGCACCTTTGCGTCCGGAGTGTCGGCGAACAGATTGCGGATGTCGTTGAACACACCCGTGAAAGTCGCCGGGTTGGATCTCGGAGAACGTCCGATCGGGCTCTGGTCAATCTCTATCAGCTTGTCGATGTTCTCCACACCCTCAATCGAATCGTAGGCCAGAGGACGCAGCTTCGCCCTGTAGAATTTGTTCTTGAGGATCGGCATCAGAGTCTCGTTGATGAGCGTTGACTTGCCGCTTCCGCTGACTCCACTGATCCCGATGAAGCATCCCAGCGGGAAATCCACGCTGACATTCTTCAGGTTATTCCCTCTCGCACCCTTGATACTGAGGAACTTGCCGCTTCCTGTTCGGCGTACCGACGGCACTGGGATGGAATCCTTTCCCTGAAGGTAATCCAGAGTCTTTGACTTTCCGAATATGCAGTGTCCGGCGGTCTCCTTGTCCAGCGACGCAGGCACTTTTCCGTTGTCCGATGAATATTCCATCAGAGCCTTCATAGGGGCGTTCAGACATATTCTTCCGCCTTTCTCGCCGGCACCCGGGCCGACATCCACCAGCCAGTCGGCGTTCATCATCGTCTCGTAGTCGTGCTCGACGACCATCACGGAATTGCCTTCGTCCCTTAACTCCTTCAACGAGTTGATCAGCTTGCGGTTGTCTCTCTGGTGAAGTCCGATGGACGGCTCGTCCAGAATGTAGAGTACATTGACCAGCTTGGAGCCGATCTGCGTGGCGAGCCGGATTCTTTGCCCCTCGCCGCCAGAAAGCGATGCCGTCGGGCGGTCAAGTGACAGATAGTCAAGGCCTACGTCCAGCATGAACTGAACCCTCTCGTTCAGCTCTTTGAGTATGTCACGGGCGATATTGTTCTCTCTGGCATTAAGCTTTTCTGGCAGTGACGCGAACCAAGATTTGAGTTCGGTCATCTCCATAGCGGCCACCTCGGCGATAGTCTTCCCGTCAATCTTGAAAAAGAGGGCGTTCTCGTTGAGGCGGGTTCCGTGGCAGACCGGACACACGATCTTCTCGTCGATGTCCTCCACGATTCCGCTGAACGTGACCATCTCGGACATGCCGCCTTCCCCGACACGGAATAGCTCGTCGCTTCCGAATATAATGTGGGAGATGGCCTCGTCCGGAATCGAATCGATCGGGTCGTACAGTGAGAAGTTGTATTTCCGTGCGATGGAGCGGATTATGTCATATTTCCTGGTCTCCCGAATCTTTCCCAGCGGAACTATTCCGCCGTCGGCTATCGAGACAGACCGGTCGGGAATGATCGTGTCCATATTCACATCTACTATCATTCCAAGTCCTTTGCAGTGAGGACAGTAGCCTTCGGGAGAGTTGAACGAGAAAGAATGTGGCGCTGGCTCTTGCAGGGATATTCCTGAATCAGGATCGACCAGATGCTTTGAGAAATGGCGCAGTTTGTCCGAGCCGAATTCCAGCAGGGCGACCGAGCCTTTGCCAAGGTTCAGGGCTGACATCACGGAATCCCGTACCCGTTTCTCATCTCCTTCCGATGGTTTGAGCTTGTCCACAACCAGTTCGATGAAATGGCTCTTGTAGCGGTCCAGTGCGTCCACCCCATTCAACGACAGGATATTCCCGTCCACCCTGACATCGGTGTAGCCGCGCTTGCGGAGCTGGTCGAAGAGTTCGCGGTAGTGTCCCTTTCGGCCGACAACCAGAGGAGCCAGCAGATAGCACTTCTTCCCCTTATATTCATTCATTATGAGGTCCACGATCTGCGCGTCGGTGTAGCGTACCATTTCTTTCCCCGTGACCGGTGAATACGCTCTTGAGGCTCTGGCGTAGAGCAATCTGAGAAAATCGAATATCTCGGTGATGGTCCCTACGGTCGATCGTGGATTGTTCCCCGTGGTCTTCTGCTCGATGGCGATGATCGGGCTGAGTCCAGTGATGCTTTCTACCTCAGGCTTTTCCAACACCCCCATGAAATGCTTGGCGTATGTCGAAAGCGTGTCCATATACCTCCTCTGTCCCTCCGCATAGATCGTGTCGAACGCCAGCGAAGACTTCCCGCTTCCGCTAAGCCCAGTCACAACCACCAGTTCCCCTCTGGGAATATCCACGTTCACCCCCTTGAGGTTATGCGCCTCCGCCCCTCGTATCTCGATATATTCTTTCTTGCTCATCATTTCCGCTTTATTCCGCAAATTTAACGAAAATATGTATCTTTGTTTCTAAACAAAGTTTAAACTTCATTTGTTGAATTTGTGCTGTATGAAAGAAGATATTAAACCTGGCCTGTTCGGACAGAAACATTCCAGCAGGGATTACACTAAGGAGGCTAATTGGGGAAAGAATATATTCAATAGTTCTTTTCCCGCTTCCCTTGTCGCTTATATGTCTGATAAGGGAGAGAAACCGGTTTACCTTTGTGTCGATGAAGATAACAATCTGGTACATAAGTATATCTCAGGGACTGATCTATATGGGATAGATCCTCTTTCCGAGAATGCGTTCTATAATTTTGAGTCCGGTTTTTCCGCATTTGAAAAGTATTATACAGGGGACCGTGAAAAGATAGATCTTGTGATGGTGAACCGTGTCACCAATAAGAATCTTATCGGTCTGGAGGTAAAACTTACTGCGTTGCCTGACAATACTACAAAAAAACTTTCAGAAGAAAAATTCAGTTGCGAGATTGTTGTAAGACCTCCGACAATCTGTTTTTTGGCTTGCAGCATTTGTGAACAATTCCAGTCAGACACTGATAAGAACACGTTGCGCAAAATCTTGAACACTGTCCCTAAAATCAATCATTGGGGTGAAGTGGGTGAGGTGTTGCCTCATTATCCAAAAATTGAATCGGCGATTATCAATGTGGCTAAACTGATAGGCAGGAAGCAGTCTCCTCTTATTGTCCAGCCGGTTTGGAAAATGAAGAATGGAAAGTTGGCTGAAGATTGTTTGGATGTGTTCGTGTGGTCGAATCTTGCAATCCTGCATATGTGTTATACGGGCGGGAACATCTGTGATTCTGAAATCTCGCGTTTCCAGAGATCCTTGATTTGGATCTACCTTATGCTTAAGGATTATGTTGATTATGACTCGTTTGATTACATTCGGATAGTCAAAGATCATTCTTACGGTAATGCCAATGATAAAGCATTCGCTATTCCAGGCAAAGCGTCTTGGCGACTTTTGAAATCTGCGGAGCTCACGCATCCTCGCATAGGCAAGAATGAGATACGGAACATCATTCTTGGCGGAGGTCAAAATCTTTTGAGTCCGGAGCGACGTTTTGATGCAGTGATTGTGAATAGTCCTGATTTGTTTGATTAGTTGGGGTATTATGGTAGTAGTGGATCTGTTCTGTGGATGTGGTGGAATGAGCAAAGGCTTTGAACTGGCCGGACATAATGTCGTGGCCGGTATGGACAATTGGGACAAGGCACTTGATGTGTATAGGGCGAATTTCAATCATCCTGTGATTAAATCCGACTTGAATGATGTGGAGTCTTCAGTTGGTGTCGTGGCTCGATTCGAACCCGAAATGATTATCGGCGGACCTCCTTGTCAGGATTTTTCATCCGCAGGAAAGCGTAATGAGGATAATGGTCGTGGCGATTTGACTGTAAGTTATGCTAAAATAGTCACTTCCGTTCATCCGGAGTGGTTTGTAATGGAGAATGTCGCCCGTATAGTCAAGACCAACAAATTGACGGAAGCCAGAAGAATATTTAAAGAGGCCGGGTATGGGATGACACAATATGTCCTTGACGCAAGTTTGTGTGGAGTGCCACAGGCTCGCAAGCGTTTCTTTATGATCGGAAAGTTGGGGGAGGAGGATGGCTTTATGCTGCCTTTCATCGAGAAAAACCTTGCTGAAAAGCCTCTGACGATTGCCGAATACTTCGGTAAAGCCATTGATTTTGAATATTATTACCGACATCCAAGAAGTTATGTCCGTCGTGGCATATTCAGCATTTATGAGCCGAGTCCAACGATAAGAGGTGTGAACAGACCGATGCCTAAGGGATATAAACTCCATTCTGGAGATCCTGTGAAGTCTTTGGATGGCATACGGCCGTTGACGACGGAGGAACGCAGTCGTATTCAAACATTTCCGGAGAATTTTATTTTTTTGGGAAACAAGACTGATAAGGAGCAGATGATAGGTAATGCCGTTCCCGTTAACCTAGCTCGTTTTGTGGGGCGGGCGATAAATGAATATATTCAATACAAGGAAGAAAGTTCTTCTTCGAAAAAGATAGATCACGTGTCATACGATGATTATTGGTCGAGGCACGGGGCGCAACTGGCTTTATTCGATCCGGATCGTAATAAGTTTAAAAGACATTAATTTATGAATCATCAATTGAATATCAAGACATTTAATTTCAATTCGTTCCGGGAGAATTGCTACGTGCTTTGGGACGGGAAGGGGAATTGCGTTTTCGTGGATCCGGGGTGCTATTGGCCGGAGGAGTTCGCAAAGCTCAAGGAGTTGGTGGAGATGGAGAGGCTGACACCGAAAGCGGTGTGGCTGACGCACGGACATTTTGACCATGTGCACGGAGTGCTGAAAGTCGTTCAGGAATATTCAGTGCCAGTGCTGATGTCACCGGAGGACAAGATGATTCTGGACAACAATCCGGCGGCCGTGAGGGAGTTCGGACTCATTGCCCATGATTCTTCCGAGATCAAGACGGTGGATGTTCGTGATGGGGAGGTGTTGAACACTTTGGAAGGTTCGCCTTTCAGGGTGATAACCACTCCTGGACACACTCCGGGTGGGGTTTGTTACTACAGCGAGGTGGACAAGGTTCTGCTTACGGGAGACACGCTTTTCGCCGGGGCGATAGGCCGTTCGGATCTTATCGGTGGTGATTATGACCATCTAATAATCAGTATTATGGACAAACTTATGGGCCTGCCGGGCGATGTGGATGTGCTTCCGGGACATGGGCGGCGCACCACAATCGCTGACGAAAGGACACACAACCCATTCCTCCAACCGTTCAACGAGCCGGAGGAAGATCCTGACTGGGACGGAGAAGGAATAGAGATAAACGGAGAGATATAATGCACATAGGAATAGCAGGCAACATAGGCAGCGGCAAGACCACCCTCACAAGGATGCTCGCCGCGCATTACGGGTGGACACCGAAGTACGAGTCGGTGACCTACAACCCTTATCTGGAGGACTACTACAAGGACATCCCCCGTTGGTCGTACAATCTGGAGACATATTTCCTCGCCCAGAGGTTCAAGGACGTGCTGGAGATAGCCAAGAGCAAGGATGTCATCATTCAGGACAGGACGCTTTTCGAGGGCGTGCACATCTTCGTGGCCAACAACTATGCGATGGGCAATCTCACCAAGCGTGACTACGAGACCTACATGGACCTCTACAACGTGATGGCATCCACCGTCCGCAAGCCGGACTTGCTGATCTACCTCAAATCATCGGTGCCTCATCTCGTGGCTCAGATCCAGAAGCGCGGCCGCGACTACGAGCAAACCATGAGCCTTGAATATCTAAGCGGCCTGAACGACCGTTATGAAAAGTGGATCAATGAATATGACGGCAAGGTTCTGACAATCGAGACTGACAGCCTCGACTTTGAGAACCGTCCCGAGGACTTCGCCTCGATCACAGACCTGATCGACGCTGAAATCTACGGACTTTTTCCATTGGAAAAATAATGTTATTTTTGTAAATGACTGTTTGATTATAAACGGTTCCCGGATAACAAAACGGAAATATAAATATCACAGATATGCACATCGCGATAGCAGGCAACATAGGCAGTGGCAAGACCACTCTGACAAAGATGTTGGCGGCCCATTACGGCTGGACTCCCAAGTTCGAATCGGTTGACTTCAACCCTTATCTTTCAGACTTCTATGCGGATATGGAGCGTTGGTCGTTCAACCTCCAGATATATTTCCTGAACAAGAGGTTCAAGGATGTCGTGGACATCTCAAGGTGCAGTGATGTCATCATCCAGGACAGGACCATCTACGAGGACGCGCGCATATTCGCCCCGAACCTTCATGACATGGGGTTGATGAGTACCCGCGATTTCGAGAACTATTCGGATCTCTTCGACCTGATGATGTCTTTGGTCAGCAAGCCGGACCTGCTCATCTACTTGAAGTCCACCATTCCTAATCTGGTGGCGCAGATCCAGAAGAGGGGGCGGGAATATGAGAGCAGCATCCGCATCGACTACCTCACGGGCCTCAACAAGCGCTACGACGATTGGATCTCAAAGTATGACGGCCACCTTCTGGTCATCGATGTTGACAACATCAAGTTCGAGAACCGTCCGGAGGATTTCCAGACTGTGACCGACAAGATTGACGCCGAGCTCTTCGGCCTCTTCCCGGAGGTCAAGCAGATTGACGAATAAACTTATAAGCTGCAATAAACCGCGGCGGTTTTCGCATAGATTTTTTAACAATCATTTAATATGTCAGCAACAAGACCGACAATAATCGAATTCGTGGAGAAATACACCCACGAATACTCTTCGCACGTGTTTCTCCGCGAGAAAGTGGTCGGAAAGTGGACCGAGACATCATTCGAACAGACCCGCAAGGAAGGCTACCGCATCGGTGCCGGCCTTATGGCGATGGGACTTGGCAAAGGGGACAGGGTTTCCCTTCTTTCCGAAGGCAGGAATATGTGGATTCTCGCTGAACTGGGAATCCTCTATGCCGGCGGAGTCAGCGTGCCTCTCTCCATCAAGTTGGAGGAGAGCAACGACTTGACTTTCAGAATCCAACATTCCGAGTCTAAGTTCGTGATCGTCTCCGGACAGCAGCTTCCTAAAATCCGCAGGATAATCTCTCAGCTGGACTGCGTGGAGAAAGTGATCGTGCTGGATGACATCCCTGCAGCCAACGCCAAGGAGGTCTCGATGGAGTGGGTTCAAGCCCTTGGAGACAGCTATCTCTTCGGTCACAAGGCCGAGTTCGAGGAGCGTTACAAGTCCGTACAGCCAGACGACTATGCCACGATCAGCTACACGTCAGGAACCACCGCCGACCCTAAGGGTGTTCTCCTTACCCATCGCAACTACACCGCAAATGTCGAGCAGGCTCACTCCGTGATTGGTGTCAAACCCGATTCCACAATGCTCATCATCCTGCCTCTGGACCACTGCTTCGCTCATGTGGCTGGATTCTACACGATGATGTCCTATTGCAGCAGCATCGCCACCGTTCCGGTTGGAGCCAATCCTCTTGCCACGCTCAGGAATATTCCTATAGCTATCAAGGAAATCCGCCCTCATGTGATGCTGTCCGTTCCGGCGCTCGCCCGCAACTTCAAGAAGAACGTCGAGACCACTATTCACAAGCAGGGACCTAAGGTTGAGAAACTCTACAACTATGCTCTCAACCTTGCAATCTCCTATAATAAGGAATATTACAACAGAGGTGGCCTTCTCCAGCTTTGGAAGAAGCCGTTGATGGCCTTGTTCGATAAGATAATATTCAAGAAAGTCCGTGAGGGATTCGGTGGCAGGATGGAGTTTTTTGTCGGCGGAGGAGCGCTTCTGGACATAGAGCTTCAGAGATATTTCTGCGCTATTGGCATTCCTATGTTCCAGGGGTACGGTGTGTCCGAGGCGACTCCGATCATTTCCGCCAATTCGGAAGGACACGCGATGTTCGGCTCTTCCGGCCGTGTCGTGAAGCCGCTTGACATCAAGATCTGCGACGACAATGGCAAGGAGGTTCCGCTCCGCACCAAAGGTGAGATCGTTGTCCGCGGCGAGAATGTGATGGCCGGTTATTGGAAGAATCCTCAGGGCACCGCAGAGGCTCTCCGTGACGGTTGGCTGCACACTGGTGACATGGGCTATATGTATGATTCTGAATATCTTTACGTTGTGGGTCGTTTCAAGTCCCTGCTGATTTCCTCTGACGGCGAGAAATACAGTCCGGAAGGTTTCGAGGATTCACTGACCGATGGCTCCAAGTACATCGAGCAGGTTATCCTGCACAACAACCAGGATCCTTACACCATCGTCCTGATCGTTCCGGCCAAGGACGCTCTTAAGGAATATGTTTCCTCGAAGGGCCTTGATCCGGCCACTCGTGAGGGCAAGGAGGCGATGCTGAAGAAGATCCAGGAGGAGATCGATTCCTACAAGAAGGGTGGCTCGCATGAGGGTATGTTCCCGGAAAGGTGGCTGCCGTCTGCCGTCGCCGTGCTTCCTGAGCCTTTCACCGAGCAGAACGGTCTGGTGAACAGCACCATGAAGATCGTGCGTGGCAAGGTCGAGAAGCATTACGCCGACCGCATTGAGTACGCCTACACAGCCGAGGGCAAAAATCTTCTCAATGAGAAGAACCTCGAAAGCCTTTAGCGTCTCCGAGGCTGTTCAGACTACAAATATAGGCAATATCAATTATCCTTCCGTCGGTAAGGCGGAAGGATAACGCATAGTTTGATTATTCATAATTAGTGACCTCAGAGGGGGTGGTTGACCATCTCCCTGAGGATCGTGATATTTCTAGTCGAGAGTGTGGATGGCGAGGCCGGAACGGAGCTTCGGCTCGAACCACGTGGTCTTTGGCGGCATGATGTTGCCGGTGTCGGCGATGTCGATGAGCTGCTGCATGGAAACAGGGTAGAGCGCGAAGGCGACCTTCATCTCACCGCTGTCAACCCTGCGCTTGAGTTCGCCGAGACCTCTGATACCACCTACGAAATCGATTCGCTTGTCCGTGCGCAGATCCTTGATGCCAAGAATCTTGTCAAGCACGAGGTTCGAGAGGATCGTAACGTCCAGAACCCCGATAGGATCCTTGTCATCGTACCTGCCAGGAAGAGCCTCAAGAGAGTACCACTTGCCGTCCAGGTACATTGAGAAATTGTGCAGATGATCAGGACTGTAGATCTCCTCGCCCGTCTCCCGCACTGTGAAGTTCTCCTCAAGGGCGGCGATGAACTGTTCCTTTGAAAGGCCGTTGAGATCCTTCACGACACGGTTATAGTCAAGGATTTTCAATTGGCTCTCAGGGAAGCACACGGCCATGAAGAAGTTGTACTCCTCGTTGCCGGTGTGGTTCGGATTCTGAGCCCTCTTCTCAGCTCCGACACGGGCCGCCGCCGCTGTACGGTGGTGGCCGTCAGCTACATAGAAAGCGTCCACGTCATTGTTGAACAACCTGGTGATCTGATCGATGGTCTTGTCGTCATCGATCACCCAGAATTTGTGGCCGAACTTGTTCTCGTCGATGAAATCGTACTCCGGAGCCTTCTTGATGGTCTGGGCGACGATCTCGTTCAGGATGTGATTGTCCTTGTAGGCGAAGAACACCGGCTCGATGTTGGCGTTTTGGATGCGGACGTGAACCATTCTGTCATCTTCCTTATCCTTGCGGGTGAGCTCGTGCTTCTTGATCTTGCCGGAAGCATAGTCATCCGTGTGGGCGCAGAGAACGAGTCCGTACTGTGTACGGCCTTCCATTGTCTGGGCATAGACGTAGTAGCATTCCTTAGGGTCGCGCCTGAGCCAACCATTGGCCTGCCACTCCTTGAAGTTCTTCACGGCCTCGTCATAGACCTTCGGGTCGTGATCCTCAAGGATAGGGTTGAAGTCGATCTCCGGCTTGGTGATGTGGAGAAGGGACTTTTCTCCGGCCATATCCTTGGCTTCTTCGGAGTTCAGCACATCGTATGGCGGTGCGGCCACCTCTGTCACGATATCTTTAGGCGGCCTGATCGCCGCGAACGGTTTTACTCTTACCATAATATTCTTTGAAAAATATACCCACGTGCCTTGGTTGGTTCACCTTCAGGCAGCGTATAATGGTTTTGAAAAAGGCGGCACCGGTGCGAAAGGCAGGGGTGCCGTCGGAATATTCATAAAATTACTTGTTGACCTGAAAACGAGTGTTGCCGGTGGCGAAGAAGTCCACGATCTGGCGCGCGGCGGCGAGGCCGGCGTTCATATTGGCCTCGGCTGTCTGGGCACCCATCTTCTTAGGGGTTGCGAATATGCGCACGCCGAACTTCTCTTTCAACGTCGCGTAGTTGTCAGGAGCCACGTCAGTGATGTACTTCAGATCGGTCCTTTCCTCAAGGGCTTTCTCCAGTCCGGCCTCGTCGATGACCTCCTTGCGGGCGGTGTTCACCAGACAGGCACCCTTAGGCATCTTGGTGATCAGGTCGTAGCCGATCGAGCCGATGGTCTGAGGGGTGGCTGGAATATGCACGGAGATGAAGTCGCACTCCGAGTACATGTGCTCAAGTGAGTCGGCAGGCTGCGCTCCGGCCTCGCGGATCTTCTCCGCAGGGATGAACGGATCGATGGCCATCACGCTCATTCCGAGCGCTTCGGCTTTCTTCCCGACCAGACGGCCCACATTGCCGAAAGCCTGGATGCCGACCTTCTTGCCCAGAATCTCCGATCCTGTCGCAGGGGTGAACTGGTTGCGGCACATGTAGATCATCATCGCGATGGCAAGCTCGGCGACAGCGTTGGAGTTCTGTCCCGGAGTGTTCATCACGACCACGTTGTGTGCTGTGGCGGCGGCCAGATCCACGTTGTCGTAGCCGGCTCCGGCGCGTACGACGATCTTCAGGTTCTTCGCCGCGTCAAGCACTTCGGCTGTGACTTTGTCGGAGCGGATGATGAGAGCGTCCACGTCGGCGACGGCGGCTATGAGTTCCGAAGCGTCAGCGTACTTCTCAAGAGCGGCGAACTCGTGTCCGGCCCCTGTTACAATCTCCTTGATCCCGGCGACGGCGGCCGCTGAGAAAGGCTTCTGTGTTGCGACTAATATCTTCATGGCTGGTTATTTCTTAAGATCCTCGAATTCTTTCATGCAGTCAACAAGAGCCTGGACATCCTCGACTGTGCAGGCGTTGTAGAGGGAAGCCCTGAAGCCTCCTACCGAGCGATGACCCTTGATGCCGATCATTCCGCGCTCCTTGGCGAACGCAAGGAACTCGTCCTGAAGCGCCTCGTGGCCCGGAGCCATCACGAAGCAGACGTTCATCAGCGAGCGGTCCTCCTTCGCGGCGGTGCCGACGAACAAAGAGTTGCGGTCAATCTCTGAATATAGCAGGTCTGCCTTTTGCTGGTTGATCTTCTGGATTGCAGGAATCCCGCCGATGCTCTTGAGCCACTTAAGCGTCTCGTTCATCATGAAGATCGAGAACACAGGAGGGGTGTTGTACATAGACAGCTTCTCAATGTGGTTGCGGTAGTCAAGCATCGCCGGAAGATACCTTGAAACCCTTCCGAGGGAGTCTTTCTTGATGATGGCGAAGATCACACCGGCAGGGCCGACGTTCTTCTGCGCTCCGCCGTAGATGAGATCGTACTTGCTGACATCCACAGGACGGCTCATGATGTCGGACGACATGTCCGCGAGCAGCGGAACAGGGCAGTCGATGTCTTCCTTGATCTCGGTACCGTAGATGGTGTTGTTCGTGGTGATGTGGAAGTAGTCGATGTCCGTAGGAATCTCGTATCCCTTAGGGATGTAAGAGTAATTCTTGTCAGCGGAGCTTGCGAGAGCGTACGCCTCCCCGATTCCCTTGGCTTCCTTGAGAGCCTTCTTCGCCCACACTCCAGTCTCAAGGTATGCGGCCTTCTTCTCAAGGTAGTTCATGGCTACATAGAGGAACTGCAATGACGCACCGCCACCGAGGAACACAATCTCATGAGTGTCAGGAATATTCAGAAGCTCTCTCCAGAGTGCGCGGCACTCGTCCATTGTCGCGTCCCACTCCTTGGTGCGGTGCGAGATGCTGAGAACCGAGACTCCTGTGCCTTTGAAATCCTTGAGGGCTTCAATGGCATTGTCAATGGCCACCTGTGGAAGCAGGCAAGGGCCGGCGTTGAAAACGTGTACTTTCTTCATTTCTATTGTAATTTCAAAGTATTATGTAAAAATGCGGTTAAAATCAAAACTGATTTCGCGGTAAATATAGGCAATTTAAAAGGATTTACCCAATATTTACCGCAAAATAAAATTTTTCCCAGTCAAAAAGGGATTTTATCTGTAGCCTAACAGGTAGGAGATGATGGCCATCCTTATATACATTCCGCCTCCGGCCTGCTGAAAGTAGTAGGCGTAAGGTGTGTCATCGATGTCTGTGGAGATCTCGTTGACCCTTGGCAGCGGGTGCATGATCTTCATGTTCGGCTTGACGGAACCCAGCATCGATGCGGTTAGCCTGTAAACATCCTTGACCTTATTATATTCATCCATATCTGGGAACCTTTCCTGCTGGACTCTTGTCATATAGAGGATGTCACAGATGTTGAGGCCATCCTCTATCCTGCCGGTCTGTTTGTAATCAACGCCTTCGCGGTCAAGCAGTTCAAGGTATTTCTTTGGCATGTTCAATTCTTCCGGGGAGGTGAATATGAAGTGAGGGTCAAACCATCGCAGAGCCTCCACGAGGGAATGGACGGCACGGCCATACTTGAGGTCTCCGACCATATTCACTGTCAGGCCGTTGAGTCTGCCTTGGGTCTTCTGGATGGAGTAAAGGTCGAGCAGGGTCTGCGTAGGGTGCTGGTTCGCCCCGTCGCCGGCGTTGATGACAGGCACGGAGGCCACGGAAGCCGCGATGTCGGCCGCTCCGGCCTGAGGATGCCTCATCACGATCATGTCCACATAGTTGGACACGATCTTTATGGTGTCCTCCAGGGTCTCACCCTTCGTCTGGCTGGTGTTTCGGTTGTCCGGGAATCCGATGACCCTGGCTCCCAGCCTGTTCACAGCCGCCTCGAAAGAAAGACGCGTTCTGGTCGAAGGTTCGAAGAACAGGCAGGCAACCACCTTGCCGGTGAGAAAGTTCTGCTCTCGGTTGGCTTCGAATTCCTTTGCGACCTCAAGGATGTGAAGGATCTCATCCTTTGAGAAATCCTGGATTGAAATTAGACTTTTAGGCATAATATTTATGATTTAAAGTTCGTTTATCGTACAGTTTTCTATTTTGCCGATTCTGGTCCTGAAATCGTCTTCGGAGGAGAGACGCACCCAGGTCTGAAGCGAACATTCAGCCCCGAAATCCTGACCGCGCTGCTTCAGGTCCATGTCCTTGAGAATCTTCATCACGTTGTTCATCGCCTCATAGCCGAAACGGATGTTGAACCATTTTCCGGCGATCTTCTCGACGCTGCCGGCCTTGTCGAGGGCTTCCGCCGTGGATGTCTTGTAGGCTCGGATCAGACCCGGAATCCCGAGTTTAATTCCTCCAAAGTATCGCACGACGACCACCAGCACGTCACTCAGCCCTCTGGAGTCAATCTGCCCGAGAATAGGCCTTCCGGCGGATGAGGACGGCTCGCCGTCATCGTTGGCTCTGAACTTGTCTCCAAGGTAGCCCAGGCGGTAGGCGTAGCAATGATGACGCGCGTCGTGGTACTTCTTTTTCAGGTCGCTGACGATGCCTTTGACCTCATCTTCTGTCTCGACTGGAAAAACGAATGAGATGAAGCGGCTGCCGTTGTCTTTGAACAGCCCCTCAGCCGGTCCTGGAACACTCTTGTAGGAGTCTCGGATGATGTTTTCTGGTGTCTCCATTCCTAGCATACGAAATTAGTGTTTTTCACATAATTTTGCAACGGAACGGGAAATTTTGTAATTTTGAAATGGTTTTGAATCAAAAATATTTATGGTTTATAAATTCAGGGTTACACTTGCCGGGATCAAAGGATTCTACCGGGTTTATGAGATGAGGGGCGAAACAACCCTTTATGAATTTCACAAGCAGATGCGCGCGGACATGGAATTTCCGCAGGATCAATTGATTATGTTCAAGGCTATGGATGCCGGCGGCGAGGTTCTTGCCCGCTATGGACTCTTTGACCTTGGCAGTGGTACTGTGGATAACATCACGGTGGCGCAGACTGTCAAAATTGGGGTGGCCTCGTTCCTGTACTTCTACGATGTGCCTAACCGCAAGAGCGTGATCGTCACGTTTGAGGGAATGGAGGAGAAGCCGGAATGCTCTCCGACAATCGTCGAGGTGAAAGGACCTAACCCGATCGAGTTCGAGAATGGTTATGTGGCCTTTGAGGACCTCCCTGATTCACAGAGACATCTGCCTGGCCAGAAGCCTGACTGGGGTTCTGATGGTGATGATGAAGAAGGTGGCGCGTCCATCTCTCTCGATGAGGACAGGGATGATGACGATGAGGATGAGGAGGACGACGACGAGGACGGAAAGATCGTTTTCGACGGCACCGAGGACCTTGACATCTAACGGGTCCCTTGAATATGTCCCGGCGGCTTCTCATAATCCTTGGACCTACCGCTGTCGGCAAGACTGACTTCAGCGTCTCGAAGGCTTTGGAATATGGCTCGCCGGTGATTTCCTGCGATTCCCGCCAGATTTTTATGAATATGTCTATCGGGACGGCTGTCCCGGATGCTTCGCTGCTTGCCGCTGTGAAGCATTATTTCATTCAGACCGTTCCGGTCACGCAGTCATACACTGCCGGGGATTATGAATTGGAGGCTGTGGCTCTGGTTGAGAAACTATTCGATGAGGGGCATGAGACCCTGGTCATGACCGGCGGCTCGATGTTCTACATTGACGCTGTGTGCAACGGGCTGGACAATCTTCCGGACGGAGATCCGGCTCTGCGTTCCGAGTTATGGCAAAGACTTGGTGAAGAGGGTGTCGAGACCCTTGCCGAGGAACTAAGGCGGAAAGATCCGTTGACATATTCGCAGATCGACACCCACAACAGCCAGAGGGTGATAAGGGCGCTGGAGGTTTGTCTTGTCTCAGGGAAACCTTTCTCTTCCTTCAAGACTGGTGAGAAGCGGAAACGCTCCTTTGAAATAGAGAAAGTAGGACTTGTGCGACCGCGTGAAAAATTATATTCACGGATCAATCAGAGGGTCCTGAATATGATTGACGAAGGCTTGGTTGAGGAGGTGCGCTCGCTGGTGTCGTACCGCGATTGCCAGGCGCTGCAAACTGTTGGCTACAAGGAGGTTTTTGAATATCTTGACGGAAAAATTCCTCTGGAGGAGGCCATTCGTCTCATCCAGAGGAACACTCGCCATTATGCCAAGAAGCAACTCACCTGGTGGCGCCGCGACCCTGGCATTCGCTGGGTTGATGTTTAGAATGGCAAATCATTACCGGGGTCGTCCGCAGGTAGGTCGTCAATGGTCGGGGCAGGAGCCTGCTGAGGCTGCGCGCCGTAATTAGGCTGAGGTGCCTGGGTGTAATTCTGCGGCGCCTGGTAGGTCGGCTGCGGTGCCGGTGCCGACTGTCCTGCCGGAGTGATCCTCCAGACACGCACATCATTGTACCAACGCCCGTTATATTCCCTGGCCCTGAGGTTGAAAGACACTTTCACTGAGTCTCCTACCTGGTACTTGTCCAGATCCGCGACCTTGTCGTTTCCGAACGCCGTGAAGCACACCTCGGCCGGGTAGTTGCCGTCCTGATATTCGAGTACAAAATCCTGTTTTGTCCATGAGCCTTTCGCTCCCTGTCCGCTTTGTTTGGCAAGTTTCTGTTTGATCCTGCCTTCTATTTCCAATGCCATGATATTCTTTGTCTTGTAAAAATTAAACCTGCTCGGCGCGCTGGCGCGAAGCAGGCTTGTTGTATGCTGCCTGGGGCAGAGATTATTTCTTGTCCTCGACTACCGGCTCAACGAAGTGCTTCACTGAGTCGAGCTGGATGTCGAACACGAGGGTCGTGTTAGGATCGATGCCATTGGAGCCACGCTCGCCGTAGCCAAGCTCGGAAGGAACATAAAGGGTGGCTTTTCCGCCCTCGCCAAGAAGCTGGAGGCCTTCTGTCCATGCCGGGATGACCCTGTTGAGGGTGAGCATCACCGCATCCTGCTCTTCTTTAACCTCTTCGATGACGGTGCCGTCTGTGAGAGAGAGCTTGTAGTGAACGTACACAGTGTCCTTGCTTGAGGTAGGCTTAACCTCGCTTCCGGCCTCTGCGATGAGGTACTGGAGGCCAGACTCGGTCTCCTGGACACCAGCCTTCTTGCGGTTGGCCTCAAGGAACTTCTGCTCCTTCTCCTTGTTGATGGCTCCTACATATTCAGCCCTCTTCTGGACGAACTCGTTCATGATGCGGTTCATCTCCTCCGGGTTGACCTTGAACTGCTTTGTGAACTCTTCGTCGCGCGGGTTGCCCTTGGAAGCCACGAAATCAGCGGCTCCCTTCTTGATCATGTTGAAGTTGAGGTCGCCCATGTTGTAGTTCTTGATCATGGATCCGAGCTGGATGCCAAGAAGGTAACTTACTGAGTCAACAGTCGCCTTGGAAGGAAGAAGCTCCTTCGCGCTGGCCGGCTTCTGAGGAACAGCGGCGACCGCGGTGCTGTCCGCGCCGTCAACTTTTCCGTCAACCTTGTTCGTGTTGCAGGCCGCGATTGAAAGAACCATCGCTGTGGCCGCAAGCATTTTGAATGTCTTCATAATATTAAAAATTTATAAGTTGCCGTTACGTTTGCTTTCCGGGTACAATTTCCCGAAAGTTCCGCAAATATCGCAAAAAATATTGACTTTATTGTCCATTAACTTTCAAAATGCTTGTTTATCCAGAAAACAATCACTATTTTTAGAAATAATTAGGAAATTCTATGGAAATTGACTCGTCATCACTGAATTCCAAACTGAAAGAATTCTTCGGTTTTGATTCCTTCAAGGGAGACCAGGAGAAGATTATCCGTAATCTGCTGGACGGCAAGGATACATTTGTCCTGATGCCGACCGGCGGAGGAAAGTCTTTGTGCTTCCAGTTACCGGCTTTGGTGATGCCAGGAACCGCCATCATCATCTCTCCTTTGATCGCTCTGATGAAGAATCAGGTGGATGTGATCAGAGGGTTTGTGGAGGAACAGAACGGTGTCGCCCACTTTCTGAACTCCTCCTTGAGCAGGGCCCAGATTCAGGAGGTCAGGACGGATGTGCTTTCCGGTGTGACCAAACTGCTTTATGTGGCTCCGGAATCTCTTACAAAGGAGGAGAATGTCGAGCTGCTGAGGGAGGTCAACATCTCTTTCTATGCTGTTGACGAGGCGCATTGCATTTCCGAGTGGGGACATGATTTCAGGCCGGAGTACCGCAGGATCAGAGACATGGTCCAGACCATAGGACGGGTTCCTATCATCGCTCTGACCGCCACGGCCACCCCTAAGGTCCAGAATGACATCCAGAAGAATCTGGGAATCATGGACGCGACTGTCTTCAAATCCTCGTTCAACAGGCCGAACCTTTACTATGAGGTGCGTGACAAAGTCGATCCGGACAAAGATGTGATCCGGTACATAAAACAGCATCCCGGAAAATCCGGAATAATCTACTGCCTTAGCCGCAAGAAGGTTGAGGAGATTGCGAAACTGCTTGAGATCAACGGGATACGGGCTCTCCCGTATCATGCCGGACTGGATGCCAAGACCAGAGCCGAGAACCAGGACCGCTTCCTGATGGAGGATGTGGATGTCATCGTCGCCACCATAGCGTTCGGCATGGGCATCGACAAGCCGGATGTGCGGTTCGTCATTCATTATGATATTCCCAAAAGCATCGAGGGCTATTATCAGGAGACAGGGCGAGCCGGCAGGGACGGGGAGAATGCGGAATGCATCACATATTACAGCTATCAGGACATCCGCAAACTGGAGAAGTTCATGCAGGGGAAACCTGTTTCTGAACAGGAGATCGGCCGCCAGCTGCTGATGGACACGGTGGCCTACGCTGAATCCAATATGTGCCGTCGCAGACTGTTGCTGAACTATTTCGGAGAGGATTACCAGAAGGATAACTGCGGACTGTGCGACAATTGTGTCAATCCGAAAGCCACATTTGATGGGCGAAAGGAGATGTGTCTTGTGATAAGGTTGATCAAGTCGTTGCCTGAGCATTTCAAGGTCGAGCATCTGGCCTCGGTTCTGGCCGGACAATCAACGGCGATGATCAAATCCTACCGCCACGACACATTCCCGCTTTTCGGCTCCGGCGGTGGACACGGGGTGAATTTCTGGTGCGCGGTCATCAATCAGGGGCTTCTGCTTCACCTTCTTGAGAAAGAGATAGAGACTTACGGTCTGATCTACGTGACTCCGAATGGCGAGAAATTTTATGACAACCCGTACGAGATCCGTCTGGTGGAAGACAGGATGTTCAATGGAAAAGGGTCTGATGATGAGGACGATGAGGAAGTACCGTCAGGCTCCGGCATGAAGGGTGGAGGCGGTGATCCCGCTCTGCTGTCCATGCTGAAAAGTCTTCGGAAGGACATCTCCAGGAGGTTGGGGCTCCAGCCGTGGATAATCTTCGGCGATCCGGCTCTGGAGGATATGTCGATCCTCTATCCTATCACCTATGACGAACTCCATAACTGCCAAGGGGTCGGCGAGGGAAAGGCAAGAAAGTACGGTAAGGAGTTCATTGACTTGATCCGCAGGTATGTGGAGGAGAACGACATCACGAGACCTGAGGACTTCGTGGTGAAGTCGGCCCCGACCAAAAGCGCCGACAAGATATTCATCATCCAAAGTGTGGACAAACGGATGTCGCTTGAGGACATCGCAGACGCGAAAGGTCTGGACTTTGATGAGCTGATCGCCGAGATCGAGGGCATTGTGTCTTCAGGCACCAAGCTGGATCTGAATTACTATATTCATCAAGCCATTGATGATGAAGTGGTTGATGAAATTTATGAATATTTCAAGAGCGAGGCGACATCGGACTCTGTGGAAGAAGCCATCAAGGAACTGGGATCTGATTACGAGGAAATGGAAATCCGTCTCGTAAGAATCAAATTTCTCTGTGAGATAGCCTCTTAGATCGTCACCATCTTGAGCTGGCGGCCCTCGAAATGGCCGAGCCTCCTGAACCCGAACATCTTGACATACTGGGCGAAGTAGTCAAACCTGTCGCCGACCTGCTCCGGCGTGTGGGAGTCTGAACCCATGCAGATGATCTCGCCTCCGAGTTCCATGTACCTTATCAGAATGTCTCTGTCGAGTCGCGGAGTACGCAATCCGTAGGTCTTGTAGCTTTTTGTGTTGATCTCCAAGCCTTTGCCATTCTCTATCAGATACTTGAATATCTCATCGAACAACCCCGGAAAATCCCTGTACAGCACACTTTCCTTGGGGTACGGCGCATAGCGGGCAACGTAGTCGAAGTGTCCCATTATGTCGAAATCGCCAAGCCATCTCATTTCTCTCAGGATGGTCTCAAGATAGCGGCCGTAGGCTTCCTTCCAATTCTTCCCTTTGAAATATGGTCCGAAATACGGATCCGTGTCTTCAAGGTAGTGGACCGAGGCGATGATTTGGTCGAACTTGTGTCTCGATAGAAGTTCCCTGGCCTGATCGTGATTCTTTTCTCCGAGACCGAGTTCTATCCCTTTGAATATCTTGAATTTTCTGGGTGTGGTTTTCCCGAAAGCTCCGTCGGCGATCAGTCCGTTGACCCTGTCTATCTCCGTCTGCTGGGCCTCCACGTCGAAAACCTCGCTGACTATCGGCTCGAACTGTTCTTTCATCTTCGGGACATAGAAATCACAATGGTCGGTGAAACATATTCCTCCGAACCCTTTCCCCGCTGCCGCCAAGGCACTTTTCTCAACTGTTGTTCCCTCCCCGTCGAATGAGAATTGGCTATGATTGTGTGTATCGAAAAACATAGGCACGAATATAGCATTTTTTACTTAAATTTGTAAGTTGTATTATTTAAGGAATATGAATATGTTCACATTTGGCTACAAAACTTCGTTCAGCAGCGTCCTGAGGGCGCTGGCTTCCATCGGCATAGGTCTGGTGATGATTTTTGACAACGAGGCTTCGGTGACGGTTGTGAAGGTCATCGCGGCGTTCCTGCTTGCTTCTGGAGTCGTGTCGTTGATCTATGGTTTCATCCGCAACAAGAGGGACGGAGTACTCCCGCTGATGGCTGTGAATGCGGTTGTTGATTTGATTCTGGGTCTGTTGCTTTTCCTGAATCCTGTCTGGGTGGCCGGATTCATCGTCACGCTGATAGGAATCGTGCTGATTCTTTTCGGAGGCATTCAGCTGTTGGCTTTGGCCGGGACACTGTCCTTGCTCGGAGCTGGTTTCTCAACGCTGATTCTTTCGATCTGTGCAGTGATTGGTGGAGCGTTCCTGCTCTTCAACCCTTTTGGAGAGAGGATAATGAGCATCTGTGCAGGAAGTTTTCTGCTTCTGTACGGAGTGTCCGAGCTGATCTCCTCCTGGAGGATACGCAAGGCCAAGGAGGCCTATGAGATCCGTTTCAACACGCCGGACGAGCCTCAGCCTGACTCGGATGTGATAGAGACATCCGGTCTGGACGATGCCAAGGAAGTGAACTACACAAAGGTGGACGAATAGGATGATTCCTCAGGAAACGGTACAGAAGATTCTTGACACAGCCCGTGTCGAGGAGGTGATAGGTGACTTCGTGACTTTGAGAAAGCGCGGAGCCGACCTTTGGGCCTGCTGTCCGTTCCATGGCGAGAAGACGCCATCTTTCCATGTCATTCCATCCAAAGGACAGTATTACTGTTTCGGCTGTCACAAGGGCGGTTCTGCCGTCGGATTCATCATGGACTATGAGCATCTGTCCTATGTGGAGGCGCTGCGCTATCTCGCCAGAAAATACAACATTGAGATAGTCGAGAAAGAGGAGACCGCGGAGGACATAGCGAACCGTCAGCGGAACGAGAGCCTTCTTCTTGTCTCTGAATATGCCGGAAAATTCTTCAAGGAGCAGTTGCGCACCGATGAGGGACGGACTGTGGGTCTTGAATATTTCCATTCCAGAGGACTGGAGGACACCACCATCGAGAAATATGGCCTCGGTTGGGCTCCTTCGAGCCGTCACGCTCTCACGGATGCGGCCAAGGCTGCCGGGTATAAGGATGAATATCTCCTTGAGACGGGTCTCTGCGCCATGTACGATTCTGACAACAGTCTGCACGACAGGTTTTTCGACCGTGTTGTTTTCCCGATCCATTCGGTGAGCGGAAGGGTTATCGCATTCGGGGCCAGAACATTGAAGTCCAAGGAGGCTGGCAAGCCTTATGCTAAATACGTGAATTCTAAGGAATCGGATATTTACGTCAAGAACAAGTCCCTTTACGGCATCTGGTTCGCGAAGAACGAGATGGCCCGCAAGGACAAATGCTATCTTGTCGAAGGGTATCTTGATGTCCTTTCGATGCACCAGCTTGGAATCACAAATGTGGTGGCTTCCAGCGGTACGGCTCTGACGGAAGGCCAGATAGGCCTTATCAAGAGATTCACGCAGAATGTGACGATCATGTACGACGGGGATTCCGCCGGAATCCATGCGGCTCTCCGTGGAATAGACATGTTCCTTCGAGAGGGAATGAACGTGAAGGTCGTGCTGATCCCGGACGGGGACGATCCGGATTCATATTCCAGAAAACATTCTCTCGCCGAAGTAGAGGAGTTTCTTGCCGGGGCTGAGATGGACTTCGTGGATTTCAAGTCCTCGTTACTGCTGAAGGACACTGGCAGGGATCCGCTGAAGCGAGCTGAGATGATAAACGACATCGCCGACACGGTCGCTGACATTCCGGATGCCGTGAAACGTTCGGTCTATGTGGACTTTTTGAGTGACAAGTTTGATATCCGGCGGGATATTCTGGACGAAAGGATCGGCGCTACACGCTCCAAGAGGCTTATGGAGGAGAAGAAAGTGGCGGATCGTGAAAGACGTCAGAATCAGACGGCATCAGCGGCTTCGACAGGCTCGGCCACCGATGCCGCTCCGGTGGCTGAGCCTATCGAAGCCCCGGAAGAACCAAAACCTGTTCTGCGTACCGGCCTCGATGCCCTTGTTGATAACCGTATCATGGCCACCGCAGAGCGTGACCTTCTGAACTTCATCCTCACTTATGGTACCACGAAACTGGAGTTCCAGAGCGATTCGGACTTTTATTCCGGTTCGGATGAGGATGCGCTTACGGTGTTTGATTTCATCAGTCAGGCGTTGGAAGGGGATGATTCCAGATTCGCCAACACTGTCTTCAGGAAGGCCTACGAGACATATTCCAAAGACTACTATGACGGGTATTCTCAGGAGGAGATCGTGAAGCATCTGATGGATGGGGAGGACAGGGATGTGGCCTATGTGGCCGCGCAGTTGTCCACGGACGAGAGGTATGATCTGTCGGTGAAGCATTTGCGGCAGTCCATGATGTCTAAGGGATCTTGGCTGACACAGTACGTCCCAAAGGCGATCCTTGTTTTCCAGCAAAGCCGTATGGAGAACAGGGACAGTGAGTTGAAGGAACAACTCCAGCAAGCGCAGACTGCTTGCGACAACGACCGTGTGATGGAGATCATGCAGGAGATGCTGAAAGTGCAAAAGGCACTTAAAATGGTGAAAGTCAGATTGGGAAGAGAAAAATAATATTTATGAATATGGAAAAGAAATTCAAGAGAACACTTGTGACCTGTGCGCTGCCTTATGCTAACGGACCGGTCCACATCGGGCATCTGGCCGGGGTATATGTGCCTGCGGACATCTATGTCAGGTACCTCAGGATGAGAGGGGAGGATGTGCTTTATGTCTGCGGAAGCGATGAGCATGGCGTGCCGATCACCATCAAGGCCCGCAAGGAGGGGTGCACGCCTCAGGACATCGTGGATCGCTACCACAAGATCATCAAAGATTCGTTCACGGGGCTTGGAATCAATTTTGACATCTATGGCCGCACGTCTTCGGAGGTGCACGAGAAAAACGCTTCCGAGTTCTTCCGCAAGTTGTACGATGAGGGAAAGTTCATCACAAAGGAATCCGAGCAGTATTATGACCCGGAGGCCAAGCAGTTCCTTGCTGACCGCTACATTATGGGAACCTGCCCTAAGTGCGGCAATCCTGATGCCTATGGTGACCAGTGCGAGAAGTGCGGAAGCACGCTGAGTCCGGAGGAATTAATCAATCCTAAATCAAAGCTCAGCGGTGCCGAACCTATAAAGAAAAAGACCACTCATTGGTATCTTCCTCTGGACCAGTACGAACCGTGGCTTCGTGATTGGATCCTTGAGCGGCACAAAGAGTGGCGAAGCACTGTCTATGGCCAGTGCAAGAGCTGGATTGACGGCGGTTTGCAGCCTCGCGCCGTGAGCCGTGACCTTGACTGGGGTGTGCCTGTCCCAGTCGAGGGTGCAGAGGGTAAGGTGCTATATGTCTGGTTCGACGCTCCGATCGGGTATATTTCCAACACACAGGAACTTCTTCCTCAGTCTTGGGAGAAGTGGTGGAAGAGTGAGGACACCCGTCTCGTGCATTTCATCGGCAAGGACAACATTGTGTTCCACTGCATCGTGTTCCCGTCTATGCTCAAGGCCTACGGTGACGGTTACATCCTTCCTGACAATGTGCCGGCCAACGAGTTCCTGAACCTTGAGGGAGACAAGATCTCCACATCCAAGAACTGGGCTGTATGGGCTCATGAATATCTGGAGCAGTTCCCTGGAAAGCAGGATGTCATGAGGTATGTCCTCACCGCCAACGCTCCTGAGACCAAAGACAATGATTTCAGCTGGAAGGATTTCCAGACACGCAACAACAGTGAGCTGGTCGCTATATTCGGAAACTTTGTGAACCGCGCTGTTGTGTTGACCCACAAGTATTTCGAGGGAAAGGTTCCTGCATGTGAGGAACTTCAGGATGTTGACAAGGCTGCTCTTGCGGATATTCCTGCGCTCAAGGCTTCGCTTGAGAAAAATATTGAAGGCTATCATTTCCGTGAGGCTCTGAAGGATGCCATGTCGATCGCCCGTGTGGGCAACAAGTATATTTCCGACACAGAGCCTTGGAAGGTGGCCAAGACAGACATGGAGCGTTGCGCAACTATCCTGAATGTCAGCCTTCAGATCTGCGCTGACCTTGCGATAGCTTTCGAACCTTTCACTCCGTTCGCGGCCGAGAAGCTTCGTAAGATGCTGGGTGTCTGCCTTTGCGCCGGTGTCGATCACAGAAAGGGCGAGCAGGAGACAGTCAATACCTACAAGGAAGGCGAGTGTGCCGCTCTTCACACCGTATCTGCGGGCAATACTGAGGATAGTGTTGCGTGTCCGGGAGCCGGCAAGTGCGTATGCCTAAAATGGGATGTTCTTGGCAATGAGAATATTCTTCCTGCCGGACACGAGATCGGTGCCGCGGAGTTGTTGTTTGCCAAAATAGAGGATGACGCGATCAACGCCCAGTTGGCACGCCTTGACGCTATCCGCGCCGAGAGAGAGGCGGCGGCCAAGGCTGAGGCCGCAAAGCAGGTGGCACCTCAGAAACCGGAGTGCTGTTTCGAGGACTTCGAGAAGATGGACATCCGTACAGCGACCGTACTGGCTGCCGAGCGTGTGCCTAAGACTGACAAACTGCTGAAACTCAGCATTGACACAGGCCTTGACAAGAGGACAATCGTCTCAGGAATCGCTGAATATTATTCTCCGGAGGAGATGGTTGGCAAGCAGATCTGCATTCTCGCTAACCTTCAGCCGAGGACGATCCGTGGAATTGAGTCTCGTGGAATGATCCTGATGGCGAAGCAGGGTGATGGCAAGATGAGGTTCATCACCCCTGCGGAAACGCTTAACAATGGCGCGATTGTCGGCTAATATATTCACATAATTAATATGAAGAGGATTTTCGCTTTTTTAGCTGTGGCTGCGCTTGTAATGGGGTGCGCGCAGACTCCGACCATTACGAAGTCGGGACTAGATCCGGAGAACTTTAAGGCAGAGCGTGACGGTGCCCAGACCGCTCTCTACACGCTGACAAACAAGTCGGGTATGGAGGTCTGCATCACCAATTTCGGTGGCAGGATCGTGTCTGTGATGGTTCCGGACAGAAACGGAGACTACAAGGATGTTGTTCTTGGTTTTGACAAGATCACGGACTATTTCCCGGAGAACAACAGGACTGATTTCGGTGCTACCATCGGACGCTATGCAAACCGCATCAATTGCGGCCGTCTTACTTTGGATGGCGTTGACTATCAGTTGCCTCGGAATAATTTTGGGCATTGTCTGCACGGTGGTCCTGACGGATGGCAGTTCCGTGTTTTCAATGTTCTGGAGTCCGACGCTTCTCACGTCAAGTTGGAATTGATGTCTCTTGACGGGGATGCGAATTTCCCTGGCAATGTGACCGCCAATGTGACTTTCACTCTTACCGAGGACAATGCGATTGACATCAGGTATTCGGCTACGACCGATGCTCCGACGATCATCAACATGACCAACCATTCGTACTTCAATCTGTCCGGTGATCCTGCCAACCATCAGATCACGGCTGACTCGTTGTATATCAACGCTTCGAATTTCACTCCAGTGGATTCTACCTTTATGACGACCGGCGAGATTGTTCCGGTAGAAGGCACTCCGTTTGATTTCCGGAAGGCCAAACTGATTGGTGATGACATTGATTCTGACAACGCGCAGGTTCGCAACGGCAAGGGCTTCGATCACAACTGGGTTCTCGACACCAAGGGTGACGATACCGTTCTGGCTGCCGAGGTCTATTGCCCTGAGACCGGAATTGTGCTCAAGGAATATACCAGCGAACCTGGCGTGCAGGTCTATGCCGGCAACTTCCTTGACGGCTCCGTCACTGGAAAGAAAGGCATTGTCTATGGCCATCGCACCGCCATCTGCCTTGAGTCTCAGAAGTACCCTGACACCCCGAACAAACCGGACTGGCCGTCAGCCGTCCTTCGTCCGGGTGAGACCTACACCAGCCA
>CAVKML010000026.1:0-40929 GCA_963657715.1 uncultured bacterium | reverse complement strand
AGAATGGTCTTATTCAATTATCCCTCTTTTAGTTATGATTCATCGAACTCACGTTAATGTAGGAACAGCAGGATTGTGGCTTTGGCCTTCTCTGGTGGCATAGCTGGATTCTTCTTTTTGATAATTTGCACATTTCTCATCAAGACGACAGAATTTGTCGCCTTGGATTGTTATATTTGCGACAAACACTTCTGAATATGTTGAATCAGATCAGGCGGTTAAGCGCGATAGTGAACAAACTCAGCGGCATCAGAGACTATGTCGGCAAAGATGAGCTGCTGGCGGCCATGTCCGGTGAGATGGCCGAGAACGGTTCCTATACTTTGCGGACTCTTCAGCGGGACATCAAGACCATTGAGGAGGTTTTCGGAATGGAGATAGAGAATGTCAAGGGAGAAGGTTATCGCATCGTGGGGCGTGATCCTGTTTACACCGACCGGTTCAAGGAACTCCTTTTTGAGTTCGAGATTCTGAGTACTGTCGGCTCTGATTCCGGCACACGAGACTATGTCATACCGGAGCAGAGGAGAATGACGTTCAGCGTTGATATTCAGAAAGTCATAAGGTCGATAAAGCAGAGGCGGAAGGTGCGCTTCACGTATTCATTGCCAAGGCTTGGAGGCAAAGAGGCTGTATATCTCGCCGAGCCGTATTTTCTGAAGCGGTCGCCGAACCGTTGGTATCTTGTGGCGATGGTTGATGGAGTCTTGAAATGCTTCGAGTTGGGACGGTTCGTATCTTTCAAGGTGCTTGATGAAGAATTTACCCGTGACGAGAGCGTCCGGGCGGAGAACCTTTTCCGTGATTGCTTCGGAATATGGGATGACCCGAAGATGCCTGTCGAGGACATCCGCTTGAAATTCAGCCCTTTGGATGGCCGTTTCATCAAAACCCTTCCTATTCATTCCTCCCAAAATGTCGTCGCCGAGACCGATGAATATGTTGAAGTTACCCTCCGCCTGAAAATCACCAACGATTTCGTGATGGCCCTCCTCTCCCGAAGCTCCTCCGTCGAGATCCTCGCTCCCCAGTCCCTCAAGGACCGGATGAACTCCATCTGGGCAGCTGCCTTGGAACGGAATAAATGATTTGTTAATTTATAAATAGTTGTGTTATGTTTACGCCAAGTGAATTTATTGAATGCCTTGGAAAAATTTCCACTGCCACAAGTGTCAGAGGCCATCGTTATAAGGACTTGAAACTGATAGGGAATCGTATTGAAGGCATTAGGTGTGATACTAATAAACAATTTAAATTGTCCATAGAGGAACTTTACTGTGCATACGGGAAGGGTGTTAATACTATAACTGAGATGAGAAAATATATCAAAGGACGTGTATATTCTCCGGCTCTTGCAATCTTGAATGTGGTCTATCAGTTGGAGGCTCAGGTGAAAGGGCTTAAAAAAGTCGAAAGATAAGGAAGGATATTCCTGTGGAGTTATTATTGTCTGTATAATATGACATTATTCTATGAAAGGGAAAGATGAATTTACGAAAGAAGAATACGAAGCTATAGTGAGTCTTCTCAAAAGTAAAGTAAAGGCTGATAAATCAGGTAAAAAGTCATTTCGTACGAAAATCCGTAAGATTGGTTTTTTCAGTTCTGATTTCAAGAATAATGATGGCGATGAGTTTGACGATAATGATTTCAAACGATTGATCAAAAGTGGTAAGATCACCATCATTGGGGGGAATGGTGATTGTGGGCATATTTCGGAAGGCGATAAATCTTTGTTGTCAGAGCGGCGATCCGGCAAAACTAATGATAAGAAGATAGCACCAATGAAAAATTGTGTTTGTTTAGATGCATATGTTCCATCTTCTCCTCGTATCTTGATACTTGGATCTATGCCAGGAGGAGAGTCCTTGCGTCTCCGGCAGTATTACGCTAATCGTAGCAATCGTTTTTGGAAGATAATCGCTGAGGCAGCAGGCAAACCTTTGCCAGAGGTTTATTCAGAAAGGCTGAAATTGCTGGACCAACTTCATATCGCATTGTGGGATGTCTATGCTTCGGCAGAGCGTGAAGGCAGTTTGGATTCTAAGATTAAGAATAAGGATAGGAATGATATTCAATCACTTGTTAAGGGAAATCCATCCATAAATAAGATTTTGTTTAATGGTAACAAGGCCTATGAAGAAGCGTTGGATTATGGTCGTGTGAATGTGTTAATGCCAAGTACAAGTTCGGCTAACACTCATCTTGCCCAAGATGAATTGTTTTCAATATGGATTAAAGAAATCATTGAAGGTTGATGCTCAGAGATCCTGAGGAGACATATTCATTGAAAGAGAAGTTGGTGGTTGCGGCGGTGCTGCTTCTGCCGGTGGCTTTGGCGGCGGTGGCGATGGCGGGGGAGAAGAGACGGGAGAGGGAGGTGGAGGCAATGAAGAATCGGCCGGTGCGGTACTATGATTATGTTGTCCGGCCGGTGGATACGGTCCTGAACCATCCGGTGGGGCTGATGGGGGAGAACTTGATCGAGGATGACGGACGAGGCAACGGCGTGGTGTTGAACTCCGGTAGGCGGAAGGTCGTCACCGATCTCTCCTCGGAGGAGATTCTTGAACAGCTTGATCTTGACTATCAGGATGTCTATGACTATTACGGTGGCGCTGAGGAACTTTGGTGAATCGGGACAATGAAGGATATCTAGTCAGGAATTTATCTTCTGTTTCTCGTTGTTTGAGGAAAAGTTATTAGTTTTGCGTAAGGTGCCGGTATGGCTGACTTGTTTGGCAGGAAGCCGTATTGGTGTCATGACGTAAACGCAGGATGAAATGAAGGACAACGTGGTAATGGATAACTATGCGGATATATTCAACAGACTCTGGGAACACTCCGAGAATGAGGTTGTGGAGTTCAAGAAAGTGCATTCTTCGAATATTCCGGCTTCTGAAATTGACTCTTGGAATAATGAGGAATTCCTTTGCCACAGTATGATGATGCGGGATGGGCAGCTGACCCGCGCCGCCATCCTGCTGCTAGGCAAGCCTTTGTCCATACAGAAGATATATCCGGCTGTGGCGCAGATTACGTGGACTTGGCAGGACGAGAATAACATTGTGCAGGATTATGAACATTTCACAATCCCGTTTATCCTGACTGTGGATAAGGTGTTGAGCAAGATACGTAATGTGACGATGCGTGAGCTGCCGGGTGGTACGTTGTTCCCGGACACGATGAAGCAGTATGATGAATATACTATCCGCGAAGTCTTGCACAATGCCATAGCGCATCAGGATTATACCCTTAGGCAGAGAATCATCTTTGTGGAAAGCCCGGGAAAGTTGTATTACGAGAATGGTGGAACGTTTATCCCAGGTACAATAGATAATGTTCTTGAACACAAGGGACCCCAAAAACACTACCGCAACGAGTGTCTCTGCCGAGGCATGGTGAATTTCAATATGATAGACACCGTCGGGCGTGGTATAAAGAAAATATATACCGAACAACGCAACCGATTTTTCCCGATGCCGGATTATGAGATCGACAATGAGCATCGTAATGTGGGTGTTACCATCTATGGAAAGATGATAGATGAGAAATATACGGATCTGTTGAAACGGGACACCACCTTGACATTAAAAGAATGTGTTTGGCTTGACGCGGTACAGAAACACTATCCGATAACAAAGGTGGCGGCGAGGCAGCTGCACGAAAAAGGACTTATCGAGGGTCGCCCTCCTCATTATACTATTTCATTATCTGTGGCAAAATTGACACGTCAGGTGGGACATTATACAAAAGTAAACGGCCTTGCGCGGAATAGTATCAGGAAACTCATCTTGCAGTTGGCTTTGAATGCGGGAGAGTTGGGCTTTATGCGTAAGGATGCATTTGAAACTCTGCAACATGTCTATCCTTCAGATATCAGTCCCGATGAAAAGCTAAGGAAGATTGGCCGTTTGTTGGTCAGCATGGCAAAAGAAGGTCTCATAAAGAAGGATGACAACGGAAAGCAATGGTTGATAACAAGAAAGGGTGAACAAGAATTGGACTCATGATAGCCGAGCGGTCGTTTTCGGTCGTTTTCGGTCGGGCTGTTCGGACATAGCGGCGATGATGAGGTCCTGTATGACGGTGTGAAGGAAATGCTGGAAGAGATGCATCTGGCGAAGATTGACATGGCCGATGAGATATTCATTGTCAATCCTGGCGGTCACGTTGGAAAAAGTACCGCGAGGGAGATTGCATATGCCCGAAGCCAAAGAAGGCCGGTGCGGTCGTTGTGTCCGCTTCAGCAGGATTATGATAGAGGTGAAAACATTCAAGAAAAACCATTTTGACTTGTATTAATGAAGATCGAAGAGGCTATACTTTATGTGCTTGCCGAGAGAGGTGGCGGGTTAAGGACAGAGCAAATCGCAGATGTCATCAACAGGCGTAAGCTGCACATCCGTAAGGACGGGCAGCTGGTGACTTCGGCGCAGGTTTATGCCGTGGTGATGCGTTATCCGGACACTTTCGTCAAGGCGGAGGGTCGGATAATGCTGATGATCTGATTTTTCGAGGTGGCTTTGGCGGCTTGAAGGTTTTTGGGAAGGGGACTGCTCTGGATTCATAGGTTATCTTTAAACAAGGATAAAAATAGAATGTTTACGGTTATATTATTTTTGTTCGCCGGAATCGCCTCTGGATGGCTTTTAAGAAACAGAGACTGCGGATGGGTCTCTAAGTTGACGACTCTTCTGATATGGTCTCTGCTGTTTCTTCTGGGTGTAGAGGTCGGAGGAAACAGGCAGATAATCTCGTCGCTTCCGTCGCTCGGACTGGATGCGTTGCTCATTGCGGTGCTGTCACTTGCCGGGAGTAGTTTCTTCGCATGGCTTCTGTGGTGTCGTGTTAAATCCGGAAAGAAAGAGTAATGAAAGGTAGTCTGGTGATAGTAGGATTCTTCGTTCTCGGCATCCTCGTCGGCTTGTCAGGAACTGTGCCTGAGAGACTTGTTGAGGGGAATCTGACATTCTATGCCCTGTGCGCTCTGCTTTTCTTTGTGGGAATCGGCGTGGGGAGCGACAGGAATATAGTATCTAGATTCAAGTCCCTTGATGTGCGTATGGCTTTGCTTCCGGTCGGAACGTTGCTCGGAACATTTGCAGGTGCCCTTGTGGCCGCGTTGATTTTGCCAGGAAGGTCGGCCACGGATTGTCTGGCCGTCGGTTCGGGATTCGGTTACTACTCCCTTTCCAGCATATTCATAACAGGTTACCGTGGGGCCGAGCTTGGCACCATCGCATTGCTGTCCAACATCATAAGGGAAATGGCCACGCTTCTGCTCGCCCCGCTTCTCGCGAAATTCGGCGGCCCGCTCGCCCCGATAGCCGCCGGCGGAGTCACCTCGATGGACACAACACTTCCGGTCATCATGGCATCCTCCGGCAAGGAATATTCAGTGATCTCCCTCTTCCACGGCTTTGTCCTCGAATTTTCGATCCCATTCATAGTTACCTTCTGGTGTACAATCTGACATCCTCTTGAGGGGTAGACCAGAGCTGCGTGTCGCATAATGTGGTGCTAATGAATATATTTGCGAATGCCGCTCTTCCAGAATGCCCGGCAGCGTTTTGCAAGTAGAGGGTAGTGTTCGCCTCCAATACCCGGTGATGATGCCTATTCAGCCTTGTCGTCGGAATTGAGGAGAGCCATGGCGACATCATAGGTCAACCGCATTGCTGGTAAGGTCAATCACAGACTCTGTGACCGGCGAGAAGTGTAAAGTTTCTTTACACCCAGTGTTAAATTCCTTTACACTTTTTGGAATTGCTGAAATCGCTAAAATATTCATAGTTAATTAATTAAATATTTTGGCATACCTGATGCTTGTGACTTTTACCGAAAAGATAAAAGGAATATGAAAAAGACAATATTCATAACATTCGCGATGATGGCTGCGGCTCCGCTTTTCGCGCAGGAGTCGCTTCCGAACCCGATGACGTTGAAGGATTGCATGGAGTACGCAATCAGCAACAGTACTAAGGTCAGGATCCAGCAGGCGGCCAACAGTGACGCCCGCCTCGCCAGAAGGGATGCCATCTTCGACGCGTTCACCCCTGAGATCAGCGGAAGCAGCTACGCCTACTACAACTTCGGACGTGCCGTTGACCCTAAGACCAACACTTACGTCACCACGACTTCGTTCCACAACAGCTATGGTGTCAGCGCGGGCATCGTACTGTTCAACGGATTCAAGGCCGTAAACAACCTGAAGATCTCCAGAACCTCAATAGCGCTTGGCAATTCGCAGGAAGACCAGATCGAGGCCGACATCTGCCTCGCCACTATGGAGGCCTACTGCAACGTGCTATATTACAGCCAGCTCGCCGACATCTACAAGTCTCAGGTCGAGGTCGCTGAAGAGTCTCTTGCGAAGGCTTGCCGCCAGGAGGAACTCGGACAGAAAGGCCATGCGGATGTGGTCGAGATGGATTCCAACCTCGCTGACAAGCAGTACCAACTCGTTGAGGCAAACAACAAACTCAACGATGCGAAGATAACTCTTGAGGACGTGATGTTCTGGTCTGAGGATCACGAACTTGTCATCGACACGGAACTTCCGTCAACCCTTGACGGTGAAAGGGTCCTTACCGATTCTCTGGCGATGGAGGATATGGTTGACTTCGCCCAGACGAACAACCCTGCCGCCCGCGTGGCCAGATATAACCTCCTGAATGCCAAGCGTGAGTTAAACACCGCCAGATGGCAGCTTCTTCCTTCGCTCAGCGCATATGCCGGATGGTCCACGACCTACTTCACATACCCTGGCAGCGACTCGGCATCCGACCCGTTCCGCACACAGTTCAAAAACAACGGTGGTGAATATGTCCAGCTGTCCCTGAATATTCCGATCTTCTCGGGACTCCAGCGCCACAGCAACATCGCAAGGAAGAAGAACGCAGTCGCCAAGGCCACAGCCGAGTACGACCAGAAGATGAGGGACATCTCAGCCGAGGTACGCAGGGCTGTCCAGGATCGTGACGGAGCGTCCGCGGCCTACATTCAGGCGCAAAGAAAATCCGATGTGCAGGAGGAAGCATATTCATTGAATATGAAAAAGTTGGAACAGGGTCTCATTTCTCCGATAGAATTCCAGACCGCCTCGAACAACTACCTTGAGGCGAATGCCCAGCGGCTCAACTCGCTGCTGACCTACTTCATCAAGCGCAGCGTGGTCAACTACTACAACGGAGTGGATTATATTAATCAATGAATATGTTGACATCGGTCGCTGAGCCCGTCGAAGCAACCGCTGAAGCACTGACGTATTGAATAACGGTAACAGGACCTTCGGTCCCTGAGCCTGTGGTTCGACAAGCTCACCAACCATCGAAGGGCCGCCAAAGATAGAAAAGTAAACAAGTTACAAAAGGATAATAACAACAATTATGGACAAGATAATCGAGAAGAAGAAAGGCTGGAGATCAGCCTTCACAAAAAAGGCGATGCCTTACTGGCTTGGAGCCATTGTGGTAGTGTTCGTGCTCTACCTCGTGTTCAGGGACAATTCCAAGACCCTAAGGGTTGACAAGGACACGATCACGGTCAGCGAAGTCACTGACGGACAGTTCAACGACTACATCCGTGTAAGCGGTCAGGTTCAGCCGATGGTCACGATCCAGATCAGCCCGCTTGAGGGCGGCACCGTCCAGAAGATCATCGTTGAGGAAGGATCCACCGTAAAGGCTGGCGAGCCTATCCTTGAACTTTCCAACGACAACCTTGACCTCCAGATACTTAACGCCGAGGCTGAACTTGCCGAGAAGGAGAATATCCTGCGCAACACCATGATTTCCATGGAGCAGCAGAAACTCTCCCACGAGCAGAACAGGCTCCGTTACGCCTCCGAGGCGAAGCGCAACAAGAGAGCCTTCGAACAGAACCAACAGCTCTACAAGGAGAAGTTGATTTCCAAGGAAGACTACCTCAAGGCCGAAGAAGATTACGAACTCTCGCAGCAGAACCTCGACCTTACCCTCAAGAGTATGGAGCAGGACAGCCTCTACCGTTCGACCCAGCTGTTGAGCCTCCGCGAAAGCCTTGACAATATGCGTATGAATATGCAGTTGATCCGCCGCCGTAAGGAGAGTCTTACGATCAAGGCTCCGATCGATGGAGTCCTTGGACTTCTGGACGCCAATCTTGGTCAGTACATCGGGGCCGGCACGAAGATCGGTCAGATCAACTCGGAAGGCAGCTACAAGATTGAGGCTAAGATAGATGAGCACTACATTGATCGCGTTATCCCTGGTCTTGACGCCACGTTCGAGCGTCAGAGCGAGAAGTATGACGCTCAGGTGCGCAAAGTCTATCCGGAGGTGCGTGACGGCAAGTTTCAGGCAGACTTCAAGTTCGAGGGTCAGCAGCCTGACAACATCAGGACCGGCCAGACATATTACCTGAATCTTCAGCTCGGCCAGCCGGAGCAGGCGGTTCTCATCCCTCGCGGAACATTCTACCAGAAGACCGGCGGCAAGTGGATATACGTCGTCACCAAGGATGGCGGCAAGGCCGTCAAGCGCGAGATCCGCATCGGTCGCCAGAACCCTCAGTTCTACGAGGTTCTCGAAGGTCTGGAGCCGGGCGAGAAGGTCATCACCTCTTCCTACGACAACTACGGTGACAGCGATGTGCTTGTCTTCTAAATGATTAATGAATATAATGTCGCGGTCGCTGAGCTTGTCGAAGCGCCGCCAAAACAAGAATATAAACAATAACAAATAAAAAATCTTAAAGCCATGATTAAAGTTAACAATCTCTCCAAGGTCTTCAGAACCGAAGAAATCGAGACAACAGCCCTCAATGGGGTTTCATTCGAAATCGCTGATGGTGAATTTGTCGCCATTATGGGTCCTTCAGGTTGCGGCAAGTCAACCTTGCTGAACATCCTCGGTCTCCTTGACAACCCTACCGGAGGTTCCTACGAACTTCTCGGAACGGAAGTCAGCCAGCTCAAGGAGAAGGAGCGTACAAAGTTTCGCAAGGGCAACATCGGATTCGTGTTCCAGAGCTTCAACCTTATCGACGAGCTGAACGTCTATGAGAACATCGAACTTCCGTTGAGGTATCTGAATATCTCGGCCGCCGAGCGCAAGCAGAAGGTCACCGAAATCATGAAGAGGATGGCCATCAGCCACAGGGCACAGCACTTCCCACAGCAGCTTTCCGGAGGTCAGCAGCAGAGAGTCGCCATCGCCCGTGCCGTGGTCGCGGGTCCGAAGCTGATCCTCGCCGATGAGCCTACAGGTAACCTGGACTCCAAGAACGGTAAGGAGGTTATGGATCTCCTCAGCGAGCTTAACAAGGAGGGTACGACAATCGTGATGGTGACCCACTCCCAGAGAGACGCGGCCATTGCCCAGCGTACCATCGACCTCTTCGACGGCCAGATTGTCTCCGACGTTAAGAACGAACTTTAGTTTGGTCGCTGAGCTTGCGGTCGCTGAGCTTGTCGAAGCGACGGTTGCTTAGACCTTTCGGCCTTTCGGCCATTCGACAGGCTCGGGGACCGCAAGCTCAGGGCCCTGACAAAATCTTTTTCATGAGGGTCGGCAATTACAAGGCGATGGCTGATAACTCGCCTCTACGGACTTGACAGTAGATAATGTAATTACATACCCATAAGCGCCGGCCCTCACGTTTAAGATTTTATTGGCGGAAGGTTGCCACGACGAACCCTCCGCGCTTCGCGCTCCGTCCCTCCCAGCCTGACGGCTGGGTCCCTCCCGCTTATGGCCGCGGGTGGCCAAGGTTCGCTGCGGCAACCTTCCGCCAAAACCAAAGACTGACGTGGAGGATAAACGATTGAATATTAGGAATATACTTGTATGTCCTCATGCCTGAAACGGCGGGGAGGATAGAAGAGCAAAAGATTGAAAAACAAATAGTTGGCCTCCACGAGGCCGTGAACGGAATATGAACAGTTTCATTAACTTTTTGACGCGCAACAAACTTTACAGCGCTGTCAACCTGCTGGGACTCAGCCTCTCAATGGCGTTTGTCCTGCTTCTGGCCGTGTACGTCACCAGCCAGCTCGGCATTGACTCGTTCAACAAGAACGCCGACAGGATTTATGTCATCGCCCAGAAAGAGACCCTTTCGACTGCTTACTGGATGTCCCGCCACATGAAGGCTAACTTCCCGGAGATCGAGAAGTCGGCGTCATATTCCAGCAACGGATTGCAGGAGTACAAGATCGACGGCAACATCGTGAACGCCAGGACATCATACGCTGACTCTTCGTTTTTCGATATATTCAGTTTTCCTCTTGTGGAGGGTGATTTCCGTGAGTGGAAGGCCTCAATAAGCGGGGTTCTGATCAGCGAGTCGTTCGCCAAGGCTCAGTTTGCGGACAAGGATCCGGTCGGACGTGAGATCCGTTTCGACGGCGCTGACTCGACGGTGAGCACCTTGACGGTGTCGGGAGTGTTCAAGGACATCGAGAACTCCATCATCAAGCCGTGCGACATATTTCTGCGCGGAGAGATCATGACGATCACCAATCAGGCGAACAACGAACGGATGAGTAACGCCGGGTCTTCCACCTGCTTTGTTATGACCTATCCGAACGCTGACCTTCCGGCCAGACACGGGGATATTCTTAAATGGTGCCGAGAGAATTTCTGGACATACTTATCAGACTATGGCGGAGATGAGAATGACGTGAGAATCATCCCTTTGCGTGATGTCTATTTCATTTCGGACGGCAATGAGGATTACAATGACGGTCTGGTTCTTGGCAACAAGACGACCGTGATGCTGCTCGCCGGAATGTGCTTCCTGCTGCTCCTTTTCGCCATCCTCAACTATGTGAATATGACCACGGCGCTGTCCGGCTTCCGTGCCAAGGAGATGGCCACGAGAAGGCTTATCGGAGCGACAAAAGGCGGAATATTCCTGAAAATGATTGTCGAGAGTACCATCATCTGCGCGGCCGCCATGGTCATCGCCGTCCTGCTTGGCGAGGCCATTTCCCCAGCGGCTTCGAAGGTGCTGAACTATGACATCTCGATCTTCAAGGCAATCTCTCCGGTGAGCGTGCTTGTCTGCATCCTGTTCACGGTTCTGGTTGGTGTCTTCGCTGGCATCGTGCCGGCCCTCATAATCCAGAAGGCCGAACCAATTGAGATTGTCCGAGGAACACTCAGGCTCAAGACCAAGACCCTTTACAGTAAGGTCATCATTGTCATTCAGAACGTTATCACGGTCGTGATGCTTGTGACAGCGTTCACGATGTTCCTTCAGATCCGTTCTATGATCAGCGCTCCGATGGGCTACAACACCAAGGATCAGATTACAATCAGCAACCAGTTTGGTCGTGCCAGTGAGCTGTCCCCGCTTATTAACAGACTTAAAGGAGAAAGCTGCGTGGAGGCCGTGGGACTTGGTGACGGACATCCGATGTTTTCGACAAACAATTGGACTATGTCCACAGAGAGTGGAAAAGAGGCTTCGTTCCAGTTGATCAAGGGCGACAGCACCTACTTCAATATTCTTGGAATCAGGAAGAAGCATGACAATCACACTCCGGACTGTTACTGGTTGAATGAATATGCCTACGGGGTTCTCGAAATAGACGAGACCGCTACGGAATTCACGACCAAGTCCAACAGTACGATGCAGATTGGCGGAATCTATTATGACTTCAAAATCAAGCCGTTGCTGCAGGAACAGCATCCTGCGCTGATCTACCAGTATGATGAATATCCTGCCAATAGGTGGCCGTGGACGATTCTCATCAAGACCACGCCGGATCACAAGGAGGCTTTCGCAAGGGTCAAGGCTGTCATTGATGAATTGTACCCTGACAAGATATTCGATGCCAGCTATGTTGAGGATGACATCAAGTCGCTGTTCGCTTCAGAGAACAGGGTGCTGGCGATTATGATAATATTCACAATCCTTTCCATGTTGGTTTCGGCTCTTGGTCTGGTGGCTATGAGTTCGTACTACATGCAGCAGGAGCGCAGGACTGTCTCGCTGAAGAAGGTCTATGGCGCTGATTATAACTCTGTTCTGTGGGGTTTGGTGGCTGAGTTTATGAAGATGATCGGCGTGGCGTTCATTATTGCCGTCCCTGTGGCTTGGTACCTGATGCACACTTGGCTGAACGGTTATTCCTACCGCATCGGTCTCCACTGGTGGATCTTCGCCCTCGCCGGCCTGTTCACCGCCCTGATCGCAGTCCTGGCCGTCCTCTGGCAGGCCATCCGCGCCGCCAGCACCAACCCGGCCATAGAACTGAAAAAGGAATAGCGCTTCGGCACTGTGGTTCGACAAGCTTACCAACCTGGTTCGACCCTTCGGCAGGCTCAGGGACCACCAGTGCGAGATGTTATACTTCGGTCACTGAGCCTGTCGAAGTGACAGTATATGGACTTGAATTTTGGTTCGGTGTTGTTTTTATCATCCGGAAGGTTGCCACAGCGAACCTTGGCCACCCGCGGCCATAAGCGGGAGGGGCCCAGCCGTAGGCTGGGAGGGACGGAGCGCGAAGCGCGGAGGGTTCGTCGGGGCAACCTTCCGGATGTGACACAAAGGCCGTGGAGCCTAAACGATTGAGGATTAGGAATATGATAGAGTGTCCTCCCCACAGGAACGGATGGGAGGATGTGTAAGCAAAATATTGAATGATAAATAATTGGCCTCCACGGGAGGCGTGAGTTATGAGAAGAAAGAGTGATTTGATAATCAAGGTTCTGTCCTTGGGAGTTGGAATGGCGATCGCTATCATCCTGATCGCGAAAGTGTGCTTTGAACTGTCCTACGACAATGCCTATCAGGATGTTGACATGATCTACAGGATTCGCACAGGTATTGCCCGGCAAGGCGAAGACAAAGATTTCGGCCAGGTCAGCGGTGCCGTGGCACCTGGATTCAAGGCTGAGGTGCCGGGAGTGCTTGAGGCCACAAGGTTCACAAGTGTGTTTGACAGTAAGAAATTCATCATTGATGAAGAAGGCAGCAAGGTGGAAGCCAGACACATCATCACCGATTCATGCTTCTTCAAGATATTCGACAGACCGTTCCTCGCTGGAGATCCGGAGAAGGCATTGAAATCATGGGACGGGAATGTCGCTGTGTCGCGGACTTTCGCGGAGAAACTTGGCGGAATCAACGAGGCGATCGGCAGGCGGATCGCGAATGAGCAGAATCCGAAACTTGACTTGACCGTTTGCGGCGTTTACGAAGACTTCCCGAAGAACGGCTCCATCCATCCGGATGTCATCCTGTCCATTGAGACGATGAGTTCCTGGAGTCTGAACAACTGGCTCGGCAACGACCGCTACATCGGATTCGTGAAACTTGCCGAAGGTGTTGATCCCGCGTCCCTTAAGGATGCGATCCACGAGATGCAGAAAGCGCATCAGCCGCTGGAGGAACTGGAAAAGAACGGCACCACCCTTTGGTATTTCCTCGTTCCTCTTGCGAAAGAACACAGCTCTCAGCCTGAGGTCAGGAACCTGGTCTTCATCCTGTCCATTGTCGCCATCCTGCTTCTGCTCGTCTCCATAATGAACTATGTCCTCGTGGCCATCTCGGATGTCATCCGCAGAGCACGCGAGGTCGGAGTCCGCAAATGCTACGGAGCCGAGACCTGGGACATCAACAAGATTCTTCTCAAGGAAACAGCCGGCAATCTGGGACTTTCCCTTGTCGTGGCCGCATTGCTTGTCCTTGCGTTCAGAGGAGTTGTCGAATCTCTCCTCGGAGTTCCAGTTCAGGATCTGATCACCCCACTTTCCGTCTGGATCATCATCGGAATCATCATTCTTGTGTTCCTCATCTCTGCCATCATTCCGGCCCAGATGTTTACGAGAATCCCTATCTCCAGCGCCTTTAGAGGCTACAAGGAGAGCAAGCGCCGCTGGAAGATCTCCCTGCTGGCTTTCCAGTTCGCCATCAACGCCGTGCTTGTGTCCTTGGTGCTGATCGTAAGCTTCCAGTACCGCAAGGTACTGAACACCGACCCCGGCTACGAGTACAAGAATCTGGTCTATGAGTCATTCTCGTCCTACGACCAGACAAGAATGAACGCCATCGCCGGCGCCCTCCGAGCGCTTCCTGAGGTCGAGGCCGCCGAACTGACATATACCCTGCCTTTTAACCGGGCTTCCGGCAACAATGTCTCTCTTCCTGGAGACGAGCGCGATCTTTTCAACATCGCCGATGAATATGGGGCCACGGAAGGTTTCTTTGATATGATGGGCTTCCGTCTTGTCGAGGGTTCCGTTCCTAAGGGCCCGAACGATGTGGCTGTCAGCAAATCATTTGTGACCAAGATGGCCGCCTTTGCCAACTGGTCGGACGGTGCCGTGGGCAAGATTGTCAACATCTCGGAGCACGGTCAGGCCACCATCTGCGGAGTCTATGAGGACTATGTGGTCGGAGATGTCACCGACATGGACGATCGTCCGAGCATCCGTTGGTGCTGGAATCGTGACTTCTACACGGAGGCTGACAAGGAGAAAGGGGAATATGACTGGTCTGGTTTGATGAGGACCTTGGTCGTCAAGCTGAACGAGGTCACTCCGGAGGCCATGCGCAAGGTGGAGAAAGCCATCAAGGAGGTGGCGCCGGACAGCGATGCCGAGGTGAAGGCATATTCAGAGACACTTACGAGCATGTACGACTCCACGAAGCAGATGAAGCGTACCTACGAGCTTGGTTCTTTGTTCGCCCTCCTGATCGCCATCATCGGCCTCATCTCCTACGTCCGCGACGAGAACTACCGCCGCAGCGCCGAGATAGCCGTCCGCAAGGTCAACGGAGCCCAGTCCTCAGAGATAGTGTCGATGCTTGTGATGGATGTCCTGAAGATGGCAGTCATAGCAGTGATTATCGGTGACGCCGGCGCATGGCTCGTGGCCCATTACTGGCTCCAGCAGTTCCCGATCAAGATCGCCCTGAACCCTCTGTTCTTCATCGCCGCCGACATCATTGTCCTCGCCATTATCGTGGCCACAATCGCCATTGGCTCCCTGAGAATCGCCCGCATGAACCCTGTCGATTCCCTCAAGAGCGAATAATCCTATTTTGTCTATTGTTGCAGATTCTTTAAATCTTTATTATTTTTATACCCGCATTCCTTATTTTCTTATGAAAATCGGGAATGCGGTATCATTATTAATAGAAAATGTACAATAGAATTTTTGAAATAGAAAAACAGCTTGATGAGGCTATGTTCTTGTTCGGCGCTCGTCAGGTGGGGAAATCGACTCTTTTGCAGAGTCGTTTCCAAGATGCCGTCTATTATGATTTGCTTATTCCAAGTGTCCGAAAGAGTTTCAAGAGAAATCCGGAACTTTTCAAGGAAGCTTTGTCCTCAAAACCAGAGGGGACTCTTGTAATAGTCGATGAAATCCAGAAAGTGCCGGAACTGCTGGATCTCGTGCATTGGCTGATGGTGAACAAAGGACTTCGCTTCATTTTAAGTGGATCCAGTGCCCGAAAATTGAAAAGGTCCGGGGCAAACACTCTTGGAGGGCGTGCGGAACCTCGAACCCTATATCCTCTTGTATGGCCGGAAGTCACAGATTTTCAAATAGACAAAGCTGTTCAGAACGGAATGATTCCACGTCACTACCTTGTCGAAGATGCGACAGACCGGCTTGAGGCCTATGTGGATGTGTACATCAAAGAGGAAATACTGGATGAGGCGGCTGTTCAGAACATTGATGCTTTCGAGAGGTTTATGGAGGTGGCCGCTATTTCTGACGGTGAAATGTTGAACTATTCGAACATAGCAACAGATTGCGGAGTCTCGGCAAAGACAGTCAAGGCATATTTTCAGATTCTTTACGACACTTTGCTTGGCTATGAGATTCCGGCATACAGGAAAGTTATCAAGCGGCAAATCGTGCAGTCGCCGAAATTCTACTACTTTGATGTCGGGCTTGCTAATTTCCTTATGGGGCGACACGATCTTAAGCGGGGCAGTGATGACTATGGCCACGCATTTGAACATTTTGTCATGCAGGAAATCATAGCGTACAGAGGCTATTATCGCCGCCGCGAGGAGATATCATATTGGCATACATATAACAATCAAGAGGTTGATGCCGTGATAGGTGACGCAAAGGTCGCGATAGAAATCAAATCTAGCGAGCTGATCAAGACAAAACATAAAGCAGGTCTCAAGGCATTTAAGGAGGAGCATCCCGATTGTCGGCTTATGTTGGTCTCACTTGATCCCATCACAAGGACATCCGGAGATGTGGAACTCGTTTACATCGCAGATTTCTTGAAGATGCTTTGGGGCGGAGAGATATTCTAATGCTTTCTATTTGAATATGAGCGTGAAGACGGTCGCTTCGGAGTCCGAACGGGTTAGGCGGAGGGTGCCGCCGTGCATCCTCATGATCTGACGGGATAGGCTCAGGCCGATGCCGCTGCCTTCGGGCTTCGTGGTGAAGAACGGAATGAATATCTCCTCCTGGCTCGCCGGACTGATCGCTGGACCGTCATTGCTGACATTGATGATGACGTTGCCCCTCTTGTCGATCTCGGCGGAGATTTCGATGTGCTTCGCTCCGGCCTGGGCGGCGTTCTTCACCAGATTGATGAGAATCTGCGAAATCTGGCTCTCGTCAGCGTACAGCAGAACATCCTCGGTCTTCTCCACGAATTTCGCCACGGCTCCGGCGGCGGTCAGCACAGGCTGACTGAGGTCGATGACCTTGGCGGCGAGCTCCCGGGCGAAAAACGCTTTCCTTACCGGCACGGCGACATGGGTCAGATCCCTGTACGAATTGACGAATTTGATCAGGCCTCTGGACGAACTTGCGATTGTCTCCAGACCCGCCTTGAGGTCCGGCCCGTCAGAAGGCGGAGTGATTGTCCCGGCATATTCAGAAAGAGCTTCGGAAAGGGACGCGATCGGGGTGACGGTGTTCATGATCTCGTGGGTCAGCACCCTGATGAGCCTTGTCCAGGACTCCGACTCGTTCTCCTCGATAGCCTCCGATATGTCGTTCACGGCGATGATCTTCACGTCCTTGCGCCCGATGTGGGCGGAAGTGGCTGAAAGTGAAATGTTTGTCTGCGAACTCTCTGAATATATCGACGCTTTCTGGTCAAGGCCTTCCTCTACCTTCTCAAAAGCACCTCTTAAAGAAGGACTTATGATGTCCAGCTGGCGGAGTGTGCTCAAAGATGACACGCCCAGCAGAAGCAGAGCCTGCTTGTTGGTGTAAAGCACTGAATCCGTCCCGGACTCCAGCACGACGATGCCGGTCTTGGCCTGGTCCAGCATCTGCCCGTAATATTCCTCCTGCTCTCTGATGTCCGCGGTCTCTTTCAGGAAGATGGTCCGGATTCGGTTCAGTGTCCGGTTGATTTTCCGGCTTCCAAGGCCGCCCTCGTCAAATCTGAAATTGGTCTCCTTATCCTCCAGCGCGTCAAGCATATAGGTGACTTTCCTGAGGATGCGATGCCTCGTGAGAAGCACCGCGGCCAGAGCCACCAACGCAAGCACGCCGGCCGGAATTGCTATCTGAGGCCACGGAAGCATATTCATAAACTTCAACTTTCGCAGGTAGGCAATTACTTGCTGTATAAAACTTTATCTCACGTTCAGAGGTGACTGCCCACCACTTCAATTCACGTTACCCCTACCCTAAATCCCTCCCCTCGGGGGAGGGACTTGCTTTCACTGCAAGCAGTGAAGAATCTAAATTCCGTATTTCTTGAGTTTGCTGTAGAGGGTCGGGCGGCTGACATTCAACGCCTTGGCCACCAGCGACATATTCCCGGAGTATTTCTCCACGGCGGCCCGGATCGCCTTCTCCTCGACCTCCTCCAAGGTCGCCACCGACGGCTCGCTTCCTTCGACCAGAGCCTCTGACGGAAGCTGCAATTCCTTTTCCGTCAAATCGTTGCCCTCCGCGAGAATCACCGCCTTCTCTATGCAGTTCTGGAGCTCACGAATATTCCCGCTCCAGTGGCATTCCTTCAGCGCGGCCTTGGCTTCCGGAGCGATCCCTTCCACCTCGCGATGATATTTCTCGTCGAATCTTTTAATGAATATCTCGGCGAGCGGCACGATGTCCTCCGGGCGTTCCCTAAGGGCAGGAAGATGGATGCTCATCGTGTTGATCCTGTAAAAAAGATCCTCTCTGAAAGATCCCTCCTGCACCTTCTGGCGCAGATCCATGTTCGTGGCGCAGACAAGGCGGATGTCCACATTGCGGGGCTTGGTGTCCCCGACACGGGTGATTGTCCTGTTCTGGAGTACCCTCAGAAGCTTTGCCTGAAGGTGCAGGGGAATATTCCCGATCTCGTCCAGGAAAAGGGTCCCGCCTTCGGCCAGCTCGATCTTCCCGGCTTTGTCGGCGTAAGCGTCCGTGAAGGCTCCCTTGACATGGCCGAAGAGTTCGCTCTCGAAAAGCGTCTCCGGAATCGCTCCCGCGTCCACGCTCACCATCGGACCGTTACGTCGCTCGGAATGATTGTGTATCTCTCTGGCCAGAAGATCCTTGCCGGTTCCGTTCTCGCCAGTGATCAGCACCGTGGCATCCGTCGGGCCGATCTTCTCGACCGTCTTCTTGATCTCTGCCATGGCTTGTGACGTACCCCAGTACATCCCGGTCGGCCCGGTGGTATATTCATTGGACTTCTGGTCGTTCTTTCGGTTCTCCGTCACAGCCCTTTCCAGCGTGGCGAGAAGTTTTTCGTTCTCCCACGGTTTCACGATGAAGTCAAACGCCCCTCTTTTCATTCCCTCGACCGCCAGCGAGATGTCCGCGTAGGCCGTGAACAGCACCACCTTCTGGTTCGGGTTGTTGTTCCGTAACTCGCTGAGCCAGAACAGACCCTCGTTCCCGGTGTTGATGTCCGTGTTGAAATTCATGTCCAGCAGGATCACGTCCGGCTGGAAGGTGTTGACCGTGGTGATCAGTTGGGCAGGGGACGGCAGGATCTCCACCGCCTCGAACCGCATCGGCAACAGGATTTTGAGCGCGGACCGGATCCCCGCGTTGTCATCCACAACAAGAACTTTCCCGACTTTTTTCATCTTGATCACTTATTATTCCGAGACAGATTCAGTGACGGAGACGTTCTCGACACCGGCGGCCTTCAGGGCGGCGACAAGGGTGTCAACTTGGGACTTGTCATCGAACGGGCCTGTCGTGAACACGACCGCTCCGGTTTCGACACTCTTGATGAGATCCTTGCCGGAATGCTGGCGCAGGGCTTCCATAACCTGCTCGGACAGCGACTGACCGTCCTCAGGGTAGATCTTGACCATCATCAGGGTTTTGACCTTGGACTCCAGTTCACGGGCCTTGGACACACCGATGACCTGCCCATTGTGGAACGCATCGATCTGCGCGTCACGGAATCCCCTCTTCTTCACTTTGTTAAGATTCGAGAGGGCATCCTTGTAGGATTTGAAAAGCCCGACTGAATAGGCTCGCTTGCCGGAGGTCGTGGTTCTCTCGAACACCGGACTCAGGCCGTTAAGGTCGGTGACCGACGCTTTCCTTGACAGAGTGAATATCCTTATCTGATAGATTATTCCGTCCGGGAGGACGTTGCTTTCGGCAAACCTGCCCTCCGGGAGAATCATGAATGAATAGTCGAAAGTCGGTTTCGGCTTCAGGATGTCCAGATGAAGATCTGGACCGTAACTGTTCTTTGAAAAAGTGTAGCCGGAAGCCGCTCCGACAATCTCCTTGTCGGCCTCGGCCTGGAGTTTCCGGGTGTCGAGCACAATCCCGTTCGCAAGGAAGTCCATCTCGATGTTCTGGAGTTCCTTCACGGCGGCGTTAAGGGTGCTGTTCAGCGTCGGAAGCATCATTTCCTTGTCGGCGATTTCGGCCGAGAGCCTGGCCTTTTCCTCATCGGAGGCGCCGGACAGTCCTGAACGCATCTTGTCCAGATTTTTTCCAAATCTTGCCACAGAGTCGCGCAAAGCCCTGACCTCGCGCATCTTGTCCATGTATTTCTTTGTGCTTTCGTCCGTCTGCCCGTCATCGGAGACCGCCGAGTTGTCCATTCTTGATGGATTCCCGGCCGACCGGAGAGCCGCCAAATTCCTCAGCTCGTCCACTTCCGTGACCGCTTTGCGGACAGGCATGCTGTCATATTCAAGAACATAGATGGTGACGCTGTCGCGGCCGCACTCGCGGTTTGACGCGAAGATGGAATATTTCCCGTCGCTGGTGTTCACAAACAGGAAGTCGTCGTAAGGTGACGAGTACGGAAAACCCATGTTCACCGGCACATCCCAGTCCCCGGTCTCTTTGTTCCACTGTGAGACATAGAGGTCGTAGCCACCCATGCCGTATAGCCCTTTGGACGCGAAGTAAAGTGATTGGCCGTCCGGAGAGAGCATCGGATAGATCTCATCCGAGGAACTGGTCATCTGCTCGTTGATGAGAGCCGGAACAGACCACAGTGAATCAGTCAGATGCGTGCTGTAGATGTTCCTGATTCCCTCCTCGTCCTTGGCTGAGTAGTAAATGTCCTTGGCTCCGTCCGGGACATAAATGGCGCGTGAGAGGTTGTCGCCTCCGAGTGAGTCGAGCTGGTTTGGACTTTTCCTCCAGCTGAAATCTTGAAGAGGGTAGAAAAGCAGGAAGTCCTGAAGCGGGAACGTCTGCTTGGCCACGACTACAGGCTGACTACAGAATCCCATCATGTTCAAACCATTGCGGGCGAGCAGCAACTGTTCCTCCGCTTTTGCCGAGGCTGTCGAGTCAAGGACATCGATTGCGGCCTCGCAGTATTTGACAGCCTCCGGGAAGTTGTAAGCCATTCTGGATGAATCCGCTTTCATCAGAAGGCGGGTAGGGGAGACCTGCGCGGAAACGCCGGTCCCGAAAGTGATCTGCGCGAGCAGAGTGAATATGCCGATGAATATTTTGTTCCTCATTCTGAAAAATCTCGGTGAATGCGTCTGCAAAAATAAGAAATACTTGGCAGATAATTTCTTTCTAAGAAAAAAATGCTAAATTTGTACCCCTATTTTTATGCGCAAAAATTAAAACAATAAAATAAAGTAAAATTATGCAAAGTAAAGGTTGGATAAGGCTTGTCGCCATTCTGCTTGCGATCGCTTCCATTTGGCAGCTTTCCTTCACAGCGGTGACATCCATCCAGGAGAAGAAAGCGGAGAAATTCGCCGAGAAGGCGGCTGTGGCCGCCCAGAACTCAGCGGCTTTCGCCCAGATTCCTGAAAATGACCAGGCTTACTATCTGGATTCGATCAGGAAAGAACAGAACAGGGTATTCATCGATTCCATCTCTTCGAAGAAGGTATTCCTTTGGAACACCTACAAGGAGTGCAAGGCCAAGGAAATCAATCTTGGTCTGGACCTCAAGGGTGGTATGAACGTCATGCTGCAGGTGCAGCTTCAGGATCTTGTGAAAGCCATTTCCGGCAACAGCGTGAATCCTGAGTTCCAGAAGGCTCTCGCCCTCGCCAAGGAGCGCAGCGTGAATTCCAGGGAAGACTACATCACCCTTTTCGCGGATGCATGGAAGGAGGTCAGCAACGGTCAGCACCTTGCCCAGATCTTCGGTACCTACGAGATGAAAGACAAGATCACCCCAGCCTCTTCGGACGCCGATGTCATCAGCGTCATCCGTGACGAGGCCGAGAGTGCCGTAGCCAACTCATTCAACGTTTTGAGAAGCCGTATCGACCGTTTCGGTGTGACCCAGCCTTCTATCCAGAAGCTTGGCAACAGCGGACGTATCCTCGTCGAGCTTCCTGGCGTGAAAGAGCCTGAGCGTGTCAGGAAACTCCTTCAGGGAACAGCTTCCCTTGAGTTCTGGGAGACCTACACCAACCAGGAGCTTTCCGGTTATCTTGCCGAGGCCAACGCCAAACTGGCTCAGATCCTTGCCGGAGAAGCTGACACCACAGAGGTCGCCGAGCCGGTTGTCAGCAGTGACGTCAAGGAGGGAGCGGATTCTCTTCTTAACTCCGAGATAGCTCAGAACCAGAACGTTTCTGCCGAACTTGATGCCTACAAGAAGGCAAATCCTCTCTTCGCCGTGCTCACACCGTCCGGTACCAATAATGCCTGCATCGGTTTCGCCGCCGCGATCGACACTGCCAAGGTCAACAGGTATCTTTCGATGCCTCAGATCGCCGAGATCTTCCCGGCCGAGTTCAAGCCGATGTGGTCTGTAAAGCCTTCTGAATATGTCCAGAGCGACAACATCTTCGAGCTTGTGGCCATCAAGGCCACCTCAAGGGACGGCAGGGCTAAACTTGACGGCGGTGTCATCACCGACGCCCGTGTCGTTTACGACCACGGTTCAAACGGTGAGCCTTCTGTCTCCATGAGCATGAACGCCGAAGGCGCCAATGTTTGGGCGCGCATGACCAGCGACAACGTCGGCAAGCAGATTGCCATCGTCCTCGACGACATGGTGTATTCATACCCTAACGTGCAGAACGCCATCACGGGCGGAAGCTCCTCCATCACCGGTCACTTCACTCCGGACGAGGCCACCGACCTTGTGAACGTCCTCAAGTCAGGTAAGCTTCCGGCTCCTGCCACCATCATCCAGGAGCAGGTTGTAGGTCCTTCCCTCGGTGCCAAGTCAATCAACGCCGGTATGATCTCATTCGCCATCGCGTTCCTCTTGGTCCTCATCTACATGATCTTCTTCTATCAGGGAGCCGGTGTCGCCGCCGACATCGCCCTTCTCTGCAACGTGCTTCTCCTTTTCGGAGTTCTCGTCTCGTTCGGAGCCGTCCTGACACTCCCTGGTATCGCCGGTCTCGTCCTGACAATGGGTATGGCCGTTGACGCCAACGTGATCATCTACGAGCGTATCAAGGAAGAGCTTGCCGCCGGCAAAGGCTTGAGCAAGGCTGTGGCCGACGGTTACAAGAACGCCTATTCCGCCATCATCGACGGTCAGGTGACCACCCTCCTTACCGGTATCGTTCTCTTCGTGTTCGGTTCCGGTCCTGTGCAGGGCTTCGCCACCACATTGATCATCGGTATCATCACCTCTGTCCTCACCTCTATCTTCATCACAAGGCTTATTTTTGATGACCGTATCGAGAAGGGCAAAAGCATCGCGTTCGAGAACAGCCTTACCAAGAACTTCCTCAAGAACACACATATCGACTTCGTCGCCGCGCGCAAGTGGTCTTACATCATCTCCGGTGCTTTGATCGTCATCTCCGTTGTCTCCATCTTCACCAAGGGCTTCACCTACGGTGTTGATTTCACTGGTGGCCGTACCTACGTTGTACGTTTCGACCAGCCTGTGACAGCTGAGCAGGTCCGCAGCGCCGCTGAGGTCGAGTTCGATGGTGCGGTTGAGGTCAAGCAGTTCGGTGGTGAGAGCCAGATGAAGATCACTACCCAGTACAAGAACGATCAGGAGTCAACAGACGTTGACGCCGAGGTTGAGGCTAAGCTTTACAATGCCTTGAAGCCTTTCTTCGCCGAGCAAGACATCACGATCGACGAGTTCAAGTCAACTGTTGACAACCCTAACGGTATCATCTCATCCGACAAGGTCGGCCCGACGATCGCCAACGACATGAAGAGAGACGCCATCATCGCTGTCATCCTCTCCTTGCTCGTGATCTTCGCCTACATCGCTTTCCGTTTCAAGGGATGGACATGGGGTCTTGGCGGTGTCGTATCGCTTGCCCATACGGCCATCATTGTGATCGGCTTCTTCTCCTTGTTCTCGGGAATTCTGCCGTTCAACCTTGACGTTGACCAGACGTTCATCGCGGCCATCCTGACCATCATCGGTTACGCCATCAACGACAACGTGGTTATCTTCGACCGAATCCGTGAGTACAGGACCCTGCATCCGAATGTTGATGTGAGGACCAACACCAACCAGGCCATCAACGCCACGTTGACCCGTACCATCAACACCTCTGTCTCCACTCTCGTCACCATGCTCGCCATCGCGATCTTCGGCGGTGAGTCCATCAGAGGTCTTGCGGTAGCCCTTATCCTTGGTATCTGCATCGGTACCTACGCTTCAATCTTCATCGGTACTCCAGTGATGTACGATGCCACAATGTGGGATCAGAAGCGTCTTGCCGCCAAGAATGGCACAGCCAAATCATCAAAGAAATAATCTTTGATCAATGAATATGCGAAAGCGCCGGCCCATCCAGGCCGGCGCTTTTTTTATCATATCACATTCACAGGTTTCATCTTGGCGACATAAGCTGGCGGAAATCCTGGGTCACTTTCCTTTTACGGTGATGTCAGTTCCAGGAGTGTTCCGGAGAGCATTGGCGATCTTGTGCCGGCTTACGTTGACCTTGCGCTCCATCAATTCGGGGATGTTGTAGGAGACCATCTGGTCGGCGTAGTAATCAAGCGGATTTTTTTGCGGGAGGAGGAACGGCTTCGAGGCCTGGCCGTCACCGTCGATGTGGCAGATGAACGGCCTTGTGTATAGACCGTCGATACGTCTGCTGCTGAACACGAGCCAGCGGCTGTTTCCGCTCCACGAATGGTAACTGTCCACGTCTTCGGAATTCGCCGCGTCAAGCGGATGAATCTCTCCTGTGGACAGATCCATGGCCCAAAGGTCGGCATCCTTGTGCCAGATGGAGAAATTGCCATATTCCTGAAGAGTGAAGACCAGAAAACGGCCGTCCGGGGATATTCTTGGGAAAGAGACGCTCTTCCCGTTTCCGGCACCGTTGTAGAGGGTGTCAACCTTGTTTCCGAAAGACGCGTCATCAGGATTGAAGTCAATGCGGCAAAGGCTGTATTTGACTTTTGAATATTCCTGCGGCATCGGAGAGACCGCCTTGGCAGAGCAGAAGTAGAGGCTGCGGCCGTCCGGCGAGAAGGTCGGGAATGTCTCGAATGAATCCTCCGAGCGGGTCAAAGGCGACCATGTTATCTCATGTCGTTCCACATCATACACGATGACATCGGAGGCCGAATCGTAAACTTCGATGCGATTCTTGTTGTGGCTGAAGAAGTTCTGACTCGTGGAATTGACAGAAAAGGCAACGTATCTTCCGGAAGGATGCCAATAAGGGTACACCAAAGCACTTATCGTGGAATCTGTCTTCGTGTTCAGTTTCTCGACATCTCCGTCAAGGATCATCGCTGTGCCGCCAAAGTCTGACCGGGCGTGGAAAAGCATCCTGGAAGGGTCCCTTTGACAATAAGTGTGGCAGTTGACACAGTTGCCCCCTGTCTGCGAGTTCTCGATTATTGGAGTCTGTGAATATGTTTCCAGATCCCTTTGGTATATTCCCATTCTCTTCCAGGCCTCGTAGCCCGGAGGTATGAGCCTGTAGGAAAGGTATGGGTCGATCTCGTCTGCGGAGACGCTGATTTTGAACGGCTTGAGCGCGATCCATTTCCCGTTGCGCTTGACCGTCACCGTAAGATTTATGTTCGAGCCGGCGTTTTCTTCCATCAGGTTTCTCCAATATGACATCGGAAATGAGAACAGACCTTTGTGTCCAACGATATGCTTGGTTCCGGATTTCCCCTCGACAATCAATGCGGCAGGCTCGTCGCCAAGGTAGGAGAAGTTCAGCGGGGCGATGTTCGCAGGAACGGTGACACCGGCGTAATCCGGGAATATTTCCGGACACTCCTCCGTACTTCCAGAAACGTTGATTTTCTGTCCGCAGGAAACGGCCAGGAATAGGGTTGATATCAAGATTCCTTTGATGGATGGTCGCAGAACCTGTCGAAGCGACCTTATGAATGATGTGATATTCATTAATTGTCAGTAATTTGAGTAAACAATAGATAGTACCAGAATGTCTCGCGGAAAGCGCTCATCGCGGATTTTGGGTTTTGGCCTTGGGTGGCCTTGCCGTATTTTCTTTTGAAAGATTTGAATCGGGCAAGATTCTCCTCCGTCACTCCGTGCGCAAGGATCCAGTTGAGATCGTAGGCCTGTCTGCGCTTGACATCCTCCGACGGCATTCCGTGGCTGATCGCGAAGTCAACATTCATCGTACCGTAGTAATCCGAGTAGAACAGAAGACATTCCTGCGCCGGGGTCGGAAGAGTCTTCAGGGCAGGCTCTCCGAAATGCTTATCCACAAACTCCACGACATTGTCCATGTCCTTTGCCAGCAGGAGGTAGGAAAGGGCATATTCCATCGCCTTCTCATCATGCGGGTTCGCATCCACGATCCTGAACAGGTCGTCCATCGGGTTGGTGTACAACACGAACGCGTCTTCGCATTCTAAGTCTCTACGTCCATTCCCCAGGACATCATCTTTCTCAACCATTTCGTCATTCCCCAGGAAGACCCTTTGCGAGGTTGCCCATTTCGAATGGGAGGAAGACTTCTCCATGAGACGGATATATTTCTCGGCCGTTGTATATGATCCTCTCATAAGATCGATCTGAAGCATCATGCCCAGCATGGACGGGACATTGTCACCGAACGCTTGGTTCGCATTGAAAGCCATGCTCTGCGCCGCTCCCATGTTTCCCATCGCGAAGAGAACCCTGCTGAGTCTGAGCAAGTCCATGTCACTCTGAGCCTTGACATCATTTATCAAGGATGCCGGACCGTTCTGCCTGTGCTTAAAAAGATCTTCAGCAAGGATCCCTTTCTCGGCCAATGCCAGATTCAGGTAGTTAGCCTCGTTCTGTGATCTGACATCTTTCCCGTGCAGACGGATGATCTCGTCCCAGTCCCCATCGGTTGACAGGCATTCCAGCCTGTAGAGCCTTGTTCTGGCCTCTGATCGGAAAACGTCGCAGAAATAGGAGTAAGTCCACAATGACACCACCGCGCACAGAAAGAAGATGAAACCTTTGGCGGCCATGGACCTGATGTCCAATCTTCGCGAGCAGGCGGCGATGAATATGCAGACCGACAGCATGACCCAGCTCACATAGTGAATCCCAGGCATATTCAAAATGTTGACCTCATAATACATCCTTGGGGTGAAGGCGTCGATGGCTGTGGCGATCTCTCCGGTTTGGATCATCGTCAGGCCAAGCGCGATTGCGAGTGCGGGGTAAACTATTGACAGAAAGGATTTTTCACGCTTGATGAATATGTCGAACAACAAGGCTCGCGCAGCGAACAGGAGCGCGACGGATCCAGACAGGAAGAAAAGTCCGACGGTCATCAGGCTTCCTTGGACCAAAGGGATGCGGCCGCTTCTGATTTTAGTATATTCCCAAAGGCAGAAGACAGCCGTGACGTAGGCGATCAGCCCTTGGTAGAAACTGTAACAGTCCAACAGGGAGACCGCAAGGAAGGCTGAAGGCAGTATGCACAGCGGGAATATTCCCCAGACTGTCCTCTTGTATTCCTCAGCCTCCGAAGTTGACGCTTCGGAAAACTTTCCTCCGGTGCATGCCGTCCTCTCCATGATCTTCCATACCATCCATGCGTTCAAAGCAAGAAGGAGCAGGGTGATCGCCGCTCCGGCTCCGGGAACGGTGAAGAACTGTGCCAGAAACTTCGCCGTCAATTCGGTAAGGCCGCCGGGATGCATCAGTATTTCCTTGACGTACCCCCAATCGTACAGGAACATCTCAATGTGTCCTCTGAAAGGCAACACCCACTTTTGTGATGAGACAAAGCATAAACAGAACATGATCGCGCCTGCAATCCCCGCAAAAGTCAGGATGATTGTCAGCACGGTGTTTTTTTGAACTTGTTTCATAATGATTTCCGGCATCTTTCGTCCTTTCGTTTTATGCCACACAAAGAAACTGATTTCCGATGAATAAAGCAAATTCAATGATTCTTTGGCTGAGGTCTTTTTCGGTGGCCGTCTTGGCGCGTGCCAAAACGGACAACGTCGTGCGTTATAGGAGCGCAAAAAGGATTGCGCAGGTCATTTTTCAAAGTGTTTTTGTCAGATATTATCAAAAAGTTCAATTCCGATGCTATAAATTTGTAACGTTTTGAACGAATTAACGACTGACTGCACAATGACACTGAAAACCTTTTATCCCTTTCCCCTTATACTACATCTATCTAAACCACGTATTTAGGAAACCATTATTTTCAAACAACAGTTTATGGGTAAACGTTTATTCACAGCATTGCTTGCGCTTCTGATAGTCGGAGCGCAGGTGTTCGCCCAGTCCTCCGTGTCCGGAAAGGTCATGGATGAGACAGGGGAACCATGTGTCGGTGCCAATGTCCTGATAAAGGGCACCACGACCGGCACGATGACAGACTTGGACGGTAACTACAGCCTGCCTCACGTGAAGCAAGGCACTATCCTCGTCTTCTCCAGCATTGGTTACACCTCGCAGGAAGTCAAGGTGGGAACTTCCTCAGTGATCAATGTAGTCCTCCAAAGCGACAACAGGTACCTTGACGAGGTCGTTGTCGTGGCCTACGGTACTCAGAAAAAGAAAGATGTGACCGGTTCCATCACCGATGTCAAGTCTGAGATCGTCGCTATTCAGAACACAACCACGGTTTCCAGAGCATTGGAAGGCGCGGCTCCTGGTCTTCAGGTCTCAATGGTTGATGGCCAGCCTGGCTACGACATGGCTATCCGTCTCCGTGGTGTCAGCTCCACGAACGGTGCCTCCGCAGCGGCCCTCATCGTGATCGACGGTGTGGCCCAGCAGACCAACTCCACCTACGAGAACCCTCTTTCACAGCTGGATCCTAACGACATCGCCTCCGTGACTGTCCTCAAGGACGCGGCCTCGACCGCCCTCTACGGATCAAGAGCCGGTAACGGTGTCATCCTCATCACCACCAAGAGAGGTTCGGAAGGCAAGTCCAAGATCTCCTTCCAGAGCCGCTGGGGATGGAACTCCATCGGCAACTACAATGTCAACTCGATCGACACCGCCGCGGAGTACTATGAATATGCCTGGCAGTCAATCTACAACTCTTACCGTTACGGTGTGAACGGAACAGGCCTTCCGGGAGTTGACGCGAACGGCAACTACTACACCAACATCGCCACTCCGAACCACACGGACGAGGAGGCAAGGCTCTTCGCCAGCCAGCACTTGTTCGACTACAACGGAAGCGAGACCCAGTTCCAGAAGAACGCCCTCGGCAACAACATGGCCTATAGGGTTCCTGGGGCGATCTACACTACAACAGGCTCCGGTTCGAACGCTTCGGCGACCATGAGCGGTGCTTACCTTATCGATCCGGCAACAGGAAAGATCAACAAGGACGCGCAGCTTCTCTACAACGGAGATGCCGCCGACATCATGTTCAAGAAGGCTTTCCGCCAGGAATATAACCTCTCTGCCAGCGGCGGATCAGACAAGATCCACTACTATGCTTCCCTCGGTTATCAGGATGAGCCTTCATTCTTGATCGCCAGCTCCTACAAGCGCTACAGCGGACGTATGAATGTCGATGCCCAGGCTCTCAAATGGTTGAAGATCGGCGCGAATGTAGGTTACTCGAAGACCAGCACCCGCGCGCAGGCCGGTAAGTGGGGATCCCGTCAGATCGGTGGAGCCTACGGTAACGCTATGCTTCACGTCAAGGGATGGCAGCCTATCGAGCCGGTTTACACAATCGACGAGAACGGTGACCCTGTGCTAGACCCGAACGGGAACAAGATCCTGAACACCAAGAACGCCTCTTACTCACCACTCGGTGTTGCGACCAGCCCTTACGGCAGCGACTTCAAGTACATCGCCGAGACCAACATCGAGCGTCAGGACATCTCCACTTGGACAACCCGTCTGTTCGCCGATGTCAACTTCCTGAAGTACTTCAACTTCAATGTGAACTTCAATATGGACGAGTCCCACTGGAAGCGTACGATGTACGTGAACAGTATCGCTGGCCGTGGAACTCCTAACGGAGGATTCGGCATCAAGACCTACCAGCGCCGCATCATCAACACCCAGCAGATCCTTACCTATAGCCAGGACTTCGACAAGCACCATGTCGATGCTATGGTCGGTCACGAATATGAGGACCTCAACAGGGAGGATCTCAATTTCGGTACCGGTTATGAGTTGATTCCTGGATTCGGCATCGCAGGCAACTTCGTCGGCCGCTATGTCAACGCCGGCGGTGAGAACTCCACGACTCCTGGCTTCAGCACGAACATCTACAGGACAGAGTCTTACCTGAGCCGTTTCAACTACAACTACGATAGCAAGTACTATCTGTCTGGATCCCTCAGGCGTGACGCCGCCTCCAAGTTCACCAAGGATAACCGTTGGGGAACTTTCTGGTCGGTCGGAGCCGGCTGGCGTTTCTCCGAGGAAGGCTTTATGAAAGAGATGAAGACCTGGCTTGACAACGCCAAGCTGCGCGCCAGCTACGGTGTGACAGGTAACTCCAACGGTCTTACCTCTTACTATCTCAACCACTATTGGTACTACGCCGTGACTTCTTGGCAGACAAGCTCAAGCGGCACCGGCATCCCTGCGTCAACCGCGATCAGAACCGGCAACGACCTCGTCCGTTCCGACCTGACTTGGGAGAACATCCACCAGTTTGACCTCGGTCTTGATTTCAGCGTACTGAAGAGCCGCATCACCGGTGCGCTTGACTTCTACAACCACAAGACTGTCAACTCTCTCTTCAACCAGTCAGTCTCACCTCTCGCCAGCGCCGGCTACTCTACCATTCTTGGAAACGCCGCAAAGGTACGCAACAGAGGCTTCGAGATCGAACTCGACGCAGACATCATCCGCAAGAAGGATCTCACCCTCAGCGTCGGCATCAACGGAACCCACTACCGCACAACCCTCCTCAGCGTTCCTGCTGACCAGATTCCTAACTATGACGAGACGATGGATCTTCCAAGAGGCTGCTGGACCGTGCAGACCGAGGATATGGCCCAGGCCGGAACAGCCAGCCACGCAGGACGAGGAATATTCTACCTCCGCGGTGAAGGCAAGGATCTGTTCAACCTCTATATGCCGAAATATGCCGGTGTGGACGAGACTTCCGGTCTTCCTCTCTACTGGCACAGAGTTACTTACTATGATGTGAATATGAACGAGACCACCGGTGTCTATGAACACGGCGGACGTTACGCCAACTACAAGGTGGGTGACAATGTCAAGACTGACGTGGCCGCTGACGCATCTTACTACGAAGTGGGATCCGCGACTCCGGATTGGATCGGCGGTCTTACCCTCAACCTCAGATGGAAGGACTTTGATTTCAGCATCGTTTCCGCTTACCAGATCGGCGGCAAGTTCTTCTCTATGGAATATTCACAGCACTTGTTCCGTGGATCAACCTTCGGCAGACAGCGTATTCCTGTGTCAAAGGATCTTGTCGGCAGCACCTGGAGTCCGGACAACACTGGAGCGTATTACCCGATGCAGTGGTTCCCAAGCTCAGGCGCAAGCAGCTACTATCTTGACGGATCGTTGCTTCCAGGCTCTCACAACTACACGGATATGAGTCTCTTTGACGCAAGCTATTTCCGTATCAAGAACGTCACGGTCGGATATACCCTTCCTAAGAAATTCACCCAGAAAGTCAACATCAGCGCGCTCAGGGCCTTTGTGTCCGCTGACAACGTGCTGCTCTTCTCAAGGCAGAAGGGTGTGGATCCTACATTCTCCACGATCGGAGGAAAAGAGGTTGACACATTCATCTATCCTCAGATGCAGACTCTCACCATCGGTTTGAACCTTGATTTCTAAAATTAAACGAGAAAAAATATGAAAACATATAAAAGTCTTTTAGCCGTCGCTATTCTTGGCTTGAGCTTTTCTTCCTGCACTTCGCTGCTGGATGTCACCAACCCGAACTATTTCACGGATGATGACATGGCGGACTTCATCAGCGGTAACGAAGAGGCTGAGCAGCAGGTACTCTCCGGTCTTGTGAGCGGCCTGCCGGGCTACATCAACATATATAACGCTGACCTGAACGGCGGCTATTCCAACAGCTACGCCCAGGAGTCCAACTTCGAGTTCCGTCGTTTCTGCCAGTCAGGCGACGTTGTCGAGGGAGATCGGCTGAATCAGGGAACGTACACGACCTGGTATCAGAATCTCGCCAACAACACATACTGGAGAACAGACCAGAACATCCAGAACTATGGTTACTATCTTGGCCCTGTCTATAAGCTTGGCCAGGCTCTCAAGGCTCTTGACTTCCTCACCGATGAACGTGTCCAGAAGTATCCTAACATGGCTTCCAGCCGTGCGCAGGCTTTGACGATGAAGGCTCTCAGCTATCTGCTTCTTATGGAACGCTACACTGACCTTCAGGATGTGACCTCCACGACCAAGCAGGGATGGCCTATCTATGACGCCTATGCCTACAACGCCGCCAAGGCTCCGCTTTCAGTCGCCGAGACCTGGGATTGGATCAACACGACCTTCAAGGAGGCCGTTGACCTGTTCCATAACTCCAAGCTTGGAGAGAGCGGTTACACGATCGGAAACGAATCCACCCAGATCTACGACATCGACTGCGCCGTGGCTCAATACTACCGCTGCCGCGCCGCTCTTGACAGCAAGGATTGGAAGACAGTGATCGAGGCTGGAAACGACCTTTTGAGCCACTTCCCGAACCTGATCAAGGCTGAGGATTACGGAATGAACGCAAGCCTTTTGGCTTCCGTGAACTCCCGTGCCGGTGTGACAGAATCTCTCCCTCAGGGAACAGGCTGGAACGGAACCGACTTCAACGCCACACAGAACGCTTTCTACAATCTTGAGAAGAACCCGGAGGCCATCTTCGGAGGGGCCAGAGGTTCGTCCAACATCTTCTGGACCAACGCAGGCCTCAACACTCTCAAGCGTGGACCTTCCGGTTACTATCAGGTGGACAAGAACATCTATGATGCCCTTTCGGATGATGACTGCCGCAAGGCGTGCATCCTTCCTGAGGATTTCGAGAATTTCCACGTTTATACCAACGATGGCGCGGACACTACTTGGTACCAGTACACAATGCCGAAGTACACATCTCTAAAATGGGCCGCTTCCTCCGCTATCGGTTATGGAAACCACACGAATGCCGCCACCACTTCCGACAACATCTACCTCCGCTCCTCGGCGGTCCTGCTGATGGTGGCCGAGGCTTATGCCCAGGATGGTCAGGAGGCTCAGGCCAAGGCTTTGCTTGACAAGCTGTTGGCGGCTCGTACAATTAACGGAGCCACCACTATGACCTGCGACAACACGATGCCTGGCAAGAGTGTTATGGAGATGGTCAAGCTTCAGTGGCGCATCGAGATGTGGGGAGAAGGTGATTGGGCTTTCTTCAACCAGAAGAGATGGGGTGTCCAGAACGCGCGTGGCGCCAATCATTGGAGCGCGACTCAGATTCCTGTCGAGGGCTTCACTTGGGAGATCCCTCAAAAGGAGCGTCAGGGCAATCCTTACTGGAACTAACAGTCATTATCCACAAATAGAATTATATTCAGATGAAAAAAATATTATTGACATTCGCTTGCGCTCTTTCAGCGATGGCATTGTTCTCAGCCTGCGACAACGGAGAGGATGTGAAGGAGTTCAAGGATGATAACGCAACCGTGAAGGCCTTGATAATCGAGGCCTCTCTTCCGTCCGCGCAAGGCGAGGGAATGAAGACCACTTTCACAGCCAAGGATTTCCTCCGTGTACGTTTCGCGAAGGCTGACGGCACATCCGTGGGAAGGACTCAGATTCTCAGAGGCGAGGCCGCTGAAGGTAAGACCGCTTCATTCAGCAACAGCATAGCTGTCCCGAACGATGCGGAGACCATTTTGGTTTATGTTGACAACAAAGAGACAAACGCCGTGAACTATGGCTCCGCTCCTACTGTTGTAGGACTTGGCAGCCAGAAAGGCACCCTTGCGGATGCAGTTGCCCATCAGGTTATTATGGGTACAGCTCCTGTCAGCGCTTTGTCAAGCGGCAAGGCTTCTGTGTCGCTGGCTTACAAGACCGGTATCGTAAAGCTTGTTGTCTCCTATCCTGAAGACACGACTCCAAAGGCCGGCGAGACCACCATCACCCTCGGAAGTGACGCTCAGTACAACAACATCGTGCTTCCTCTTGAAGCTCCTGAAAAGGAGAGCGAGAAAGGCGCGATCACCGTACCGGCGACTGTTGACGCGGATCTTGGCACCGCCACGGCCTACATCGCGGTCTGGCCTGTAGGTGGCGAGTACACCAACACCAACCTCATCTCCCACATCCAGACAACCACCTACGGTAACGCTCTTGAGGTCACGGACATCACGGCCGGCAAGACCACCGAGATCGCTCAGGGTGTTGACGCCAAGGAGTTCAACTACTGGATCGGCGATGAGGCGTACACGCTCTCTGGCGTGTATGCCAAGGTTGAGAGCGCGAGCAAGTGGATCACTGTAAAGGACGGTGTCCTCACTGTCGAGGAGAACAAGACCGGCAGCGTGCGTGTCGGAAAGGTTGTGCTTGACAACGGCCACACCTACATCTTCACCCAGATCGGGGCCAACGATTTCAAGGGAAGCTGGACGCTGTACTCAAAGAGGTTCAACCCTAACGGTACGGTAACAGGTGGTGACAACAATGCGAACGAGACGGTTGTGACATTCGGCGAACCTCTCAAGAAGGAGACTTTGTCTGACGCTTCCGGCAAGGAGCACACCAACAACATCGGAATCAAAGGTCTGTACCTTGAGTCCGTTATGGATGCCTGTGTGGAAATCGACTACGAGGCCAGAACCATCAACTTCGGTATCTTCTTCGACCGCCGTGCCGCACAGTCCGCCGGAGCCGGTAAATATTGCGTATATCTCCCGGAGTGCGCCGGTGTAAACACTTGGGGCAACTACAACTTCGCTCCTGGTGACAAGGCGTTCTCCGACTCCAACTACGACTGGCTCTGGTTCACGGTCAGCGAAGATCTGAAGACCCTGAAGTATCAGTATTACGGAGCAGGCCAGAAGACCAGCAATGGGCGGTACTTCATCTGCGGTATCTCCTGCGTCAAGGCGACATCAGCCGACAAGTCTTCCATCGCCGGTGCCTATGATGTGATATATCAGGCGAACTATAAGAACAGCAACACCGACAGCATGTACTTCATCAAGAAGTAATTCCGCTTTCAGTCAACCCTATAGAAGAAGGCGGCCGGAAATCCCGGCCGCCTTCTTTCGTAATGCTGTGTTCCAACGCTTGTTCATAGGCAAAAGAAAATATTTCTGTTTTTTATAATCCGAATATGTTTCTTTTCGTTTTTTACGTTTACTATACCGATCTTGCGAGTGTGTTCCGGGGACGGTCTCCGGAGCAGTAAGTTTAACCATTAATCATTCTTTAACTATGAAGGATTCGAGAGATATGGTCGCCACGGTCAAGGACACGGCGGCCGGACAGAAGGACGGCAGTGTTATCGGACAGGTGTCCTTTGACGATGAGGAACGGGAGTACCGGAAGCGCTACAGCCACTGCCGCAGGCTTATGGAAAAGCGGGAACTCTTCCGAAGCATGACAGAGGAGGAGAAGGACGAGATGGCGAGGAAGATGGCGGCTTCCGAGTATCTCGACCTCACCTGCGACTGGGCCTTCAAATATGTGTTCCAGAGCCACCCGAATCTGCTTGTCCTGCTCCTCAACGACATCCTGCAGGAAAGCATCAAGTCTGTAGAATTTCAAAACACTGAGCGGCTTGGCTTGGGTCCTATTGACAAGAAGGTCGTCTTCGACCTGCTCTGCAAGACATCCGATGGCCGGACTTTCCTGTGCGAGATGCAGAAGACATCACGTTCCGACCAGCGGGACCGGCTGTTCTATTACGGCTCAAGGCTTGTCACCGAACAGATGAAGGCCGGAGACAGGAAGTATGTGCTGTCGCCGGTCAAGGTCATTTGCATTATGAATTACGAGGACTCTCATCCTGGCTCGCCGGAAGACAAGATCCTCTACCAATATCACACTTTGGAAATTGAGACCGGAGAGCCTTTCGGCGACCAGATGACATTCCATCTGCTGGAGCTTCCGAGGATCATGCACTACGCAGAGGAATATGACAGCCCGGTCGCTGGATGGTGCAGGATATTCAGAAATTTCAGTATCTTTGCAAGAACCGCCGTGGCGAAGGGCTCCTGGTTCAAAGAGTTGGAGGGGGCGATGCGCATCCGCGGCCTGAGTGACGAGCAGATAGAAAGTTATTTCAGTGATATGATTTCAAAGGACGAGATGCTGCCTTACCTTGAGGGCAGCGAGCAGCAGGGCTACCGCAGGGGACTCAAAGAGGGAAAGGACAAATGGCTGACTGAAGGCAGAACCGAGGGTAAAGCCGAGGTGGCCAAGGCTATGCTTCTTGGCGGAATGCCTATAGATCAGATTATTCTGTTTACAGGGCTGAGCGCGGTGCAAATTGAGGCCTTGCGATGATTTGACCCCCGTAAAGGGTAAATGATTGGAAATCTGTTATTAAAGTGAAGTCCTTTAGTCGATGTCGACTAAAGGACTTCACTTTAATATATTGTAGAACAGAGGGTTGCCCTCCACTGGTGGCGGTTACTTCATCTTTTCGGAAAGCGAGTACGGCTTGTCGGCCGGTTTCTGGCCGCGGGCCTTGTTCGGTTTGGAGGCCATCACGAACTCGATGGTGCCACCCTGAAGGAGGTCGTCGTGTGTGATGTAGAGCTTCTTGCACTCGACTCCGTTGCGCAGAACCTTCTTCACGTAGCGGTTCGTGTCGCTTACGCCGGCGGCCTTTACCTCAAGGGTCTTGCCGTTCGGAAGGGCGATCTTCGCGTACGGAAGGTACGGAGCGCCGAACACGTACTGGTCGCTTCCTGGGCAGACAGGGTAGAATCCAAGTGCGCCGAATATGTACCATGCCGACATCTGGCCACAATCGTCATTCCCTCCCAGTCCATGAATATCAGGACGATACATCCTGTTAATGATCTCCCTCATCCAGTATTGCGTCTTCCACGGCTGGCTTGTCCATGCATAAAGATAAGGAATATGATGGCTCGGCTCGTTACCATGCACATAGCCACCGATCAGGCAATCCTTGGTGATGTCCTCGTTCGTGGCGTAGGCATATTCAGGAAGATCGTGGTAGAAGAGTTCGTCCAAAGCGGAGATGAACTTCTTCTCGCCGCCCATCAATCCCATCACGCCATAAACATCCTGCGGAACGTGGAACGAGAAGTTCAGCGAGTTGCCCTCGATGAAGCCCTCTCCCATCGTCTGCATAATGTCGAAATCTTTCTTGAAAGTGCCGTCTGAATATTTCGGGCGCGCGAACCCGAGTTCGGTGTCGAACACATTCCTATAATATTGCGCGCGTGCGAGATATTCATCAGCCACCTTGTCATTACCTGCGAGTTTGGCGGTGTGCCAGATGGTCCAGTCGTCGTAGGAATATTCCAACGTGTTGCTCGCGGCGGTGGAAGTCTTGTCGAAAGGCACGTAACCCAGTCTCATATATTCCCCAAGTCCGGCGTACCACTTTGCCTTTGAGGTGGTTACCATTGCCTCAAGGGCGCGGTTTCGGTCGATGTCCAATCCCTTGGTGATCGCGTCGGCCAACACAGGCACGGCGTGGTAGCCGCTCATGCACCAGTTCTCATTGGCGCAGTGGCTCCAAACAGGAAGGAAGTGAAGCACGTTCTGGTCGTAGTGTGCTAACATTGACTCAACCATATCACGATCACGATCCGGCTTGAACAGGGCCAGGAACGGATGTTCGGCGCGGTAAGTGTCCCAAAGGGAGAAGACGGTGTAGTTGGTGAAGCCGTCCGCCTGATGGATCTCGTGGTCAAGACCTCTGTACTTTCCGTCCACGTCCATATAGACCGACGGGTTGATCATCGTGTGGTAGAGCGAAGTGTAGAACATCTTCTTCTCATCCTCGGTCCCCTGAATCTCGATCTGGGAAAGTTCTTTCTCCCAAGCGTTTGTGGCCTCCGCCGCGATCTGGTCGAAAGTCTTTCCGGAAGCCTCCGCCGCAAGGTTCTTCAGCGCGCCCTCCGCTCCGGTCGCCGAAAGGGCCACCTTCACTGTCAGGTCAGGATTCTTGGACGTGGCGAACTTGAACCATGCCACCAGCTTGCGTCCGGCCATGGCCGGGAAGTTGTGGTACTGGTCGAATTTGCTCCATCCTCCTTTATAATTAATCTTCTCGCAATCCGTGTAACCATATTCGGAAATAGGCTGCGAGAAAGAGATCGCGAAGTAGGTGTAGTTGGTACGCGCCCAGCCGTTGGTGATGCGGTAACCGGTCAGCAGGGTGTCGTTCTGAACCTGCACCTCCGCCCATAGGGTCTTGCCGTCATAGTTGTAGATTCCGTGGATGAGATCCAGAATCACCTGACCATCAACGCCTTTAGGGAATGAATATTCATGTACTCCAACTCTGGTGGTGGCGGTCAGACGGGCCTTCACGCCGTAGTCGTCGAGCGCAACCTCGTAGTAACCCGCCGAGGCTTTCTCCGTGTCGTGCGAGAAACGGCTGCGGTAGCCGCTGTCAGGGTTGTCGCTTGTGCCTGGATTCAGTTTCAGGGTTCCGGTGGTCGGCATCAGAAGGATGTCTCCGAGGTCGGAGTGTCCCGTGCCGCTGAAATGCGTGTGGCTGAAGCCGACGATAGTAGGATCCGAATAACGGTAGCCGGCGCAATATTCATAGACACGAGGCTGGTATTTGCCGTTCACATTGTGAGGGATAGTGTCCGTGTCAGGGCTCAGCTGCACTCCTCCGAAAGGCACGCACGCTCCAGGAAAAGTGTGTCCCATTCCGTCGGTTCCGATGAAAGGATCGACATAACCCGCCTTTGACGAAGGCTGCTGCGCGGCTGCTCCGACGCAGAGAAGCAGGGATAGACCTGCGTGTAACCAATTAGATTTCATGTTCCAAATATACGAAATCTATTGTTTTTTATAAAAAAGTCTCTAAATTTGTCTTTCCTACCCGCAAAGTGTGAATTGCTGCGGATTTATTAAATCGGTTTGCAATAGAGGAGTGAAGGTTTATGGCTAAAGTAAAGATAGATAGCACTTTAATTAAACAACAAAATTTATAAAAACGTTTATGTCTTTCAAAAAGATCGCAATGACGCTTGCGCTAATCCTTACCACTGTGGTGGCCTTGGCACAGACCAAGACTGTCAAAGGTGTGATTTACGAGGAGGAGACAGGCGAGCCCATGCCGGGCGCGACGGTCTCCGTCGAGGGTTCTACCCGAGGTGTGATGACCGACCTTGACGGCTCGTTCGAGCTGACCGGTGTCAAGCCGACTGACAAACTTAAGTTCGAGTGTCTCGGAAAAGAGACGCAGATCCTGCCTGTCGGCACTATGACCAACTTCGTCGTGAAACTGAAGAACGCGGCAAACGAACTTGATGAGGTGACCGTGGTCGCCTTCGGTAAACAGAGGAAAGAAAGTGTCATCGGCTCCATCTCCACAGTCGATGTGAAGACGCTCAAGGTGCCTTCCAGCAACCTCACCACCGCATTGGCCGGTAACGTGGCCGGTGTGATCGCCTACCAGCGTACCGGTGAGCCTGGCCAGGACAACGCCGACTTCTTCGTGCGTGGTATCACCACCTTCGGCGCGAACACCAGCCCACTCATCCTTATCGACAACATCGAACTCACCTCCACAGACCTCGCACGTCTTCAGCCGGATGATATCGAGAGCTTCTCGATCATGAAAGACGCGACGGCGACGGCTCTTTACGGTGCCCGTGGAGCCAACGGTGTCATCTTCGTGACTACAAAGCGCGGTCAGGAAGGTCCGGCGAAGATCTTCGCCCGTGTCGAGACCTCGATCTCGGCTCCGACTGATGTGGTGGAGCCTGCCGACCCTGTTACCTACATGAAGTCATACAACGAGGCCATCTCCACTCGTGACCCTCTCGGAGAGTTGAAGTACTCCTACGACAAGATCGAACAGACCGGAAAGCCAGGCGCCAACCGCCTCATCTATCCGGCCAACGACTGGTATGATATGCTTTTCAAGGATTTTGCCACAAGCTACCGCGCAAACGTTTCAGCGCGTGGTGGAGGCAAGGTTGCGACTTACTATGTGTCGGGAGCTTTCACCGAGGACACGGGTGTGCTGAAGGTCGATAGCAGAAACAGTTTCAACAACAATATCGACGACAAGAACTACACCCTGCGTTCCAACGTGGACATCAACGTCACTCCTACCACAAAGCTGGCGGTCCGCCTGACCGGTAACTTCCGTGATTACCAGGGCCCTCTGAACGGAGGTAGCGACGTTTACCGTCAGGTCATGCACTCCGACCCTGTGCTCTTCCCGGCCTATTACCCGGTTGACGACGAACACGTCGGCATCCAGCACATCATGTTCGGTAACTACGAGGACGGTTCCTACATCAACCCTTACGCCAACCTCGTCAAGGGTTACAAGAACTACCAGCGCTCCCAGATGATCGCCGCGGTCGAACTCAACCAAGACCTTAAGTTCATCACCAAGGGATTGACGTTTATGACATTGTTCAACCTTACAAGGTTGTCAGAATATACTGTCAACCGTCAATTCAACCCTTACTGGTACACCTTGGACAGGTACGACTCCTACACAGGAGAGTACCACGTGAGACGTATCAACGAGAGCGGTACCGATTACCTGACATATTCAGAGAGCGGCAAGACGGTGAAGAACACCATGTACTCCGAGACCCGTCTGAACTACAACCGTTCTTTCGGCAAGCACGACGTGACGGGACTTCTGGTTCTCACGGCGAGCGAGTCCCTTACCGCCAACGCCGGATCCCTCCAGCTGTCCCTGCCTTCGCGCAACGCCGGACTTTCAGGACGTTTCACCTACGGCTTCGACAAGAGGTATTTCATTGAATATAACTTCGGCTACAACGGCTCGGAGCGTTTCCACAAGTCCCACCGCTGGGGATTCTTCCCATCAGCCGGTCTTGCGTGGATGATGTCCAACGAGAAGTGGTTCAAGCCTGCCACCAAGTATGTCAACAACCTCAAGCTCCGCTACTCTTACGGTCTGGTCGGCAACGATAACATCGGCTCAAGTTCCAACCGTTTCTACTACCTGTCGGAAATGAATATGAACAGTGCCAGCAAGTCTGCATC
>CAVKML010000025.1:0-41658 GCA_963657715.1 uncultured bacterium | reverse complement strand
GAACCCCCGACCCTCTGCTTGTAAGGCAGACGCTCTGAACCAACTGAGCTAAGCTCCCGAATCGTTGTCCCGTTGTTCATCGTTCGGGTGATGCAAAGGTACTACTTTTTTTGATTACTGCAAACTTTTTTGAAGTTTTTTTTGATTTTTTTAACATCCGGTGGTTTTCAAGACCAATCCGGGCAGACACTCCCGCCCGGATGCAAGATGGATTATTTCTGGCATTCGCGAATCAAACACCTGTTATTCAATAACATGTTCTCATAGCTCCAGCATACCCAGCATTAGCCCTGTAATGAGGAGCATATAATGATTCTATCGTAACGACAGGAGCCGTGAAAATTCCTTCTTGTGTGATAAAGAAGTCCTCAGTCACTGTGGATTTCTCCTCCGGATAGACATCAAAATAATACTCAGTACGATCTGCCTTGACGTGCCGGTAGCCTTGAGGGGTGATTGACCAGACTCCATTCACGGAAAGAGGACGAAGCCACCAACCGTAAGCTCCTGAAAGTTGATTGACCGGACGGAAAGCGGCCTCTCGTGGTGCGGTCAGTTTCACGAAACTACGGTTCTCCTGACTCCAAATCTGATACTCAGCGGTGATCTTGTCGCCAACGCCGAGTCTCATTTCAGGGAATATCTCCAGACGCTCCGCCTTTCCGCCTTCACCTCTTACCTCTTTATAGAAATGTCGCTCTATGGTAAAACCGTTGCCTGCGGCCTTGACCTTGGAGAATGGTGTTGAATATGTCTTTGTCATGCTCACGACCTTTGTGGCAAGGATGTCCGCCGAACCGGTCAGTACGGAATTAAGGGCATCGACGAAGGCTGGATCCTCATCCCACTTCTGGGTTTCTTTCTGGAGCATCAGCCAGAGTCGGATGCCGTCGGCGATCTGCCTTGCAGTCACTTCGACTGGCTCAGTGACCGAATCCGCCGATCCCTGAGCTTGCGGTGCACTGAACTTGCCGAAGTGACGAAGGGCGGCATCCACATATTCACTTGACAGCAAATCACAAAGCATAGAATGTGCGTACACCTCGCTCTCAAGCAGTCCTCTGAACGGCATCACGGCGTTAGGATAATACCAACCGCCATCCGGATGCCGGACAGCATATTCAAGAAGCGACTGGACATCAGCGGCCATCGACTGGTTCATCTTTGACTCAGCGGAGAATTTCAAGCCCCAAGCGGAAGCCAAAGCCAAACCGCCCTCATTGTTCGCCAGATTAGCCAAAGTCTTGATCCTGCGGGACTTGGCAAGAATCTGTCCATCCAGTCCACGGCCATCCTTTACAGAAGGCACAAGATAGTCCTTCACTAATTTTTTGAACTCCTTGAAATTACGGGCATATTCAGATTTGTCGTTTTTGGTCTGCGGTGAGACATCAAACGGCACGGATGAGTAGAGTGAGCGTACATAGACATATTGCTCCATTGACAGCCAGCCACACCAGTGAGGAACCGCCGCTCCGCGCAGGAACTGATTACGATCCAACCACTTGACAGACCCCGCCAAGTCGATTCCGCCGAAATCAAAGCCGGCATCACGCATCTTTGCAAGACGTTCCAGAACGACAGCGGTCACGACCGGAGAGGAGCGCATCCCATCGAACCATCCGAAGCCGCCGTCGGCGTTCAGACAAGACATAATCCTCTCCAGAAGGGTCTCATCGGACATCTCAACCTCAACCTTCGCGCCAAGAGACGCGGCGACCCTACGGACGTACAACGCCTCTGTCAGCGACAGGACATCCTTGCCTTTAGGCTCGACCTTGGACGGAACCGCGCCAACAATCATCCGACGGATGTCAAATTCCTTGATCTCAGCGCCTTTGGAGGTCGTGCCTGTGAACTCCGCCTCCAGACGTTTGACAAGCGAGGCCTTGTCAGCCCCGGCAAGCAGCACGGCCGAATGGGACTCAGTAAGATTCTGCTTCGCATCATGAACCGGCAGACTGACAAAAACACCGTCTGAAAATGTCTTGGCATCATCGGCAAAAACCACCTTCAACCCAAGCTCCTCATATTCTTTAGGATTGACATCGAAAGCGACCTCCGCGGAACCGCCTGCCGGAACAGTCACCTTCTTGGACAACGAGGCGAACGGCTTCGTCCCCTCATAATCCTTCGATGAATATGATTGCAGAACCGCCGTCCCTGTCACTTCCTTATCAGAGCCGTTTGACACAGTGGCGTGCAGCACAAACCTATCATCTTTATAAAGGTACTTAGGTTCAGCCACGGAAACTTTGACCGGGACCGTCACCACCATCTCCTTACGCACACAAGCATTGAGCATCTCCCGAGTGTGCGCCCAGACCTGCACGGCGAAAGTCGAAAGTTTGTCGGAAGTCCTGAATCTCAAGAATATATTCCCGTCGGCATCCGAGCGGAGGAACGGTTCGAACGCAAGCGTGGTGGAGAAATTCCTGCGGACATTCAAGCCGGGTCCTTCCGCATAAGCCTGCGCCTGCTCTTTTGTCATCAAAATGCACGGGATAGCTTCTTCATCCTCTTCCTCAAGGACAATTCCTTCCGCACTGTCCGCCATCGGAGCCATTCTCGCGGCAGCGTTGCTCCTGCCCAATCCACGTACACGCACATTCCGAGGGGCGGCTCCTACAAACATTTCATCCTCGTATGCCATCCGGCCACGCACTCCTCCTGTGGAACTTGAGATGTAAACATCCTCCGCTCCGGCCCATGTCAAGCGCACCTCCGTCCAGTCATTGGCCGAAATCACTTCCGAACTCTTGTCAAATACCGTCGCCACAGCCTCGACACCAGGAATGGATTTCAAGGTCAATGAATATTCCGTCCCAGGCAAAGCCTTGTCCGTGAACGAAGAGAATGCCAACGGCAACTCAAGAGCCTTGCGCTCACGTCTGAACTCCTGATCGAACAGACATCTCGCCCCGTCACGGAAATAGAAGACCATCAGCCGGACAGCATCCGGGTACTCTTCCTTATAATTATATATAATCTCTGTCAAAGAACCGGTCTCGCCCACCTTGCCGTCAAGATGAACCATCTTGTGTTCAAGCAACTGGCGTTTGTCGCCAAACAGTTCCACTATGGCCCAGACGGGTCCTTCTCCGACACCAAACTGAACCTTGATGTCCTCTCCAGTGTTCAATATACCGTCAGCGCAGTCCCCCACCAGTTTGAAAATGTTCTTGACCTTGGCGTCGAGCACGGTGGCCGAATCATCGACACGAAGCATCATCAATGTAGTACGAGATGTAGCCTTACGTCCGTCCTCCCTGACGATTTCAGCATTGACTTTCAGAATATACATTCCGGCGGCCGGGAGAGTGAGTTCCTCCGACTTACCGGAAAATGTCTCTCCGGAAGCGAAACTCTTCCCTGAATCATCCGACAATGAATATTTTATCTTAATCGGAGATTTAACCACATTGCCTCTCAAATCTTTGATTCCGAACGACACAATAGCCCTTTCCCCCGAAATCATAAAAGGAGTGCCGCGCCACGCGCCATCCGAAGGACAGATGTCACCCTTGGACGCATTTGCCACATCGAGCGCAAGGCTGAAATATTTCAGAGCCGAGACCAGCCTGGAGAATTCCTTTGTCTCCCCTGTCGCATCCGTGACCTTGACAGTCACACCAAAGAGGCCGATATCATCATTGTCATCGGTTGCAAAGCGGATCGTAAACGATCCGTCCGCATCCAGCGGCAATTTGCCAGAGGCCTTGATTTTTCCTTGTCTGCCTACAGAATAGGTCACAGACGCGGCAGACATCGGATGTCCGCTGAAACTGGACACCTTGCCGGTCACCTCAACCGTGTCACCGATGATGAAAAGCCTGTCGGTCTTGTTAAATGAAAGGTCATAGGTCGGCAGGACAAACTCGTCAACAACAATCCTTTTGGCCACATTCACGCCCTCACAAGAGACCCTTACCTTGAAACTTCCGTTCCGTCCGCCGGACGGGATGTCAAACGCCCCGGCCACAGAGCCATATTCATTGGTGGTCAACTCCTTGCTTTCAACAGCTTCACCCTCATTATTAAGCAGTTCAGCCCTCACATTGATGCCAGCCTCGACGGCATGCAGACTCTTTCTCCTATCGCCTTTGTAGAGGACAGCCTTGAACTCCACCCTCTCTCCAGGATTGTAGGCCGACTTGTCAGTGAATATCTCGCAGAAAGTTCTGGAATCTTCATTCTTATCCGAGGAATAGACTGAGTTTCCGTAGATGTAATGCTCCTCTGTCTTGCGAAGGAATCCGTCCTGATCCCGGTACGATGCAACCAGATAGCTGGTCGCGCCATCTTTCAAGCTGTCCACAATCACATTTGGCAAAGGTGTAAAGCCATCCTTGCAAAGCGTCACATCCTTAACCACCGCAACAGGCTTTCCGGATCGGGATAACTCAAGATCAACCTTTTCCACCGGCTCTCCGGTCATATAGTCAGCAACATAGAAACGAAATTTCTCGCGATCCTTACGCAGCGCGATGGAAAGAGTCCTCTTTGTCCATTTCGCCTTTGATGCAACCTTTCCGTTCCTTGCGGTGAATATGTAGTCACCATCATCGCATTTCGGGAGTTCGACCTTCACCGTGTCCTGAACATAAAAACTCTTCTTTGGATTATTTACAACCTTACGAATCAATGGCTTGGCATCTTTTGCATCATGGATGAACTCCACTTCGGCCTTGGCCAGATTACGAAGGGTAACGACCGCCGCACTTTTCCCGAAAGATATCCCGATCTCTTTTCTGTCAAGCGATTCCATCAACAGTTGGAAATCATTCATCTTTCCGGCGATTTCCTTGTCTATGCCTTTTGAATATGTGAGACGTTCTTTCTCGGCCAACCGGCAGGATTTGTAGAGATCTCTGTAAGAGGCTTCAAGCGTCGCTTCGACAGGTTCAGCCACCGAAACCGCCGGTCCCTGAGCCTGCGGCGCACTGAGCTTGCCGAAGTGTCGAAGGACAGCGGATGACTCGCTAATTCTGAACAGGCTGTCAAACTGACCTCTTAGCACAATGGCCTTGCCGTACAGGGACATAGCCTGCCCATCGTACTTCCGTGCGAACGAACGGGCGGCCACGATCTTCTCGGCACGTCCTTCATCATTGTATTCATAATCCTTATCAGCCATCCTGCGGTATTCAAGGTAAGCGGCCTTTGGGTAAGAGTCACCAACATATTCATTCAGAAGAGACATAGCCTTTTCCGAACGCTTGACGACGGCAAGGACCCATAGGGCATATTCATAATCATCCTTGATCATTCCCGTCCAAAGGTCATCCAGCCCATCGCCATAGAAGGCACTGTTCCTTGCCGCTTGAAGGCGAACTTTATTGACAAGTATATAGTCCGTCAGCGAGACCGGACTCTCTTTTGACACATTGTGGTGGAACGACACGATCGGTTCGGCATATCCTTCAACCTCCTCGTCCAGCCACGTCTCATACTCGTCGCGCACCTTCCAGTCACGGTTGATCGCAACCACCCTTTTCTGGTCGGCGGCGGTGTAGAAATCATAATGCAGACGTCCGGCCTTTGCTTTCGAGATGATCTTATCAAGCACAGCCATTATCTCTTTCGGGCGGTCGGCGTTCTGAGCGGCAGTATATTCCTTCCAAAGGTCTGTCAGCACAAGACCGTCCTTGGTTTGGCTCCGGTCCTTATCTTTTCTGACAAACGCGGTGGTAGTTATCGCCACAAGGCAAAGTAGCGCCACGAGGGCGGAGGTTATCAGAATATTCGTCTTCATCATTAAAAATGTTATCGCTTATCTATGGTTAAATCCAAGACTGCAAAAATCTTGCAAAGGAGCTTTGGCGCCAATGCCGCTTCGACGGTTGGTGAACACAGTCGAACCACCGGCGCTACGGCATGCTCAGCGACCGATCGCCATGGTCACTGAGCCTGTCGAAGTGACCTTATTAATACTAACAAGGAAACCTACACCTGCAGCGACTTCAGGATCTGCACGGCCTCGCTCACGAGGTAGGTGCTGCCGCCGACATAAATCAGCGGTAACGACAAACGGGAGCCGTCCGGCTTCCTTGAAGTCTCCCGGGCCAGGCTGATCGCCATCAAAAGAGCCTGACGCACGTCAGGAGCGTCATAGATGCGGTTCACAGGTCTGCCATTCGCCGCACAGAAAGCCTTGTACCGCTCAGTCAGTTCTTTCTCCGGAAGCGCGCGGTGAATCTCAGGATTCGTGAATATGCAGGTGGCGTCGGCTGGAATCAGAGGCATTATGCCGTCCAGATCCTTGTCGGCCATGATGGCATAGACCAGAATCAAAGAGGAACACTCCCCTTCCGCCACCATCGACTCCAACTGGGCGAAGTTCTCCTTCAGGGCCGCCGGATTATGGCCGATGTCCGCGATGATGAACGGCTGGAGAGAAAGCCTTTCCCAACGGCCGTGGAAGCCCATCCTTGACGCCGTACGGACTATGGAGGCGACAACCGCCTGAGAATCAGACAGGCCGGTATATTCCGGCATATTCATCAATATGTCAATGGCAGCCAACACGGTGCGGAGGTTTTTCTTCTGGTACTTGCCGCGAAGATCCATATTCCTCAATAGTTCCTCGCTCCTGTGCCACAGAGAAGGTTCCACATCCTCAGCGAACGTCAGCCCGCAGCCGACCTCAACGGCCTTGGCCTCAAAGACGGGGCGCGTCTCGGGAAGATACTCCCCGACAAGGGCAGGGACATTTTTCTTGAATATTCCGGCCTTCTCGGACGCTATTTCCTCCAAAGTGTTCCCGAGAAGGGCACAATGGTCCAGAGCTATGCTCGTGATTATCGAAAGGTCAGGCGTTATGATGTTCGTACTGTCAAGACGGCCTCCGAGACCGACCTCTATCACGGCGATGTCCACCTTCTGATCGGCGAACCACTTGAACGCCAGCCCTGTCGTGATCTCAAAGAACGACAGATTCAGGGCATCCATATCCGCCTCGTACCGACAGAGAAAGTCATAAACATATTCCTCAGACACCAATCTCATACATCCGTCAGTCGGCCCTTCGACTGAGCTCAGGGACCGCCTGGCTTCGGTCGCTGAGCCTGTCGAAGCGTCCGGACCAGCCACCCTCATACGCTCCCGGAAATCCACGATGTGGGGAGAGGTGTAAAGGCCGACCTTGAGGCCACACGCGGCCAAAGCGGAAGCGAGCATATTCGCCACAGAGCCTTTGCCGTTCGTGCCGGCCACATGTATAGTCCGCAGGCTATCATGCGGATTGCCAAGGACTTCCTCAAACCGGAGCATATTCTCCAATCCTGGTTTATAGGCATCCTTGAACGGCACTTTCTGAACAGAGGGAAATCTTGTGAATATCGCCTCAACCTTCTTCTGGTAACTCTTCTTGGAAAATGGTTCCATTCTTGTCTGATGTACTTGTTTTTTGAACTGAACTCAAATTTACTTAAATTTACGGACATATTCTAGCGGAATGAAAGAAAAAACCTCAGCGCTTCATTCGAAGTACATCATTGACGGCGTTTCCAGACGGCTGACTCCGGCTGAGATGCTTGACGACTGCCTTGCGGCAAAAGGAGAAGACACGTTCTCACAAAAAGAAGACTTCGAGCCGATTGTCGATGAAAGCACGGATCCGTCGCCTTCCCTTAAGAAGTTCCAGGGCCAAAATGTCCAAAACTACCTTACGACGATCATCTCGCTTCTGGACGAGCCAAGGCCATTCCCGGCAGCGTTCGCCGACTCTTACACCAAGGGCCGGATCGCGAAGTCTCTCCTGGACGCGGCATGGATGAACGGCCACTTCAAACTCGGGGATCTGTCCATAGCCGCTAAATGGAAGTGGAACAGTAAACCGCTCGGGAATATGGCCGCGTTCTACTGTTCAGCGGAAGCCACGGCGGACTACATCAATGATTTAGGAATATGCCTGAGCGGGTATTCATTCACGGAAAGCGGGTGGATCAGCCAGGCTTCATTCAAGGTTGGGGCATGCGGAAAGGTGGACGATCACGAAGACGACGATGTGTTCCTGCCAAATGACGCTCCGTTCGGCAGCGAGCATCCTGTTTTGGGAAGACGTAGGGCGGTTCCGGACAAACTGGTCGCGGATCCGGACAGTTGGATCATCTACGTGCCGTTTGACTCGTGTGACTTCCGGCTTGGAGGTTCGCTTCTCTGTGATGCATTAGGGCAGAACGGAGACAATTTCCCGGAGATCGGAGACGCTGATTATTTCATTGACTGCTATGAGGTTGTCAGAGAGTTCATAGAAGACAGGATCGCCATTTCAGCAGCCACGGTCAGCGATGGAGGACTGCTTACGGCATTGAAATTGATGTGTTCAGGCGGTGTCGGAGCCGACATAGACATCAGCGGAATCATGAGCGCCTACGGAGAGGACGAAAATGTAAGGCTTCTGTTTTCCGAGGTTCCGGGAGCGATCATCCAGATCAAGGATTCCGACTATGACTACGTTGATGCCGAATTCCTGCTTCAGGACATCGCCTACTATCCTGTCGGACATCCGGTGGCCGGCACCGGAGAAGTCAAGGTGAACACCGGTGGCGGTGGAATCGCGAACATATTGCAATCCCTGCTCAGCGGCCAGGCATCGGAAGGGGAAGACTGAGATTCTTTATTTGCAAGCGGCACAAAGAGATTGCCGTGGAAATGATTATTAATAACACATATGGCAAGATATGCTGAAACTCCTCGCAGAGGAGGGGGCGGCAGGAAGCCCAAAATCTTTGTTCTTGACACGAACATCATCCTGCACGACTACAAGGCCATCCGAAAGTTCCAGGACAACGATCTGGTCATTCCGATCGCTGTGATCGAGGAACTTGACAAATTCAAGAAAGGCAACGACAACCTGGCTTTCAACGCCAGAGGATTCATGAGGGACATCGACCGGATCACTGACGGGAAATCCTTCGGGAAGTACGGGGTGCCGATAGGAAGGGGTCTGGGCAACATCAGGATAGACCCGGGACATCCTTTCCCTGAAAGTATGAAAGGAATGTTCTACGATGATATTCCTGACCACAGGATTCTTGCGACAGCCATCTGGGTGCGCGACAACAACCCTGACAGGTTCGTCGCCCTTGTCACCAAGGACATCAACCTCAGGATGAAGGCCAAGGCCGCCGGAATGGAGGTTCAGGACTACCTGACCGACAGGATCGAGGAGGACAAGATCGAGAACTCCAACAGGGAGGTCCAATACCTTGACGGCATCACACCGGAGGCTATCCAAAGCTTAGCCTACAGCCCGGACACGTCCGTTGACTGGAAGATCGTCTGCAAGGTGAAGCCGAAAGCCAACCAGCTTTTCAAGGTAAGGAACGGAGACACGACTCTCTGCGCAAGGTTCGATGAGAGCAAAGGGCGGGTCGTGTTGGTGAAGAACAGGGAGGCTTACGGAATACGCCCTCGCAACGACGAGCAGAAATTCGCGCTGGACGCCTGCCTGAATCCGGCCATACAGTTGGTCTCGATGACTGGTGGAGCGGGGACCGGGAAGACATTGCTGGCTTTGGCCGCCGCATTGGAGCAGGCCAAGGACTTTGACCAGATCATCCTCACAAGACCTACGATAGTGCTCGGCAATCAGGACATAGGATTCATTCCAGGGGACCAGAAGACGAAGATGAGTCCGTTCATCCAGCCACTGATGGACAACCTGAATGTCATAAAGGCTCAGTTCCGTTCTTCAAGCAAGGAGGCTTTGCGGATCGAGGCGATGCTCAAGGAAGAGAAACTTCTGATCTCTCCACTCGCCTACATCAGAGGACGGAGTCTAGGACGGGTGTTCCTCATCTGCGACGAGGCGCAGAACCTCACGCCCAACGAGGTCAAGACGATCATCACGAGGGCAGGAGAAGGGACCAAGATGGTGTTCACCGGAGACATATTCCAGATTGACCAGCCTTATCTGGATCAATGGTCCAACGGATTGTCGCACTTGAACGAAAAGATGGACGGACAGAAGCTGTTCGAGCACATATTCCTGAAAATCGGTGAAAGAAGCGAGCTTTCCGACATCGCGTCGCGGTTATTGTAAGAATATGAAAACGCTATGCCCGCCACAATGACATTTTTCAAAGTCAGAGGCGGGCTTTTCGAAGTTTCTGTAATTGCTATAACCAAAGTTTTTTAGTAATTTTGCAGTCTATATTTATTGGAACGTCTATAAAACAAATTCTTAATAATATGTTCGACAAAAAGAAAAGAGTCTATCGTTTCGGCGGCAAGACAGCCGAGGGCGATGGACAGATGCGTGAGCTCCTGGGAGGAAAGGGAGCCAATCTGGCCGAGATGAGCAAGCTCGGCATGCCGGTACCTGCCGGATTCACAATCACAACCGAATGCTGCGCTGAGTATTATTCTCTCGGCGGAGGCTATACCGAGGACCTCAAGAAAGAGGTCGCAGAGGCTTTGAAAGCCACAGAAACCATCATGGGCAAGAAGTTCGGCGATCCTTCTGATCCGCTTCTCGTAAGCTGCCGTTCAGGCGCCAGAAGCTCAATGCCAGGCATGATGGACACCATCCTCAACATCGGCCTTTGCTCCGCCACTCTTCCTGGTATGATCCAGAAAACCGGCAACCCAAGGTTCGTCTATGACGCTTACAGACGCCTCATCATGATGTACTCCGATGTCGTTATGGAAAAGGCCGAGGGCATCGAGCCGGCCGACGGACAGGGAATCCGCCAGCAGCTTGACAGGATGATGATGGAACTCAAGGAGAAGAAGGGTTACAAGTCCGACACCGACATCACGGCCGAAGAGCTTCAGGATCTCTGCGAGAAATTCAAGGCCAAGGTGAAGGACGTTCTCGGAGTGGACTTCCCTGACACGGCCGAGGCCCAGCTTTGGGGATCAATCGGCGGCGTGTTCAAGTCTTGGAACGGCAAGAGGGCCATCGCTTACAGAAGAATCGAAAAGATTCCTGATGACTGGGGAACAGCCGTTAACGTGCAGTCAATGGTGTTCGGTAACATGGGAAACACTTCCGCTACGGGTGTGGCTTTCTCACGTAATCCTGCCACCGGAGACAACAAGTTCTACGGTGAGTGGCTCATCAACGCCCAGGGCGAGGATGTAGTTGCGGGAATCCGTACCCCTAACCCTCTCAACGAGGCCACAAAGACAGAGAAAAACAAGGATCTCCAGTCCCTTGAGACCGCCATGCCGGAGGTTTACAAAGAGCTTGACGATATTCGTCTCAGACTTGAACAGCATTTCCATGACATGCAGGACATCGAGTTCACCATCCAGGAGGGACATCTCTGGATGCTCCAGTGCCGTATCGGTAAGAGAACCGGTCTGGCCGCCCTGCAGATGGCTATGGACATGGTTGACGAGAAGATGATAGATGAGAAGACAGCCGTGATGAGGGTTTCCCCTGCACAGCTCGACGAGATTCTCCACCCTATCCTTGACCCTGCGTCAGAGAAGAAGTCAAAGGTGCTTGCGATCGGTCTTCCAGCGTCTCCGGGCGGAGCCGTAGGTCAGATCGTGTTCACATCAGAGGCCGCGATGGAGGCCAACGCCAACAGCAGGAAAGTTATCCTCATCCGTGAGGAGACATCTCCTGAGGACATTGAGGGAATGCGCGCCGCGGCCGGCATCCTCACCACACGTGGAGGCATGACCTCTCACGCCGCTCTTGTGGCCCGTGGATGGGGCAAGTGCTGCATCGTAGGCTGTGAGGCCATGAAGATCAACTTCGAGGCCAAGACTGTTTCATTCGGAAAAGCAACCTTCAAGGAAGGCGACTGGATGAGCCTCAACGGAACAAAGGGATTCGTTTACGGAGAGAAGATCGACACGATGGACGCTTCCGAGAACCCTATGTTCATCAAGTTCATGTCAATCGTTGACAAGTTCCGCAAGATTGGTGTCAGGACCAACGCCGACACCCCTGAGGATGCCCAGAAGGCCCTCAGTTTCGGAGCGGAGGGAATCGGTCTGTTCCGTATCGAGCACATGTTCTACGGAGTCAATTCCGAGCAGCCTCTCGCCAAACTGCGCAAGATGATCCTCTGCAACACTGACGAGGAGAGAAAGGCAGCCCTCGCTGAGCTTGAGCCTTACATCAAGGCTTCCGCCAAGAGTACTCTGAGAATCATGGACGGCAAGCCGGTTGTCTTCCGTCTGCTTGACCCGCCTCTCCACGAGTTCGTGCCTAAGACAGAGGAAAAGGAGAAGGAACTTGCCAAGGAGCTTGGTGTCACTGTCGAGGACATCGAGAAACGTGGCGAGGCTCTTCACGAGGTCAACCCTATGATGGGTCACCGTGGAGTGCGTCTGCACATGTCCTACCCTCTCATCGCCGAGACACAGTACAGGGCTATATTCACAGCCACAGCCGAGCTTCAGCAGGAAGGCTTCAACCCTCACCCAGAGATCATGATTCCTGTGACCATCTCCGCCCGTGAGCTCAGCTTCCAGAGGGCTATCTGCGATAAGGTAAAAGCTGAGGTTGAAGGAACCACCCGCCAGTTCATCCTTTACAACTTCGGTACTATGATCGAGATCCCTCGCGCCGCCCTGACCGCCGACAGGATGGCCCGCGCCGCCGAGTTCTTCTCATTCGGTACCAATGACCTTACACAGATGACATTCGGGTTCTCCCGCGACGATGTCGGAACTTTCATGGGTGAATATCTTGGCAACAAGATCCTCGATGCCGATCCGTTCCAGACCATCGACACCAAGAGCGTCGGCAAGCTGGTTGAGTTTGGTATCCAGGCCGGCCGCTCAAAGAGGCCCGACCTCATGTGCGGTGTCTGCGGAGAGCACGGTGGAGACCCTGCTTCAATCCGTTTCTTCAACAAGATCGGTGTTGACTACGTGTCCTGCTCACCGTTCCGCGTGCCTATCGCTCGTCTGTCAGCAGCGCAGGCAGCCATCGAGCAGAGCAAATAGTTAGTCGCTCTAACATATTCATAAAGAATCCGTCCCTCGTCGGGGCGGATTTTTTTCGCGACAGCGACCATAGCAACGGCCATCAGACTTTACGCTAGAGGCCTTGATGGATGGCGCAAAAAATTTCCCCTTGCCGAATTTTCCACGTTACAAAAATTGCGGCAAGGGGAAATATCTTTGCGACTGTAGGAGATTACAACAGTGGCTAATCTTTTAGCTCGGTCGCTGAACTCGCCGAAGCGACAGTAGTTGACAGCTTCAACACTTCGACAGACTCCGCGACCGGGGCGAGCTATCTGGAGCCAAGATAAAGGAAGACCATTCCGAGGAGGACAAGGGCAAGGTCGATGGCTTTGCTGCGAAGGTTTTTCTCCTTGAAGACAAGGGCGGCGAATAGAAAGCTGACGATGACACTGCCACGGCGGATCATCGAGACAATCGAGATCTTCGCTCCCGGAAGAGACAGAGCATAAAGATAGACGAAGTCCGCGACACTCAAGAATATGGAAATGAATATGATCGGCCAACGCCACTGAAAAGGGGTGGTCTTCTTTCGGTTCGGGTACCAGATCATCAGCATCATCACGCCCATCATTCCGCACTGGTAGATGTTGTACCAACTCTGGACGGACATCTTGTCCATAGCAAGTCCTTTCGGATCCATGAGGAATTTGTCATAAAGTCCACTGATGGCTCCGAGAATCGCAGCTCCAACCACGGCATAAATCCAGACATTATGTTCGAAATCAATCCCTTCCTTCTTACCGCTGCGGCTCAGCATGAAGAACGACACCACGGCCAGCAGCACTCCGATCCATTGGAGCCAGTTCAGTTTCTCACCGAATATAAGCATCGCGCCGACCAGCACGAGAACCGGACGAGTGGCGTTGATCGGGCCGACTATCGTAAGCGGGAGATGTTTCATTCCGTAGTAGCCCAAAGTCCAGGAACTGAGGACTATTACACTTTTCAACAGAATCCATTTCTGGACCGCCCAACCTCCATATTCACCAACCTTGAAGATGCTGCCGTCAAGGATTGAGGTATTGTAGGAAAGCAGAATGAAAGGAATGAATATGAGAGAGCAGAACAATGTGTTCAGAAACAGCACGGGAATGACGGCATTGCCGCCAAGGGATTCCTTTTTAAAGGAGTCATAGAATCCAAGCAGGACTGCCGAGAGGAAGGCTAACGATAACCACATAACATTTACTACTATACTAACCTGGTGCAAAGATACCCTTTTTTATGAATATTTAAGATTTGCTATTCTATGCAAAGAAAAAAGATACTATTTTGAATAAACACAAAAAAAGCGACCGGAAAAACCAGCCGCCTTATTCAAAAAGTAAATGACTCTACTATTTCATCGTCACGGAGATGACATAGTCCTCCGCCGGAAGGTCGGCAGGGAGATTGATGAAGAGTTTTTCGCCGACTTTCTTCACAGTAAGGGCGGAGCCGTCTGCCAAAGCGGTCACGGACTTCACCTTAGCTTTCTTGGCGACCGGAATCTCAAGGACAGCGCCAGGGTTCTGGAGCACATGAATATAGAAGGTCTTGCCTCCAGCCAGAGGGGCGGTTGACACACCCCATTCCTGCTCGGTGACCGGGCCGGGACCGCAGCCTTTTATGGATTCACCGTTCACCCTCATCCACTGGCCGATTTCCTTCAGCAAAGCCAAAGCGGCATCAGGAAGACGGCCATCGGCACGAGGACCAATGTTCAACAAAAGGTTGGTGTTCATAGAGACAGCCTTTGCCAGAGTGCCGACAAGCTGAGCGGCGGTCTTGTAGTCACGGTCGGAAACACTGTAACCCCACGTGTGATTCATGGTCTGGCACATCTCAAGCGGCAGTTTGTCGCTGACCATCTGTCCCTCGGAATAACCGGCGGTGTTTTGACCAGGAAGATCTCTCTCGAACATCTGGAAATCCTCACCCTCAATCGGTTGGATGTGATGATTGTTGCCGATGAGGCAGGCCGGATCAACTGAATGAATATATTCATAGAACTCCGGCATCTTCCAGTTGAAAGGAATCGAATCGCGCTTGTGGTCCCAATAGCCGTCGAACCAAAGGGCGCGTACCGGGGTGTACTGGGTAAGCAGCTCCTTGACCTGATCTTTCATGAAACCAAGATAATGGTCATAGTCAGGATGATCGCCCTTGCGACCTGTGTTGCGGCCAGACTCGCCTATCGGAAAATCTTCCCTGATCCAGTCCAGAATCGAGTAATAGAACTGAAGGCTGAGGCCCTCCTTGTGGCAAGCGTCAGCAAGGTCCCTCATCACATCCTTTCCCCAAGGGGTCGCCTTGACGATGTTGTAGTCCGAAGCCTTGGTGTCGAACATGGAGAATCCGTCGTGGTGACGGGAAGTGATCGTCACATAGCCGGCTCCGGCATCCTTGAAAGCCTTCACCCACTCCTCGGCGTTGTAGCCGGCCGGGTAGAAGGCGGCTGCCGCGTGGGCATATTCATCCTTGTTCAGGCCGCCAAGGTGGAGGTACCACTCCCCTTGCGCGTAGGAGGCATATATTCCCCAATGCAGGAATATTCCGAAACGGTCGTTGACGAGTTGCCTGCGGTTCTCAAGATTCTCAGGTGTCGGCTGATAGTGGTTCTGTGAATATCCCGCAGCAGTTGCAACAAGTGAAAGGCATATCGCCAAAAAAGTGGTTTTCAATGTCTTCATGGTGAATATTATAATTTAAAGATCTCCGGCCAGAAATCTATTCTTCCGGATAAAGCGATCCCGCGATGCCCATCTGGAGGCCTCGAAGCTCGGCGATGCCTCTCATTCTGCCATAGCAGGAATATCCCGGATTGGATTTCTTCTGAAGGTCGTCGCACATCCTATGGCCGTGGTCTGGGCGGCAGAACACACGGAACTTACGCTCCTGCATAACCTCCAGCAAGGTTTTCATCATTCCGTACATGTCCACGTCTCCGGCAAGGTGCGTGTCCTCGAAATAGTTGCCCTCCGCGTCACGTTTTGTGCTTCTGAAATGCACAAAATCAGTCCTGTCACCGAACTCGCGCATCATTCCGACAAGATCGTTGTCCGCCCTGATGCCGAATGAGCCTGTGCAGAGGCAAAGGCCGTTGGACCAATTCGGTACGGCGGCGATTAGCTTGCGGAAATCCTCGGCCGTGGAAAGGATCCTCGGAAGTCCGAGAATCGGGAACGGCGGGTCATCCGGATGGATCACCATCCTCACTCCGACCTCGTCGGCCACAGGACAGATTTGGCTCAGGAAAAAGATCAGATTGCTTCTAAGTTTCTCGGAATCAATCCCGTTATATCTTTCAAGCTCTTTTCTGAACTGGTCAAGGGTGAAACTCTCCTCACTGCCAGGAAGCCCGGCGATCATCGTGCGGGTGAGTTTGTGAATTTCCTCGGCATCCATCTTCTCGAAGCGAGTCTTGGCCTTGGCGATGTCTTCGGCGGAATATTCCTGCTCCGCTCCCGGTCTTTTCAGGATGAAAAGGTCGAATGCCAACAGGGCCGCGCGCTCGAAGCGAAGGCATGTCGAGCCATCAGGAAGTCTGTAATCCAGATCCGTCCTTGTCCAGTCCAGCACCGGCATGAAGTTGTAGGTCACGCACTTGATGCCGCATTCAGCCAGATTGCGCAGAGTCTGCTTGTAGTTTTCGATGTACTGGAGATAGTCTCCTGTCTGGGTCTTGATGTGTTCGTGCACCGGCACGCTTTCGACAACACTCCACGTGAGTCCCCAGTCCGCTATCATCTTTTGGCGGGCCTTGATCTCCTCTACAGGCCAGACCTGACCGTTAGGAATATGATGGAGCGCGTGAACGATGTCAGTCACACCGGTCTGACGTATGTAGTCCAAGGAGATAGGGTCATTCGGGCCGTACCATCTCCAGCTTTCGCGCATTAAAAATAAACCTTTCTTCATAATATTTCTTAGATCGAGAAAGCGTCAAAACCTCCGTCAACAACATTTATGGTGCCCGTCACGGCCTTGGATGCGTCGGAGGCCAGCCAGTGAAGGGTCCCGAGAAGCTCTTCCGGCTCAAGAAAACGTCCAAACGGAGTATGAGCCAGAATCTTGTGCGAGCGGTCGGTCAGACTGCCGTCAGGGTTTGTGAGCAGGGAACGGTTCTGGTTGGTGAGCAGGAATCCCGGAGCGATAGCGTTGACCCTGAATCCTTCGCCGAACTTGATGGCGAGTTCTCCGGCCAGATATTTGGTCCAGTTGGCCACAGCGGCCTTTGCAACACCATAACCAGCCACACGTGTCAACGGCCTCAAAGAGGTCTCACTACAGAAGTTGATGATCGAGCCTTTCTTCTTCTCCACCATAGCCTTTGCGAAGACCATTGTAGGAAGAACTGTTCCGAACAGGTTAAGATCCACGACCTTGCGGACAGCCTCGACATCAAGGTCGAAGATTGTCTTCTCCGGCGGAACCGTTGCGGCCACCATGTTTCCGCCGGCGGCGTTCAGAAGGATGTCTATTCCCCCGAACTTCTCCACGATCTCCTTACAGTTAGCCTCAAGGGTCTCTTTATCAAGAACGTTGGTCGGCAGGAAGCAAGCCTCTCCACCCTCTGCCTTGATCTCGGTCACTATGGACTCCCCCTTCTCCGCCGCGCGGTCAAGATCAAGAAGAGCGACCTTGGCACCCTGTGCCGCGAAATATTTCACGATTGTAGCGCCGAGAACCCCACAGGCTCCGGTCATCACAAGCACTTTTCCTTTGATGTCAAAAAGATTTTCCATAATATTTCAGTTATTTAACAGGCATTGATTTGATTACCTTTGCATTGATTTCTTTAAGTTTCTTCTCATCCAGTTTGATGACCTTACGATCGTAGGTCATGAGACCGTTGACCTCCCCCTCGACATCAGTCGTCTGGGTGTAAACAGCGCCACAGACACCTTGTCTGATCAGAAGGATAAGATGTTCGGCGAACCTTTCATATTCTTCAAGGACCTCGTCTCCATTCTTGTACTGGACATAACCCCAGTTGCGGTCAGGCTGCCATAAATGGCCTTCCAGCGGAAGTCCTATTCCTCCAAACTCTCCGACAACATTCGCCATCTTCGTCTCCCAAAAGTACATCGCCGGGTAAGGATAGTGGTGATTGTCCATAACGTCACCACAGTCAGGCTCCCAGTTGCCGCCTGAAGACATATTGATAAGTCTGGTCGGATCCAAAGACCTTGTGAAATTGACAACCGCCTTGGTGTCGAACTGGCTCCATGCCTCGTTGAACGGAACCCACATAACGACGCAAGGGAATTTCTTCACCTGAGCGATGATCTCGGACCATTCCTTATAATAGTTGGCCTTGGCTTGAAGAGTGGCAGGGAAATCCGCACCTTCGTTGTAGTCATGAATCCCCCACTTGTTCAGATTGTTGGAGCCGAAGCAAGGCATGTCCTGCCAAACAAGCATTCCGATCTGGTCGCAATAGTAGAACCAGCGGGACGGTTCAACCTTGATGTGCTTGCGGATCATATTGAATCCAAAGTCCTTGGTCTTCTGAATATCATACTTCAGAGCCTCGTCTGTCGGAGCCGTGTAGAGTCCGTCCGGCCACCAACCTTGGTCAAGCGGACCGAATTGGAACAGAGGTTGACCGTTGAGACCAAGAAGTTTTGTGTTCTTGTTCTTCGTATAAAGCGATACCTCACGCATGGCTGTGTAACCATCGACAGAATCAACGACCTTCCCTCCACGAACCACGGACACCCGAAGTCCGTACAGGTAAGGCGAGTCCGGAGACCAAAGTCGCGCATCATTAACCGGCAGCGTCACGGTGACTCCGGGAACTGTCATTTTCTGGGCGATAACATTGGACGAAGCGTTTTCTGTGGAATAGCCGACACTTCCTTCAAGGAGAGCGACCTTCACGATGTCACCTTCCTGAACTCCATCAGCAGACACAGTAACATCCACAGTACCGGCCTTAATATCAGAAACAGCATAATAATCGACAATATGTGCCTTTGCGACAGGCTCGATCCAGACACTCTGCCATATTCCAGAGACTGAGGTATACCATATTCCCTTAGGATCCTTTACCTGCTTGCCACGAGGTTGGAAGTCATTGTTGGTAGCATCCTCAACCCTGACCACAAGAGTGTTTTCACCTGATTTCAGATAAGGGGTGATGTCGAACGAGAAATGGGTATAGCCTCCAGAATGTCTTCCGACCTGAACATCATTCACAATCACATCCGCCTGCCAATCCACCGCCTCAAAGTTAAGCATCAATCTTTTGCCCTTCCATGCAGACGGCACCTTGAATGTTGTCCTGTACCAAAGGGCATCCTCAGGAGTCAACGCACGTCCAACCCCGGAAAGTGATGACTCCACAGCGAACGGCACAAGAATACGGCCGTCGAATTTTTCTGGAACCGCGGCATTCTTAGGAGTGATTGAATATTCCCACAGACCATTCAGGGATTCCCATTCAGGCCTTACCATCTGCGGGCGAGGATATTCCTTGTGCACATTGGCCGGAGTGACTTCCTCCGACCAAACTGTTCTGATGCGATCCCCTAGCGGAGTCCATTCCTGAGCGGAAACCGTTCCTGTAAGCGTCATAGACAACGCCAGAACAGCAAAGAGACAAGTTTTCATCATCCTGTTATTAGTTTTACTTGATCAGATTACCGAGTATGGATCTGGTGAGTTCACGGGTCACGGTCCGTGTGGCCGCGGAGGTGGCATTCTTAACGACCTTGGATGTTCCGCTTCCTTTCTTGGTCTTCTTACCTGTCACCTTATTGGAGACAGCGGTGCCGACAGAGGCTGCCACAGAAGCCGTCACGGCCGTGACAACGGCCTTGGCAAGTTTCCCGAACAAACCGTCGCCCTGCTTTCCGGCCTTGGCTTCCGCCTTCTTGGCCTCAGCCGCCACGGCGGCATCTTCCTCTTCTTTTTGAGCTTGCGCAAGAAGGACCTCAAACGCGCTCTCCCGATCAATCGGGGTGTCATATTTTCCGAATATCCTTGAAGACTTGATCAACTGACTTCTCTTGGACTCGTCAATCGCACCGATCTGGCTGAGTGGAAAGAGAATCTTAGCTTTCCGTACAATGCCCGGAGCTCCGTTCGCCTCCAAAAATGAAACCAGCGCCTCTCCGGTTCCCAGATTCATGATAGCCTCTGAAGTGTCAAAGTCCGGATTTGCCCTGAAAGTCTCGGCGGCCACTTTTACAGCTTTCTGATCTTTCGGGGTGAACGCCCTCAAGGCATGTTGCACACGGTTTCCAAGCTGGCCGAGGATGCTCTCCGGAATATCTGTCGGGCTCTGTGTCACGAAGTAAACGCCAACGCCCTTGCTGCGTATGAGCCTCACTACCTGCTCTATCTTGTCAGTCAATGCCTTAGGAGTGTCGTCAAAGAGCATATGCGCCTCATCAAAGAAAAACACCAACTTTGGCAATTCCATGTCACCGACTTCCGGAAGGGTTGAATATAACTCCGAAAGGAGCCAAAGAAGGAATGTGGAATAAAGCTTCGGTTTCATCATCAGCCTGTCAGCGGCCAGGACGCTCATCACACCTTTTCCGCCTTCACAGGCCAGAAGATCCTGAATATCAAAGGACGGCTCTCCGAAGAACAGATCCGCCCCCTCATTCTCAAGAGTGAGGATCGATCTCTGGATCGCCCCGACGGAAGCGGAGGCTATGTTACCATAGACTGATGAATATTCCGATGCGTGCGCCTGAACAAAGTTCAGCATGGAACGCAGGTCCTTGATGTCGATCAGAAGCAGACCTTTTTCGTCTGCGATTCTGAACACGATGTTGAGTACCCCCTCCTGGGTATCGTTCAGCCCAAGGACGCGGCTCAAAAGCTGCGGTCCCATTTGGGAAACCGTACACCTTAACGGATGTCCCTGCTGTCCAAACACATCATAGAAACGGACTGGACAACTCTGGAATTGGGGGTTCACGATGCCGAACTCAGCCATTCGCTTCTCTATGAATCCGCTCAAAACGCCTGGTTGGGAGATTCCCGAGAGATCCCCTTTCATGTCTGCCATGAAACAAGGGACACCGGCCTGACAGAAAGTCTCGGCCATGACCTGTAGTGTGACTGTCTTTCCGGTACCAGTCGCACCCGCGACAAGTCCATGCCTGTTGGCCATCTTTCCGATGATTGAAAGCGGCCCGTCCTGGCAGTGGGCTACCCAAAGCCCGTTCTTAGAGTCGTACATCGTTATCAGTTTTATTGTATTGATAAATCTTCTTTACAAAAGAATGAGAAATGAACCCTGCCGTATTTCTTTTCCTTTTTAAAATATGGATGGTCCGTGAATGAGTGTTCATCCCCGTGTTCCAGAATGAAATAGCAACCAGGATGAAGCAAGTCAGCCGAATAGACCTTGTCCGGCAATGTTTCAAGTCCATCAAGGGCATATGGAGGATCCGCGAACACAATGTCAAACTTCTCGTGGCAGATAGAAAGGAAGTCGAACACGTTGTCCCTTACCATCGTGACATTTTCCAGTCCGAGACGCTTCGCCTCCGTCTTGATGAACGACGCATTCTCACGCGCCATCTCCACAGACCATACCCTCGCCGCTCCCCTTGACGCGAACTCAAAGGCGACGGCTCCGGTGCCACCGAAAAGGTCAAGAACCTTCAAGTCCTCGAACTCATACTCGTTGTCAAGCACATTGAAGAGCCCCTCACGGGCGAAGTCCGTTGTAGGCCTGGCCTTATAGCCGGCGGGAGGGTTGACAGTCTTCCCGCGAAGTTTACCTCCGATGATCCTCATAATCTTTCGACAGATTTGAAATAACGGTACAGCGACATCTCCTCGTCTTCAGTCAACGGGGTCCTGAAATACACGGAGGACACCTCAGGGTTGAGCTGAAGCTTTCTGACTGCCATGAAAAGGAAGTATTCGGCCGTCGTGAAATCAGCGGCCTGAAACACGTTTGCCAACAGCAGATTTCTCCCCTGGGATATTCCCAGATGGAGATAGCCGGATGCATAGGATGCCACAATCCTGTTATATTCATCAACATTCTGAAGATCCTTCAGGATGTAGTACATCTCAGGCAACACCTCCGCCATCTTTCCTTCGTCATCAAGAACTGTCCTGGAAATCGTCTGCGCCAACATGCTTCCATCCGACAGAGCATAGAGCAGCTCGGCGGCATATTCAGGAAGACAGACATGGCGGACTTCATCGTCCTTGTCAAGGATCACAGTATCTTCAAGGCTTTGCCGAGCCGCGGATTCATCAAAGAAAGACGACGGCACCAGCGCGACTTTCGGGGTAAGGAGCGACAGGTCCACATACCCATATCTTCTTCTGAGTTCAGGAGCGGTGAACACCGTGTCAGCCCCAAGCCATCCTGATTCCGTCAGCCGTTCGCCATCCGCTATCTTAAAAGAATATCCATTCAAGCAGACTTGAATGGATATTCCGTTAATCTTACGTTTTGGACTCCAATCCATCTATGCCATTTGCTGACAGAGGACTACTCCCAGTTTCCCACGTTGTTGTTAGGGGCGGAGACGCTGCCGACCATAAGACCCTCGTAACGGCCCTGATCCTCGCACTCGGCGACCTTGTTCACAACAAGCTGATGATTCATTCCGTTAAGGATGGACTTCCAAGGCATCTTGGCCTCGAACAGAGGCACATTCACACCGGACACCTTCTTTATGATAGCGTCCATCTCAATCTTTGTGACAGCCGCGACAGTCTCACCCTCAGTGGCGAAAGGAATCTCATCAATCGAATTGATGTCGAAATCAGGCCTGCTGTTGAACAGTGTGTCCTTGACAGCGACCTTGTTCTGGATCGAGAAGACAAGGTTCTTGTCTCCTTCCTGATAAAGCTTGTAAAGTCCCTCGTCGTTGATTCCCCTATGAGACTTCTTCACCTCGTTGGTGTGCGCGACAGCAAGGGAGTCATCCTTTGAGCCGACCTGCATGAGGACAACCATCTGGCCATTGTTATAGAACTGCTTGAGGGTGTCAAACGAGGCGGTGAACCTTTCGTTCACGCTCTTGAAAGCCACCTGAAGGTCGCGGATATCCTTAAGTCTCTGGACAGCCACCTTCTGCCTGACCTCAACCTCCTTGTTGAATCTCACAGGCTCCATGATCCCATCATAGATCTTATAGACCAAAAAGATTGCGCAAAGCGCGAGCACGATGCAGATGATCGTTTTCAGTGTCTTGTTCATTATTTCTGATATTTTTATGTTTTCTTAACCAACGAAAAGACTATACGTCAATTCTTGACAAAGTTAGAAAATTGATTTATGAAATGCAATATAATATTTGTAATTTTGCAGACAGTAATGAAAGACATCGCAGTTTTTGACAGATTGACGGGCAGCGCGTCCCGCATAACCATCGTCGTCCACACACACCCGGACGGGGATGCGATCGGGAGCGGTACCGCCATGCTGGGCTATCTGACAGACATAAAGCACAAGGACGCGGCATTGGTCGTTCCGGACAGCATTCCGGACTCAATATCATTCATCACGGAAGGATTCGAGTCCGGAAGAGTCCTCGTTTTCGAAAGCGAGCGGAGGAAGGCGGAGGAAAGGATCAAATCCAGCGACATGATCATCTGCCTGGACTGCAATTCTTTCTCAAGGACAGCTGACATGGAGACTCTTCTCAGGGAATCCACGGCCGTGAAGATCCTGATCGACCATCACCTTAATCCTGAGACGGCATCTTTCGACCTGATGTTCTCAAAGGAGGATATTTCTTCCGCCAGTGAGTTCCTGTTCTGGATTCTGATGGAAACGCCGGAAATCAACGGGAACGCGTCACTGTTGCCGGTAAGGTGCGCGTCATCCCTTCTCACAGGCATGACGACAGACACCAACAATTTCGCGAATTCCGTATTTCCCAGCACTTTGGAGATGGCGTCGAAGCTGATCGAGGTGGGAGTGGACCGCGACATGATACTCTCGGAACTTTACAACAATTACCGCGAGAACCGCCTGAGACTCATGGGATTCCTCATGAGCGAAAAGCTAACGATCACCCCTTGCGGAGTCGCCTTCATCATTCTGGACAAGGAAATTCAAGACAAGTTTGATTTCAGACGCGGCGAAAGCGAAGGCTTCGTGAATATGCCGCTGTCCGTGGCGAATGTGCGCATGAGCATATTCCTTACTCAGGAAGGCGACATTTTCAAAGTCTCCATCCGTTCGAAAAAAGGTGTGTCCGCGAATGACTGCGCCACAAGATACTTCAATGGCGGAGGACATGAGCAGGCGGCTGGAGGAAAACTAACCATCGGGAAGGAACTGCCCTCGCCGATGGACGCGGAGGCATACATCTTGAAAGTGACGAATGAGTTTTTCGGAATATGACAAAGAATCTCATCATATCGGTCCTGGCGGGCATGGCGGTCCTTGTTTCCTCTTGTGGGAAAAGCGAGGTCGAGAATGCTTATACCCAACAAGACAAGAACATCGAATCTCTGGTCAAGTCCCTGGCTCCGGAAGGATCCGAGGCGACCGTGGAATATTTCGACGGCTCCGTGAGGGTCACCGTGAAACATGGTGAAGGAACGGCGCTTGGAAGCGGCGGAACCGTGTCGTTCTACTATGCGGGTCATTACATCAACAGTTCCAGCCTGAACGCCGGCAATCTGTTTGTCACCAACAACAAAGAATTCGCCCAATCCAACAATTGGGCAGTATCCGACTCCACAATCTTTGCGGAAAGTACAATCAGCCTTGCGGATGACGCTATGGTGAAAGGCTTGAAAAAAGGAATCGTCGGGGTAAAGGCCGGGGATGAGTGTTACGTCCTGTTCAACGGGAAATACGGATTCGGGAAACATACAACAGGCGCCGTACCCGGGAACTCGGCTTTGGCCTACCATTTGTGGATAAGCAGCGTCTCTGATTAGTCAATGAGAAAAAGAAAACAGTTATGAATATATTAAAAAAAGGAACATCAGCTTTGTGCTGCGTGGCCACGATGGCCACTCTCGCCTTGGTGTCTTCCTGCGCGAAGGAAGCCACCTCTTACGAGAACGATGACGTAAAGCTTTATCTTGACGCATGGATGAGCGTACACCATCCGGGGATCCAGCCTACAGGCCTTGGGATTTATATCTTAGATGACCAGCCCGGTACAGGAGAGGCCGTCACGGATGAAGACTATTATTATTTCATCCGCTACACCACCACGGATCTGGACGGGAACATCAGCGGCACATCCGAAGAGAACGTGGCACAGCAGGTGGGAAGCTACACGAAAGGCAATTATTACGGCCCGACCGTGGTGATGGATTCATACTATACCACCCAGCCTGGTGTCCTGGATGCCCTCAAAGGGATGAAAGTCGGAGGGACAAGGAAAGTGGTTGTTCCAGGATGGCTCAACTCGACCATCGGCACGAGCGAGGACTACTACACAACAGCGGAGGAATTCTACAAGAACAAGAGCGGAAGCAACGCCATCTACACGCTCACCTTGACCGACAAGACAAAAGACATCAGCAAATGGGAAGTGGACTCGCTGGAAAGATACACCGCGCGCATGATGAACGATGTTGACTCCACATTCTACGGGTACTACTATCAGCAGCTCAGGGAGCCTACGGACACTACCACCCTTCCACGCGACACCACATTCTACATCAACTACATCGGAAGACTTCTGAACGGACAGGTGTTCGACACCACGATCGAGGACACGGCCAAGTTCTACGGCATCTACTCCTCTTCAAAGACCTACGAGCCACAGAAAGTCGAACTTAGCGAGACTTACACCGACATCACCCTCGGTGGCACAAGTAGCTCAGACGGAAGCACGACGATCAATGGGTTTGCCTACTGTCTATCCAAACTGAAATCCTACGAGAAAGGAATCTGCGCGTTCTATTCCGCTTTGGGCTACAGTTACAGCGGCAGCGGAAGTGTGATTCCAAAATTCGCTCCGCTGACTTTCGAGATCGAGATTGTTGACAAAGAAGAAGAATAAGGAAAAAATATAATGTCACAGACACAAACGGCTCCTACCGAGCTTGGAAGTGAGAGCATCGGAAAATTGCTCAAGAAGTACGCAGTCCCGGGCATAATCGCCATGACTGCGTCTTCTCTCTATAATATGGTGGACAGCATCTACATCGGCCATATTCCCGGATCCGGATCACTGGCCATCAGCGGACTTGCTGTCACATTCCCGTTGATGAACCTCAGCACAGCTCTGGGCACCCTTGTGGGAGTAGGAGCGGCGACCATGATCTCCGTGCTTCTTGGTCAGAGGAATTACAAGATCGCCAACAAAGTCCTGGCCAACGAGGTGACTCTGAACTGCATAGTCGGCATTCTGTTCACCGTGTTCTGCCTGATGTTTCTGGATCCGATCCTCTATTTTTTCGGAGCCAGCGCCAACACTCTGAAATACGCCAAGGACTACATGGAGATCATCCTCTACGGCAATGTCATCACGCACCTCTATTTCGGGTTGAACAGCATCATCCGGTCATCCGGAAACCCGAAGATGGCGATGGGGTTGACCTTGTTCACCGTGATCCTCAACAGCATCCTGGACCCGATATTCATTTTCACACTCGGAATGGGCGTACGAGGGGCGGCGATAGCGACGGTCATCTGCCAGGCCGTCTCGCTGGCATATTCAATCTACTATTTCACAAGGAAAGACAATGTCCTGCGTCTGCCAAAAGGATTTTTCAGTCTGGAATGGAGAATCGCAAAGGACTCGCTTTCAATCGGCATGGGACCTTTCCTGATGAACTCGGCCTCTTGCATAGTGACAATGTTCATCAACCAGCAGCTTCTCAAGTACGGCGGTGACCTTGCCATCGGAGCATACGGAATCATCAACAGGATCAACTTCCTGTTCATCATGATCGTCATGGGCTTTAATCAGGGAATGCAGCCTATCGCAGGATATAATTTCGGAGCGAGGAAATATTCAAGAGTCCGCGAAGTCTTCATGCGCACATCACTCTGGGCAACCATAATCACGGGACTTTGGTTTGTGGCTTCGGAGTTTTTCCCGGAGGTGATGGTCAGCGTATTCACCAACGACGCAAGCCTTAAGGAGGTAGCGGAAAAGGGTGTCAGAGTCATGAACCCTATGGTACTGATCGTTGGGTGGCAGATGGTGTCAACCAATCTGTTCCAAAGCCTCGGGATGGTCAAAAAGTCCATCTTCCTGTCCCTCAGCCGGCAGCTCCTCTATTTGGTGCCTCTACTGTACACAATGCCGTTGTTCTTTGACATCCATGGAGTGTTCGCGGCATTTCCGATCTCCGACGCTCTGGCGGCCGTCACGACTCTTTTCATGATCCACGGCCTTATGCGCAAATTCAGCAAGCTCAAGGACGGGGACGAGCCTACAATCCTTGGAAGCTCGATCTCATAGCGACACACAATCAAAATCAATGAATATGGACGGACAAAACACAATAATCAATATCGGCCGCCAGTTCGGGAGCGGCGGCAAGCTCATCGCTAAAAGAATCAGCGAGGTTCTGGACATTCCTGTCTATGATAACGAATTGATTTCAAAGGCAGCGGATGAAAGCGGGTTCAGCAAGGAGCTGTTTGAGCGAAGTGACGAGAAAAGAAGCATCTTCAACATTTCATCATTTTTCGGCACCGGAAGGTTCAGCGGTGCGAAGAACTACGTCGGAGACAACGAGCTTTTCAAAATCCAAAGCGAAGTGATCAGGGGCATAGCGGAGAAAGGTCCGGCGATCTTTGTCGGAAGGTGTTCCAACTATATCCTTCGTGACTTGAAATGCCTTGACGTGTTCATCACGGCTCCACTGGAGGACCGCGTGAAAAGGGTTGCCGAAAGGCTGGAAATAGGTCCGGACGAAGCGCGCAACAGAATCGGAAGGCAGGACAGGACAAGAGAGACATACTACAATTTCTTCACTTTCGGCAACTGGGGAGCCTCCACAGACTATGACTTGTGTATAGACTCGTCGATCCTCGGGATAGAAGGCACCGCCGATTTCATCATCGACTTCGGCAAAAAAGCTGGATTGATCTAAGGATATGACCGATTCCAGAACAAGGAAAATAATATTGTCAACGGCAGCCGCGGCAGTTCTGATCATAGCCGTCGTGGCTGGCAAAACTGCGTCAGGGAAACGCGGAAATGACATACAGGAACAGCATCCTATGCCGGTCAACCTCAACGAAACCCTGACAAACGAGATGTCCGACACATCCTGTCTGTCAGGGTTAGACAAGATGGTGAAGGACTATCTGACTTACTGGGGAATACACGGAGCGTCCATCTCGGTCATGAGAAACGACTCTTTGCTCTTCGCCAAAGGCTATGGGGAAGCGGACAGCGGCAAGAAAATGGAACCGGGAAATATTCTCAGGATGGCTTCGGTCTCCAAATTGGTGACAGCCGTTGGAATCATGGTCCTTCAGGAAAGAGGGCTGTTGAATCTGAAAGACCACGTGTTCGGCCCGGATGGGATCCTGAATGACTCCATCTATGTCGCCGCCATAAAAGACACCTTATATTACAGGATAACGGTGGAAGACCTGCTGCGGCACAAAGGGGGTTTTTCCAAAAGAGGAGGAGATCCGATGTTCTCTACCCGATGGATAATGATGCAGAACGGCTGGAGCGAGGTTCCGACACAAGAGCAACTGATGGAACTCCAACTCAAGAGGCGTGTGAAATTCGTCCCTGGCACCGCGCAGGAATATTCAAACTTCGGCTATCTGGCTCTTTCTATGGTGATTGAGAAAGTCAGCGGGATGGACTACGAGACCTTCATGCAGGAAAACGTTCTGCGCCCGTCCGGATGCGTTGATTTCCACATCGCCGGGAACTACTATAAACACAAGCGTCCCAACGAGACCCGCTACTACGTCCAGCACGATGACGAGCCGGCAGAGGAGTTCAACAACAGCGGCCGCAAGGTCACCCGCTGCTACGGCGGCAACAATGTCACCGGTCTTTCGGGAGCCGGGGCATGGGCTGCCTCCACTCCGGAACTGGCCCTGCTAGTCGCCTCGATTGACGGAAGGCCAGAAGTGCCTGACATCATCAGCCGGAAGAGCGTGGATCTTATGACTGAATATTTTGACGAAAACACATACTCTCTTGGCTGGAACGACACCAAAGACGGTTACTGGACAAGGACAGGCACGTTCGCCGGGACAAGCGCCCTGATCAAGTACTTCCCTGACGGGGAATGCTGGATCTTCATCTCCAACACCAGCACCTACAAAGGTCCTGGGCTCGCGCGCCACACCGCAGAGCTTTTCGATAAGCTGCGGGCAAGATATTCCTCAAAATTCCCGGCAAGGAATATGTTCTATCCGGAACAACCGGAAGAAGAGGTTGACCCAGAGAAAGAGTGGTTTGACTAAAAACAATTCCGCCCGGTCACTGAGCTTGTCGAAGTGCCGGGCGGAATCGATTATATTCAAAAGCAAAGACTATTTGTTGACAAACATAACAGCCTCCGCGATGGAGTTCAGTTTGGTGTCAACGCTGTCGGCGCGGCTTGCGAGCACGCAAGGAACGGTTGTTCCCACGAGCATACCAGCCTGCTTAACCCCAACAGCCAGCTTTGAGTTGGTTTTCCAGAACACATTGGCGGACTCGATGTTAGGGAACTCAAGGCAGTCAGCGTCACCGGCAACCGGGCTGACAAGCTTCTTGATCTCCACAGACTCTTTGTCAATCGCGACATCCAGAGCAAGAGGGCCATCAGCGATGCATCCCTTGATCTGTCCACGATCAGCCATCTTGGCGAGAGCGGCTGCCTCCATACATGCCGGCATTGAGTCGAGAACCTGCTCGGAAGCGGCGATGAACGCAAGTTTAGGCTTGGCGATGCCGAATGACTTGGCCACACCAACCAGATAACCTGCGATCTTCATCTTCTGACGGAAGTCAGGAAGAGGAATCACTGCCATATCCGACAAGAAGAGAAGTTTGTGATAGTTCGGGCTTTCGATGACTCCGACATGGCTCAGCACACCCTTTGGAGGGAGAAGTCCGGTCTCCTTGTTGAGGATGGCGCGGAGGAACTTGTCCGTGGAGCAAAGGCCTTTCATCAGCACATCGCCTTCGCCATCGTGAACAAGCTGCACGGCCTTTGAGACAGCCTTGAGTTCGACTGGCTCATTGACAATCTCGAAAAGTTCGATGTCGATGTTGTTCTTCTGGCAGGTCTCCTTGATGAGTTCCTTGTCACCGACAAGTGTAACCTTCACGAACCCCATCTCGGAAGCCTTGGCGCAGGCCTCGATTGTGTGCTCGTCAACAGCCCATGCGGCGACCATTCTTTTGCATACGCCTTTTTCTTTGAGTTCGGCGAATACGTCAGCGAATTTTGTGATCATGATATCTCTGATTTTAAATCAATTATTCATCAATGCTCTGAACAAGGTGCATAGTGTCTCGCGCGATCACAAGTTCCTCGTCGGTTGTGACAAGGGCGACCTTGACCTTTGAATCCGGCAGGGAGATGACGGTGTCCACTCCCCATGCGGTGTTGGCCTCATAGTCGAAAGCAAGTCCGAGATATGTGAAGTTCTCGCAGACCCTGCGGCGCAGACGGCTGTTGTGCTCTCCGATTCCGCCGGTAAAGAAGATGGCGTCAACTCCGTTCATCTCAGCGGTGTATGCTCCGATGTACTTGATCATCTGGAAAGTCAGCATCTTAAGAACAAGCTTAGCCTTACTGTCACCATTGTTGGCCAGTTCATCCAGCTCACGGGCATCGGATGTCTTCTGTGAGACTCCGAGGAATCCGCTCTTCTTGTTCACGATGTTGTACATTTCGTCTGGAGTGAGGTTCTCCTTCTTCATCATATAGAGGACAGCGTTGGCGTCCACGTCACCGCAACGAGTACCCATAACCAGACCCTCAAGCGGAGTCAGACCCATAGAAGTGTCGATTGACTTTCCGTTGACAATCGCGGTGATGGAGCTTCCGTTGCCGATGTGGCAGGTGATGATCCTTGAATTGTTGATGTCAAGGCCGACCATCTCCGCGCCCTTCTTGGCCACGAACTGATGGCTCGTTCCGTGGGCTCCGTAGCGACGGATGTGATACTTGTCATAATACTCGTACGGAAGGCCGTACATATAGGCGTAAGGAGGCATAGTCTGATGGAAGGCTGTGTCGAACGTCACGACCTGAGGGACTGAAGGCAGAACCTCCTGGCAAGCCCTGATTCCAAGCAGGTGGGCAGGGTTGTGGAGAGGGGCGAAATCACAGCAGAAATCGATCTTCTTGATGACATCCTCGTCCACGATGGCGCTTCCGGAGAAGAAATCGGCACCCTGCACGATTCTGTGTCCCACAGCCTCGATGTCATCAAATGACTTGAGGACTCCGTGATCCTTGTCAATGAGAGCATCCAGCACGATCTGCATTCCGACAGTATGATCCGGAACAGGCAAATCCTTCACAACCTTCTCCTTACCGGCAGGAGTGTGCTGAAGTCTTCCGCATTCAAGGCCGATTTTCTCAACTATACCCTTGGCCAAAAGGGAGTAAACGTCATCGTTCTTCATGTCAAGCAGCTGGTACTTGATCGAAGAGCTTCCGCAATTGATAACAAGAATAATCATTCCGTTTGAAATTTATTGGATTATACGGGCAAAGATACGAAATTAATAACTATTTTTGGCAAATAATAATGGACAGTGCAATGGTTGGGGCGAGAGATATTGCGGGAATCAGTGTGCCATTCGCGGCAGGTGTCGCGGCGGGCGCTTTTTTGTGTCCTCATCTTTCCGGCAGGCTGCCGTATATCACGAGTTCAATTCTCCTTACTCTTATTTGTTTAACAACCTTATCGGTGCGCTTCAACAAGCTCAGCGACCAACGGATTGTCTTCGCGGGAATATTCATAATCGCCGGAATATTCTGCTCTTTGAATTATTCCATCGCAAGCGGTATTCCTGAATATGACAGCGAGCTTATCGGCTCGACAGCCGCAAAAGCCGTAGAACACCTGCGTGCCGTAATCGATGCCATTCCATTCCCGTCAGAGACAACCGGACCACTGGTGAAAGCCCTACTGACAGGAGACAAAAGCGACCTAACGAAAGAGATCACAGGAATATTCAGGGACAGCGGAGCCTCGCATATCCTTGCCCTCTCGGGACTGCATCTTGGCGTGCTCTATCTCATCCTTGCAAGACTGACCTCGCCTTTGGGCAACAGCCCGTGGGCCAGAAAGTTGAGATATTCATTGATCATTGTGGCGGCACTTTTCTATTCCATTATGACCGGAGCCACACCGTCCATCATTCGGGCGTTCCTGTTCATCACAATCAATGAGACCGCCCGACTTCTGGGCAGGAAAAGGGAGCCGGTCAGGGTTCTGCTGGCCGCGCTTACCATCCAACTGGCGCTCAAGCCTGATGTCGTCAAATCCGTCGGTTTCCAGCTCTCCTATATGGCGATGGCGGGAATATTCCTCCTCTACCCTACTCTGGAGCGGATTTATCCAGCCTCAAGCGACACAAAATGGTCAAAGTTCAACCCTTTCCGAAAGATCTGGAACGCCGCCATGCTGTCCATCTCATGCCAGATCTTTACCGGGCCGATCGCTTGGCATTACTTTCATACTTTCCCGAAGTATTTCATTATGACCAACCTGATCGCCCTGCCACTGACAAGCGCGATCATGACCATCTCGGTGGTCACAATCGCGCTGTCATTCTTCGGGATATGCCCGGAGCCGCTGGTGATCCTGAACGATCACATCATGCAAACTCTCGTGTTCTGTCTGAAAGTCATCTCAGGATTGAGCGATCCTTGAAACAACCTGACAATCTTATTATTCAACGCTTACCGAATGAATCTTAGCCGTCCTCACTCCGTAGAAGCAGACAACAATGAAGCAGATGAACGGAAGGATGAACGAAGCGTTCACCGCCGGCAGGAAGCCGATAGTTCCCTTGTCGATGATCCAGGCCTGAAGCGGAGGAAGCACGGAGCCTCCGAGAATGGCCATGATCAGGCCGGCGGCTCCGAACTTGGCATCATCCCCGAGTCCGCCCAGAGCAATGCCATAGATCGTCGGGAACATCAGCGACATGAATCCGCTGACAGCCACAAGGCAGTAAAGTCCGAACCTGTTCTGCAGGAATATTACTCCGGCCGTGGCCACCATTCCACCTATCGCAAAGATTGTCAACAGCTTGGACGGTTTCAGATATTTCATCAGCCACGTACACAGGAAGCGGCAGGTCACGAACAGAATCATCGCCGCGATGTTGTACTTCTGCGACAGTACCTCGGCCGTCTGCTCGTCCATTCCCTCGGCCATAAACACTCTTGTGCCGTACTGGATGATGAATGTCCAGCACATGATCTGCACTCCAACATAGAAGAACTGGGCGATCACGCCCTCCCAGTACTGAGGCCTATGAAGCAGACGGTTCAGAACCGGACCGATGTTCATCTCGTGATCCTTGTCGGCATTCTTCGGCATCTTCGTCACCAGAATGATGATGAACATCACTATGATCACCAGTCCAACAACCCAATAAGGAGCGGTCAGCACATCAAGGTCAGCCTGTTTCATCGCTTCGAAACTAGCATCATCCAACAATGCCCTCTCAGCCGTGCTGGCCGGATGCAATCTGGCCTGGATGAAGTTCATCGCCACGTACATTCCCATCAGCGAGCCGATCGGATTGAAGCACTGGGCGAAGTTCAGACGACGGGTCGAGGTCTCCTCCGTCCCCATGCTCAGAATGTACGGATTGCAGCTGGTCTCAAGGAATGACAGTCCGCAGGTCATTATGAAATAGGCGATCAGAAAGAAGCCATACACCCCGACCGACTTGGCCGGAAGGAACAGCAAAGCCCCGAGAGCGTAGAGTCCAAGCCCGACCAGAACGCCGGCCTTGTAGGAGAACTTGCGGATGAACATCGCCGCCGGAAGAGCCATACAGAAATAGCCTCCGTAGAAGGCCACCTGGACCAGAGATCCTTGTGTCACGCTCATTCTGAATATCTTGGAGAACGCCTTGACCATCGGGTTCGTGATGTCATTGGCGAAGCCCCAAAGAGCGAAGCAGGTCGTTATGAGAATAAAAGGCAGGACGTAGCTGACTCCGCCTGCCTTTAAGATTGAGTCTTTCTCCTTCATGACAAAGGATTACTTGTAGATCGGACCGAAGTTCGCGCATGCGCGGAAATCAGCGCCTTCCTTGTCCATTCCGAACGCATTCCAAGCCGCCGGACGGAAGATCTTAGCATCATCCACATTGTGCATGCAGACAGGGATGCGAAGCATCGAAGCCAAGGTGATCAGGTCGGCTCCGATGTGGCCGTAGGAGATCGCTCCGTGGTTGGCTCCCCAGTTGTTCATCACGCTGTAAACATCCTTGAAGGCATCCTTCTTAGGGTCAAGGCGCGGGGTGAACCAGGTCGTAGGCCAAGTAGGGTCGGTACGCTTGTCAAGAACGGCGTGGATCTCCGGATCGATGTCCACAACCCAGCCCTCTGCGATCTGAAGCACAGGTCCAAGGCCGTCCACGATATTGATTCTGGCCATCGTCGCAGGGAAATCTCCTCTGGACACGAAATGGATGCTGAATCCGCCTCCACGGAAGTAATCCCTGTCGGCCGGCATCCACTGTGAATGCTCAAGGCAGCGCTTCTCGTCCTCCTCTGTCATCTCCCAGAACGGCTTCATCACCGGATTGCCCTCGGCATCGGAGCTCTGGCCACAGCCATCCATCGTGGTGGCTCCTGAGTTGATGAGATGGATGATTCCAGGGGCGGCCTTGCCGGTCAGTTCCTTGCCGGTCACTCTCTTGACAGCCTCCGGACTCCAATAGGTCCTCACATCGGAGAAGATCTGAGGACGGTTGGTCAGCAGGTGTCCCATCAGCATCGCCGTACCGTTGAGCGAGTCGTTCTCGGTGGCGAGGATCGAAGGCTCCCTGCGTCCGTTCCAGTCGAAGTTAGTATTGAGAAGGGTCTCCGTGAAGTCCCCGTTCGGCATCCAGTCTGTCCACTGGCGTTGTCCTTGGAAGCCTCCGGCGATGGCGTTATGGCCGAGAGCCTCCTCCTTGAATCCCATCTCGCGGAGTTTAGGGTTGCCGTGCATGAGGTCCATCACGATGATGGTCATCTTCACAACGAACTCCCAGTCCTTGTCTTTCTGCTCACGGGTCTTCTGTTTCCCTTCCGGATTCTTGTCCCAACCCTCGTTAGGCATGCAGTATTTCTTGACCCAGGCCATAGCCTTCTCGAACTCCTCCGGGTCATATATTCCAAGATCCATACGTCTGAGGATCTCCACCTCATCGACACTTTCATTCCTCATTCCCAGATACTTCTGGAAGAAATTGGTGTCCACGATCGAGCCGGCGATGCCCATCGTCACGCTTCCGATGGAAAGGTAAGACTCCCCTCTCATCTCGGCCACGGCGACAGCGCCACGGGCGAACCTGAGAATCTTCTCGGCCACATCCTCAGGAATCGAGTTGTCCTCCAGATCCTGAACGTCGTGGCCGTATATTCCGAAGGCCGGAAGCCCCTTCTGGGCGTGGGCGGCGAGGACCGCGGCGAGATAAACCGCTCCCGGACGTTCAGTGCCGTTGAATCCCCACACAGCCTTCGGCCAGTAAGGGTTCATGTCCATCGTCTCGGAGCCATAGCACCAGCAGGATGTCACAGTGATCGTTCCGCCGACACCCTCACGCTCGAACTTCTCGGCACAGGCGGCGCTCTCAGCAACACGGCCGATCGTGCCGTCAGCGATGACACACTGCACCGGAGTGCCGTCGGTATATTTCAGATTGGAGGAAATCAGAGCCGCCACATTGGCAGCAAGGGTCATAGTCTTTTCCTCAAGACTTTCACGCACACCGCCTTGACGGCCATCTATGGTCGGACGGATTCCTATTTTAGGATGCTTCATAATATTGGTGTTTTAATGTTTATGTCGTTAAAGTAATCTTTAGCCAAGTCCACAGGCGCCGGCCAAAGGCACACCGCAATCGAATGTGCAAGCGTAAATTTACGAATATTATCTGAAAATCGAATGCATAACCCGAATAAACTCGCGGTTGCCTCCCTTTATCAATGACAACATTCTTTCCGCCGCCGGCCTGCCCGGATTTTTCCAGGCCGGAAGTTCCGGTTGCCTGCTCGTACGGGCCAGAATCCCGGGAGCAATGACTCTTGCGACTCCCGCTTTCGCGACCTTGGCGCCATAGCCATAATCAAAAAGACTTGGACGGAATATGTCTGACGGATTATCAAGATGTCGCACGGCATATTCAGGAACCAGTGTGAGAGTCAGGTCATAAAGGTGACAAGGGACAGGAATGACCGGATCCGGTTCCAGAAGCCTTCCGTGACGTGATCTACCTCCGAAAAGCAGGTTGCCCGACAAGCCGGAGACGGTGCCGGCGATCACCGCCTTATGGCGCAGGAAGAATGAATTCTCGAAGAACGAGGCGAAAGCCCCTTCCTCCAGCCTGAGGTCCGAATCCATCCATAGGTAAAAGTCGAAGCCTGTTCCCAAAACCTTCTCCCAAACCGTCTGATAACCAGCGGCTCCCTCGTCATTCAAAAAAGTGGTGAATGAATATCCTCCCGTAGCCGTCAATGCTTCTGTCTGCCTTTGACATTCCTCAAGGCATGCGGTCGCCCCATCCTTACCGTCATCGGTCAGGGTTATGAGAAGAGCCACGTTCATATTCCTAAGAATCCAGTTTGAGCACAGCCATAAAGGCGCTCTGAGGCACCTGCACCGTACCGATCTGACGCATCCTCTTCTTTCCTTCCTTCTGTTTTTCAAGGAGTTTCCTCTTACGGGTCACGTCGCCGCCATAGCACTTCGCGGTCACATCCTTGCGCACCTGACGCACGGTCTCACGGGCGATGATCTTTGCCCCAATCGCGGCCTGAACGGCTATGTCAAACTGCTGACGAGGAATCAACTCTTTGAGTTTCAGGCAGATCTTACGTCCGAAATCGTATGCGTGATCCTCGTGGATAAGGGTCGAGAGCGCATCCGCAGGATCCCCGTTCAGAAGAATGTCCAGTTTGACAAGCCTTGCTGTACGGAAATCAGTCACATGATAGTCAAACGAAGCATAACCCTTTGACACGGATTTCAATTTGTCATAAAAATCGAACACGATCTCGGACAACGGCATGTCGTATGTGAGCTCAACCCTGTCGGAAGTGATGTAATGCTCCCCGATCAAAGTTCCCCTCTTGTCCATGCACAGCTTCATGATGGCCCCGTAGAAATCCGTCTTGCAGATGATCTGAGCCCTGATGAACGGTTCCTCAATGTGGTCGATCAGAGTCGGAGCCGGAAGTCCGGACGGATTATGCACGTCCAGAACCTCCCCTTGAGTTGTATATACCTTATAGGAAACGTTAGGGACAGTCGTGATGACATCCATGTTGAACTCCCTGAAAAGACGCTCCTGAACAATCTCAAGGTGCAGAAGTCCGAGGAAGCCGCAACGGAATCCGAATCCCAACGCCAGCGATGATTCTGGCTCATATACAAAGGAAGCGTCATTGAGCTGGAATTTCTCCAAAGTAGATCGCAATTCCTCAAACTTGTCAGCCTGAACAGGATACATTCCTGCGAACACCATAGGTTTCACCTCCTCGAATCCGGCGATGGCGGAGGCGCATGGTCTGTCCGAATGGGTGATGGTGTCACCGACCTTAACCTCCACGGCCCTCTTGATTCCGGATATTATGTAACCCACGTCTCCGGTAGAGACCCTGCCCGTAGGCTGGAGCTTCATCTTAAGAACACCGACCTCTTCCGCGTCATATTCCTGTCCCGTAGCGACAAACTTGACCTTGTCTCCTGTGGCGACCGAACCGTTCAGCACCTTGAAATAAGCAATGATACCACGGAACGGATTGAACACAGAGTCGAAGATCAACGCCTGAAGCGGAGCGTCAGGATCCCCGTGCGGAGCCGGGATCTTCCCCACGATCGCGTCCAGAAGCGGCGGAATCCCCTCTCCCGTGCGCGCCGAGACTTTGAATATATCGTCGTGGTCACAGCCCAGCAGATCGACGATCTGGTCGGCCACGACCTCAGGCTGGGCGGAATCCATGTCGATCTTGTTCATGACCGGGATGATCTCAAGCCCGTGATCCACCGCCAGATAAAGGTTAGATATCGTCTGCGCCTGAATTCCCTGTGACGCATCGACCACCAGCAAGGCTCCCTCGCAGGAAGCGATCGAGCGGGAAACCTCGTAGGAGAAATCCACATGTCCGGGAGTGTCGATCAGGTTAAGGACATATTTCTCACCTTTATAAAGATATTCCATCTGGATGGCGTGGCTCTTGATGGTGATACCTTTTTCTCTCTCCAGATCCATGTCGTCCAGCACCTGCGCCTCCATATCCCTGGAAGACAGTGTCTTTGTCAGCTCGATAAGCCTGTCGGCAAGAGTGCTCTTCCCGTGGTCGATGTGGGCGATGATGCAGAAATTACGTATGTGCTTCATATAGTTCTGTTTCTGTTTCTGTTGCGGGCCGTCTCCGGCAAAATGTTCGCGGAATTGCAAAAATAAGCAATTTGTCGTACATTTGAAAGATTCAATGAAATCAGGCAAGGATGACTGACGAGGAGATTATCGGACTTTACCGGAACGGCCATGAAGAAAGAGCGTTCAAAGAGATTGCCGCGGCTTACAGCGAGCGGCTTTACTGGCACGTCCGCAGGTTCGTCTGCTCGCACGAGGACACCGATGACCTTATCCAAGAGATATTCATAAAGATCTGGTCGGCCCTTCCTTCGTTCAGAGGAGAGTCCCGGTTGTTCACCTGGATCTACAGGATCGCTACCAACGAGACGCTGAACTGGCTTCACAAGCAGAAAGTCCGCGCCATCCTGAAGTTCGATAGCATCGACACCGAACTGGCCGACAGGATCGACGATGACCCGTATTTCAACGGCGACGAGGCCCAAAGGCTTCTTTTCAAAGCCATAGCCAGACTTCCCCAAAAACAGAAAACCGTGTTCTGCTTGCGATATTTCGACGACCTGCCCTACGAGGACATCTCAGAGATTCTCGGGACATCCGTCGGAGCGCTGAAAGCCTCATATCATTTCGCCGCCGAAAAAATCCGCGCGGAACTTGAAACCGAGATTAAACCTTGACACCGGCGATCTGTCAAAGAAAACGTGATGCAAGAGAAAAGCGACATATTCAATGGCACTGGCAAGTCGGCTTTCAAAGTTCCGGAAGGGTACTTCGAGGGACTCAAGGCCCGTCTTGACACCATTCCGGTCACGAGGCGGACAATCAGTCCGATGCGGCGCATGATGCCTTATCTTTCCCTGGCCGCCTGTTTTCTGGCCATTCTGCTTGTCGGGAATGTCATCCTGAGCGGCACCGCAGGGAAAGGCGCGGCGAACGAACTTTACAATGAGTTCGCCTACATAACCATGCTTCAGGCAGATGAATATCTCCATGCGGAGGGGGACGAGCAAGAAGACGCCCTCTCAGACGAGGATGTGGTCAATTACCTCATCGACTCCGGAACTTCCGCCGAATTGATTGAATATGCCGGGCTTATTGCTAAAAAATAAATTTGGTATGAAACGGATATTATTTATACTCACAATCCTCATACTCACCGTTCCCGGTGCGTGGGCGCAGGATAAAGGCAAGAAGGATTGGCACGACAGGATGAAGGCCGAGAAAATCGCGTATATCACAGACGCGATGGATCTGACAAGTTCCGAGGCGGAGAAGTTCTGGCCGGTCTATAACAAATGCGAACGCGAGAAGAGAAACTCCTTCAAAGTTGTCATAGAGGCTTACAAGGCTCTCGAAGACGCCATCAAGGCCGGGAAAGACGATAGCGAGATCAACTCTTTGCTGGACAAATACATCGAATCCCAAAATTATGGCAAGGATATTGATAGTAAATACGTCGCGGAGTACCGGAAGATACTTCCAGGCAAGAAAGTGGCTAAACTTTACATCGCAGAGGAATCATTCCGCAGACAGCAGATCCATAGACTGAACAAGGATAATAAAGATGAAAAAAGATAACAGATTATTTTTTTGGTCAATTGGTTAATGGTTAGTTTGGTTACAGATAATAATCTGTTACGAGGGAGGCTTGCTGGGAAGTACGCCTCCCTCTTTCGTCAAGAAGGGTCATGAATTCCTCCAGTGGAGTGTCCTCAAACTTCCCCTTACGCCCGAACTGCACTATCAACCTTGACACAGGTTTGCGTTCCACAGACCTGATTCTCAAAATCTTCCATGGAGCGAACCCATACATCCCGGCATACCGCATCAACGATTTCTCTTGGTCGGAAGGCAGAATCATCGAGACACGGCCATATTCACTGAGAGCCTCGGAAGCATATTCAAGAATTTCCCTGTAGGAAAGGACTTCGCCTCCTGCCGGGTTTTCCGGGTCACCGGTGTGGCGCGCTGAATTGCGTCTCGCCTCCGGTGCCTGAAGCGAGTTGTCGAAATACGGTGGATTCGAGATGATCAGGTCATAACTGACATTCCTGTTCGCCGACTTGAAAGACGCCAGGCCTATATTCATAGACTCCAAATGCTCTCGCCATGGTGAGTGGTCGAAATTCTCCGCCGCCTCTTCCGCGGAAGGTGTGTCGATGTCTATCCCCAGAATATGCCAGCTTTCGTCAACGCATGTCGTCTCAAGGCGTTGGGCTATCATCAAAGCCACAGTACCTGTGCCGGTGCCGACATCCAAGACTCGCTTGTCACCCGGCAGAAGCGTTGTCGCCGCCCCAAGCAGAACCCCGTCCGTGTTGACTTTCATCGCTGAACGCTCGTTGCGGACATCGAACCGCTTGAAATGGAATACGCTCATTCTTGAATATGCCAGTTACTCCTCAACGAACTGCCCATCACGCATAAATAGAGACCTGTCGCACATCCTGGCAAGATCCGGGTCATGGGTAACGATGACAACAGTCTGACCGTAACGCTGCCTGAGATCGAAGAAAAGCTGATGTATTTCCGCCTTTGTCTTTGAATCCAGATTGCCGGAAGGCTCGTCCGCAAAAAGGATGGCAGGATCGTTGACCAGAGCCCTGGCGATCGCAACCCGTTGCTGCTCACCGCCTGAAAGCTCCGACGGTTTGTGTTCCATACGCTCCCCGAGTCCCATGTCTTGGAGAAGTTTCGTCGCGGCCTCCTTGGCATCCTTGTCCGAACGCCCCGCAATGAAGGCCGGGATCATCACATTCTCAAGAGCGTTGAACTCAGGCAGAAGATGATGGAACTGGAACACGAACCCGATACGACGGTTTCTGAACGCCGAAAGGGCCTTGCCGCCCAGATGCAAAACATCGGTCCCGTCAATCTCCAACGAGCCGGCATCAGGAGTTGATAATGTGCCAAGAATCTGGAGCAAGGTGGATTTTCCTGCCCCAGAAGCACCCATGATAGACACAACTTCGGATTTATCCACTTGGAAATCAATTCCGCGAAGTACCTTCAAGTCTCCAAAAGATTTCTCAATGCCCTTTGCCTGGATGATCATAGCCAAAATTTCTTACATTCATCTTGAGATTCAAAAAATCGAATGCCACTTCTGTCATAAACGGGGGCGAACGATGGATTTTGAATATTTCAAGTCAAAGATAGTTGATTTTTTCAAAAAAGTTTTGCGAATTAAGAAAAAAGACATAACTTTGCAATCCTTTCCAATGAGAACACCTCAAACGAGCGATTGTCAGGGAAGGCCTGAGGGGTTAACCCGAAGGAATGT
>CAVKML010000024.1:0-41825 GCA_963657715.1 uncultured bacterium | reverse complement strand
CCTTTACGATGGTGGAGATCAATCTTCCGTCGGCCTGGCCGGCAAGTTTCTTGGTGGCCGCGCCCATTACCTTGCCCATATCCTTTGGGCTTGTCGCTCCGACCTCGGCGACAATCTCTTTAAGAATATTCTTGACCTCATCCTCGGAAAGCGCCTTTGGCAGATAAGCCTCCATCACTTTCAACTCGGCGAGTTCTTTCGCCGCCAGTTCCGGACGGTTGCCCTGCGTGTATAGTTCAGCTGACTCCTTGCGCTGCTTGACAAGTTTCTGGATGATCTTCAAAACGTCCGCGTCTGTGAGCTCATGCTCCGCTCCGGATGTCTTGGCGAGAAGAATCTCAGACTTGATACCTCTTGTCGCGTTGAGACGGGACTCATCGTGAGCCTTCATCGCCTCCATTATGTCCTTTTGGATCTGTTGTTCGAGTGCCATGATAAATGTGTTTTAATTTTGTTCGTTTTACAAATTTACACATTTAACCTCTTAAATTCATCGGTTATTTTGTTTAAATTTGACAAAAATTCAGATTTATGAGACAGATAAACACAGAAAAAGCCCCTGCGGCGATCGGTCCGTACAGTCAGGCCATTGAGCATAACGGTTTTATATTCGTTTCCGGCCAGCTTCCGATTGATCCGGCGACCGGCGCGTTTCCTGATGGTGGAGTCGAAACTCAGACCCGTCAGTCACTGACCAACCTGAAAGCCATCCTTGAGCAGGCCGGCTCCGATCTCAACAAGGTCTTGAAGACCACCGTATTCCTTGCCGACATGAATGATTTCGCCGCCATGAACGGTGTCTATTCCGAGTTCTTCAAGGCTCCGTATCCAGCTCGCTGCGCCTTCGCGGTGAAGACTCTCCCGAAAGGAGCCCTTGTCGAGATCGAGTGCATCGCAGCCGTGGAGTAGTTTCTGAAAACGGCTATTAATTTCGCTCTTCACGAAGCTGTTCTGGTTTGTTTGAATATTTTTTGAGATGATATTCGGGCAAATCAGGACAGTTTCGTGACCTTTTGCTGTGACCTGTTTGCCACAACTAATCTCCAATAGAGCAGCGCCAGCATCACGATCAACCCTCCTGCGATCCCGATGAACGAAATCGACATGTGCGTGCAGACTAGCCCTCCGATCAGCGCCCCTGTTCCGATGCCGAAATTGAATATTCCCGAAAAGATTGACATAGCGACCGAGGTCTGCGATTGTGGTGTGTCCGTGATGATCTCTGACTGCATCGCCACATTGAACGCTGTGGCCGACATCCCCCAGAGAGTGCAGACAGCGATGGTGATCGGCACACTGGACGAAACCGGCAGCAGCAACAGAACCCCGGCGATCAGTCCGATCATCGAAATGTTGATGAAACGATAACGGATTTTTGGGTAATACTTTGAGAACAAGATACTTCCGATGATTCCGGCTCCTCCGAAAATCATAAGCGTCATGGTGATGGCGCTCTCGCTCATCCGACCGACCTGTTGGAGGAACGGCTCGATGTAGCTGTAGGCGGTGTAATACCCGGTGGCAAAGGCTGCTGTAGTTATGAATATCCCGATGAGTACCTTGTTCCTAAACATCGCCGGCAAATCGTGTGCTGTCATTCCGCCTCCACTTGGAACCTTTGGCAGCAAGGTGAAAAGATAGAGGAGAACAAACAGGGAGACGGCACCTATGCTGAGGAATGTCAGCCTCCAACCTAGACTCAAGCCGATGACACGACCGAGCGGAAGTCCGAGAATCATCGCGATGGATGTGCCTGTTACTATCATACTGAGGGCCAGTGATCTATGGCTGTCGGGGACGATTTTTACAGCGATAATCGAAACGATTGACCAAAAGATGGAATGGGCGCATGCCACCCCGATTCTGGAGACCATGAGCATCCCGAAAGATGCAGAGAGATAGGACATCACCTGAAAAGAGGTGAACACGGCCACTACTCCAAGCAACAGCTTGCGCATCTCCATCTTTGAAGTCATCAGCATTAGTGGCATTGAAAGAACCATCACAACCCAGGCATAGACTGAAATCAGCATCCCTGCTTTCGCCTCCGTCAGCCCGAAATCCTTGCCGATATCCGTCAGCAATGCAATCGGAATGAACTCCGAGGTGTTGAATATGAACGCCGACAGTGTCAGCCCCACCAGGGCCATCCACGTTTTCAAGGACATCTCAGGTTCCTTGATCTGATCTGCCGTTACCATATGATATTTCTTACTAACTAACCGGGCGCAAATATAGAAAAGAATCATAATTATTCCTATCTTTATGCTGTTTAAACCGTTATGAGTATGATAAAGGATGTAGCGTTGGTGCTTTCAAGTGGCGGGCCGAGGGGATTCGCCTACATTGGAGCTATTGAGGAACTGGAAAGTAGAGGATACAACATCACTTCTGTGACCGGCTGCTCCATCGGCTCTCTTGTCGGGGGAGTCTATGCCGCCGGAGGTTTGGACGAGTTCAAGAAATGGCTGTTCGGCCTTGACAATTCCAAACTTCTTTCTTTGCTTGATGTCTCGATCAGCAAAAGCTATCTGGTCAAGGGAGAAAAGGTTATCTCGGCGATTAAGAAAGTCGTGCCGGATGTGAACATCGAGGATCTGCGCATGCCTTACCGTGCCGTGGCGACTGACCTCTATACCGGTGAGGAGGTCGTGTTCAAGGAAGGTAAACTTTTCGATGCGATAAGGGCCTCGATCTCGATCCCTTCACTGTTCCGCCCGGTGAAGTACGGACGGCATACCTTGATTGACGGCGGAATAGTGAACACGATGCCCCTTAGCCAGGCCGTCAGAAACGGTCATGATATAGTTGTGGCGTTCGATGTTAATCATATAGATTCCGAGAAGATAGCAGGTTATGTCACAGCGTTGGATGAAGTTCACGAGGCCGACTCGGAACTTGTGTCCGACACTCTTGACACACTCGGCGAACTTGTTTCCAGGAAAGGAATCACTCTGCCTGACCGTGTTCGGATGTTGGGTGACGAGGCGCAGAAAGCCTATAAGGAAATGCGTGGCATCGGCCGTAAGACCAAGGAGTTGGAGACCATGGCCGAGTCCGAGAATGTCCCTATGAGCGACAACTATTATTCGATTCTTACCAGAACATTCTCTCTGATGAACCGCACCATCTCGATGCTGTCCGTCCAACTTTACAAACCAGATGTTCTCGTGAATATGAATTTCGACTCCTACGGTGCCATCCCCGACTACGCCAAAGGCGAGGAAATCGCCGCCAAAGGCCGTGAGCTTATGTCTGCCGCCCTTGATGAATATGAAAGACGCGCCGCCGGTTCGGCATCGGAAAAGTAAGCGCGCCATACGTGCCGGGAATGCTTTTTACCAGAGGATTTTCTCCGGTGAAAGGCTTTTTAGCCGGATAAACAGACTGAAAACATGGATTTCTTCGGGTGAAGCCTCTTTTACCGGACGGATTTCAGGAAATATCACTACATTCGTGTAAAATTGATTCGGATGAATATGGACAAGGTGATGTCACTGACTTTGCTGATACCTTTTGCGGGAACTGTGATTGGTTCGGCGTTTGTTTTCTTTATGAAAAAGGAAATGCCGGTACTGGTGCAGAAGGCTTTGCTGGGATTCGCATCGGGTGTGATGGTGGCGGCATCGGTCTGGTCACTGCTGATTCCAAGCATGGAGATGTCGGCCTCCGAAGGGGTGTGGACAGTTATCCCGGCGGCTGTCGGTTTTCTGGCCGGAATGTGCTTCCTGCTTGCTGTTGACTATCTTACTCCTCATCTTCACATTGGTAATGACAAACCTGAAGGACTTAAAGCCAAGATTTCCAAGACGGCTATGCTGGCTCTTGCGGTGACGATCCATAATATTCCAGAAGGAATGGCGGTCGGCGTGGTGATCGCGGGATCCCTGCAGGACGGAATCGGAATAGCTCCGGCTGCCGCCATGGCGACGGCTATTGGAATAGCGATTCAGAATATTCCTGAAGGAGCGATCATCTCGATGCCGATGCGCGCCGCCGGAAACACACGACGTAAATCATTCCTGATCGGAAGCCTGAGCGGAATCGTCGAACCTATCGGTGCCTTGCTTGTCATTCTGCTGGCCTCGTTGATGACACCTGTCCTGCCATATTTTTTGGCCTTTGCCGCCGGAGCGATGATCTATGTCGTTGTGGAAGAACTGATTCCGGAAGCCTCGGAAGGACAACACTCTAACATTGGCACCATAGGTTTCGCCATCGGCTTCGTGCTGATGATGGTTCTGGATGTCGTTCTGGGGTGATTCTGGACTCTGGTCGTTCTCTTGTACTTGCTTTATTGATGATTGTTTGGTATTTTTGATGGCGGACAAAATCACCACATAATGAATATCTTGCGAAAAATTTGGCTTTCGTGGAAATATGGAACTGCATTATACGTTGTTTCATGTGTTGTGACGCTTGTCGCATCCGCATTGGTGGTCAGTTCGCCATCTTCAATCTTGCTTTGCGTTCTGTTGAAAAGCCTGAGCGTTCCTGTGATTCTGTATTTGTTCCATTCCTTCAGGAAGGAAGTCTCAATATATTTCTACATAAACCTTGGAATAAGCCGCAACGAGTTTTGCCTGATTCCGATCGTGGTGGAGTTTGTGGCATTTGTCCTTTTTATGATCATCGCCGGAAACGTTGGATATGCAATCAGATAAGACAAACAGGATGCTTGTTGACAGCGTCCATTTACAGTTCGGTCCCAACACCGTCCTCCAGAGTGCTTTCCTGACGGCTGAAAGCGGCCGTGTGACCGGAGTGCTTGGACGTAACGGGACCGGTAAATCCTGCCTGTTCAAATGCATTGTCGGAGGCATCAAGCCGCAGAATATGTTCGTGCGATTCAACGATGAGCCAAAGACTGACTATGCCCACATCGGGAAACGCGTCAAATACCTGCCTCAGAATCTGTTTGTTCCCGGAAACTACACATTGGGAGAGGCTTTCGAACTATACGGCGTGGACTACAACGAGCTTGTTGGATTTGACCCGAAATACCACTCTTTCCAGCGGAATATGTTCAAAGAACTCTCAGGAGGGGAGGCCCGGGTCGCGGAGATGTTCCTTGTGCTGAGCAGCGAGGCGGATTTCTACATCCTCGACGAGCCGTTCTCCAACATTGCACCAGTCTATGTCGAACGAATGCAGGAGCTGATCCGTGAACGGAAAAAGAGTAAAGGCATCATCGTTTCCGACCATATGTATGAAGCCATCATCGAGATAACCGACGACCTTTATCTTATGCGGGACGGCTACACATTCCCGATCAAAAGCAGGGAGGATCTGATACGGCACGGTTATATTCTAAGATGAATGGCGCGTGATAGGCAGGAGTCCACGCACGTAAGGACTTGAATGATAGGTGCTGTGTGTGGCAAAATGGTAATTGGCGCACGAATACAAAAAGCCCCGACACGCCTCCACTCGGTGCCGGGACTTTTGAATATGAAATTTCCTTTATTTGCCCAGAGTCTTGATCACATCCTCTGCGATCTGCTCAGGAGTGAGGCGGTTCTCTTTCAGTAGTTCTTCAACCACGTAACTGTCCTCGAACTGTTTGCGCTGGCCTCTGACAAGGACTTTGACATCGCTGTCGCCGTAGAATCTGGCGATCTTCTCGCCCCAGCCACCGTCGATCTGGCCGTCCTCAAGGGTGATTACGAGTTCGTGATCGGCCTTGAGAGCCTCAAGGGTCTTGCTGTCGAGAGAAGTGATGATTCTCGGGTTGATCAACGTCGCGTCAACGCCTTGGGCTTTCAGAAGCTCACAGGCCTTCTCACCCAACTGATAGTAAGCTCCGAGACCGAGAACGGCCACACGGCTGCCTTTGTGGGCGATCTCGTACTCGGCGGCTGACCAGTCAACACCTTTGGTCTTGACCTCCGGACGGGAAAGCACCCCGTTCACCGGCACACGGATCGCAGCCGGATGCTCCCTGTAGGCTACCGCCCAGTCCAGCATAGCGAAATATTCCTCACGGCAGGTCGGTGCCAGATAGATGAGGTTAGGAATATTTGCGAGCAGGGTAATGTCGTAGAAACAGGTGTGGGTTACGTCGTTCATACTTTCGATTCCTCCCCAGAACACGAGCATCAGAGCCGGGTTGTCATTGATGCAGAGATCCTGTGAAAGCTGGTCGTAAGTCCTCTGGATGAATGTGCTGTAAACTCCCCAAACAGGCTTTCCGCCACGTTTCGCTATTCCGGAAGCCATCGCGACGGCGGTCTCCTCGGCAATTCCCACATCCACGAACTGTTTTCCGGCCTGTTCCCTGCGAGGCTGGGTGAATCCGAACACGGTAGGGGTTCCGGAAGTGATGGCGACGAGTTCTGGGTTGGACTGCATTTTCTCCAGAAGGTATTTGCCGGTGAGATCACCGTAATCCTCTCCGCTGAATTTGAACTTAGGCTCTCCGGTCTCCACATTGAACGGAGCACCGAAATGCCATTTCTCCTTGTTCTCTTCGGCGTACTTCAAGCCTTTACCTTTGAGGGTGTTGATGTGCACAACGACAGGTTTGTCGGTGTCCTTTACCTTTTGGAAAGCATCGATGAGGGACGCGATATTGTTGCCGTCGCCTACGTAAAGATATTCAAGCCCCATAGCTTTGAATAGGTTGACCTCGGCCTTTCCGTTGGTTTCTCTCAAAAGCTGGAGGTTCTTGTACAGGCCGCCGTGGTTCTCAGCGATGGACATCTGGTTGTCGTTGACGATGATGATGAAGTTACTGTTAAGCTCGGAACCAGCAACGCTAAGGCCTTCAAGGGCTTCGCCACCACTCAGTGAGCCGTCACCGATCACCGCGATGACATTCTCCTTTCCTCCGGCGAGGTCACGTCCTTTTACAAGTCCGCAGGCAAGGCTGATTGAGGTCGAAGTGTGTCCGATGACAAAGTGGTCGTGCTCACTCTCGGATGGCTCGCTGAAACCGGTCACGTCGTTGTAGTGGGCCGGATCCATAAACGCCTGCTTTCTTCCAGTCAGAATCTTGTGCGCATAGCTCTGGTGAGAGACATCAAAGACGATTTTATCTACAGGGGAGTTGAACACATAGTGCAGAGCCACAGTGGCTTCCACCATTCCGAGATTCGGGCCTACGTGGCCGCCGTGATTGCTGACCTTTTCGATCAGATAATGCCTGGTCTCATCAGCGAGAACATTGAGCTCATCGATGTTCAGCTTCTTGATGTCGGCCGGGCCGTTGATTTTTTCCAAGTACATATCAAATTCCTTTATTATAGTTTCTATAAGTAATCCTTCAAGATTACCGATCTTATTATCACAATGCAAAGTAAAGCAATCTTTTTTGAATATATCAGAGGTCATCGAGGCCACAGGTATTTAAGGTAACATATTCCGTAATTCGGGTACACACCGCACTGAACTAAAAATATTCTTAAAACGCCTAAAAATCTCGACGAATATGATTATAATTGCATTCTGGGTATCTGTGTGATAATATTTGTGTGATTGGTTCAGTTTACGATTTATGAAAACGATTTTCAGATTAGTGATAGTGGTCGGTCTGCTTGCGTAACCGCTTTACGCTTCGGCGCAGGTGTCAGATCCACAATTAGATAGGTATACGGCCTTGAACGAGGCCCGGTACCTTAAGAGCATATTCAAGATTGATGAGGCTGTCGAGAAATTGTCCGCGTTCGTCACTCCTGACATCTTTGATGAGGAGATTCTGTCCGAGCTTGCTGACTGTCATTTTCAGAACGGGGATTACGAGTCTGCTGCCGGTACATATTTCCTGCTGACCTCCAAGTTCCCTCAGAATATCCTTTACAAGGTCAAACAGATGCAGACCTTCTACCGGATGAAGGCGTTCGTTCAGAGTGCCGAGGCCGGTAAGGCTGTGCTGCAACTAGACACGATCCCGGCCATCGCCTCTTTGGTATGCGACTCGTTCAATCAGGCGGATATGCCGGACTCGGCATTGACATACTACCGGCTCGTGTTGTCTCTTAAACCTTTGAATGAAAGCGTTGTGAGCAAAGCGGCACGAATCCTCCTCGCGCGAAAAGACCACGACAGTGCGATCGCTATGACCAATGAATATCTTGCCTTGGATCCAGACAACTTCACCATAGCCCCGATCAAAGGTCTGGCTCATTATTCCAAGAATGAATATGTCCCTGCTATTGAAGTGTTTGATCATCAGGAGAAACTCGGTAATGACACCTATCCTGTCCATTATTATCTCGGCCAATGCTATTGGCACACCGAGGTGATGTATCGCGCTCAGGAAGAACTTCTTGCCGCCTGGCAAATTGATTCCAGCGATGTTAATCTGGCGTATTCAATAGCGGCGGTCTATGCAGATAGCAACCGTCCTTTTGAGAAAAAGGTGATACCGTGGCTCGACAAGGCGATGGAGATGCTTCAGCCAGATCCGATGATCATGTTCAGACTTCATCAGCAGTACGGCCTTGGTGAGGCGAAGCATTTCCATTGGGATGAGGCGATCTCTCATTATCAAAAGGCATACGGCTACAACCCGAAATACATCTCCGCCCTTACCAATATCGCCTACTGTTACGAGCAGAAAAAAGACTACAGATCAGCACTCGAATGGTATGAAAAGTTCTTGAAAGTAGCTAAACATGGCACTAATAGCTACAACTTCGCCACCCAAAGCGTCAAGTACCTCAAGGGCGAACTCTTCATGGAAGAGAAGTAATCTGTTTTGGTGGCCCATAAAGGCTGCGGTTCCGGATAAAATGCGTATATTGCTTGCAGCTAAGACAGACGGTTATGAAAAGGATTCTGGTTTTGTTGGCGATGGCGGTGACTTTCGGCTCTGCTGTGGACGGACGGGAGGCCAGAGTGGCTGAATATTCGGACATTCATGGGCATTATCTCAAGAGGGAATGGAGGAAGTATAAGCGGATTTCCAGACGGGATCGGCCGGAGAAAGAGATTGAGTTGCTGACATTCATCAAGGAGCAGGCTCTGAAGAAGCGGTTGGACAAGGACTACTACGACGCGGCGTTGGCGATTGGCACGACGCAGGCACGGAAGAACTGGAAGTTGTGGGACTCTTTGAGAAATGCGTTGACTGAGGAGTTCATCAAGGCCGGGAAACCTATAATGGCATATTCATTAATCAACTCTGGAGAATTGGGACGGCAGAAATTTGACGCGCTGCGATTCGCGGAGGATAATGCTGAGGTTCTGAAAAAGGGGAAGAAAGATGATTTCTGGAGGCGAGGCTACTGGGGCGAAGGCTATGTCTACGACCACAGATTCATCTCGAATGACTATGAATATATTCTTTGGCGTTGTCTGTCAGACGCTTCCGCGCATGACAAGGCGTTGGCGGTTTTGAAGGAAGTGGTCGCCGGGAACTTCCCTCAGTCTATGTTGTTGACTTACAGCGAGGTGCTTCACAAGGGTGGAGATAAGAGACAAGAGGCACTGGAACGCCTGGCTGCTGATTGGAATGGTAGTGCTGTTGCCTTACTGCCAAGGAAAGATCTGCTTGAATGGGAATATGACAGGCTGGTCAAGAGTGGCGGAACATCGCTTGACTTCGCAGAGTTGTATTCCAAGTGTCAGGCTTTCGAGAAGGAGCGGACATCGTATAATCCTCAAGATGTACTTCAGGATCTTTTTATGTCCTCAGACGATGTGAATAAGATAATCGCGGAGGAATGTGGAACAGAGATTTCGTCATTGATTGACAGACTGGAGGAGAAGAACGTCTCGGTGGCGGTCTTCGAAGACACTGCGCTGGTTCGCTTCAGGAATATTAAGTCGGCCAACCTGTCGATTGATAATCAGGGGAAGAGTGTGTTCCGGAAAAAACTGGACAATAAGGCTTGTAGTTTTTATGTCTGGGACACGGTGAAAGTGGCTTTGCCAGAATTGGAGGACGGAGACTATAGGATTAAAGTTTCCGGTTCCGGGAAAGATGCGGATATCTCGTACGTCCATAAGACGGTGTCTGTGGCAGTGCGGAAACAGGGTGAGGGTTTTGCGATTTTCCCTGCGGATTACATTACAGGAGAGCCTTTTGAGGAGGTTGATGTGAAGATGACAAGAGGCGATCGGGTGATTACTGAGCGTCTGCGCATTGACGGGTTCACGATGTTGCCTCCTAGGATGCAGGAGCTGGCGGCTAAAAAGTCCGGGCTTGGGTGCAGGATTGTCTGCTCGGTGGCCGAGGGGGAATCCGTTCGGCTCAGCAATGAGGTTGTCATTGTCAAGGCTTCGTATATGGATTTACCGGTCACTTCGACAGGCTCAGTGACCGGAAGAAAAGGCTCAGTGACCGGTCGAAAACGTAAAACAAACAATGTCGCTTCGGCGGGCTCAGCGACCAGTCGAGCATCGGTCGCCGACCCTGTCGAAGCGGCAGCAAAGAATGAAACATTCGGCCGAATATTCAACGACCGAGGGGCGTACAAGCCAGGGGACACGGTGTGTTTCAAGGCCGTGATGTTCCGTGGGAATATTCATAAAAGATTGGAAGTCATAGGTGAAGATGTCGCATTCAAGGCCTCGCTGTACGATTCGCAGATGAATATGATCGAAGAGAAGTCATTCCGCACCAACGATTTCGGGTCATTTGCCGGAGAATTCGTTATCCCTAAAGGTCGGCGCAACGGACTTTTCAAAGTCGCTGTCACCGATGGTGATAAAGAAATCACGTCCAAGATGATAAGGGTCGAGGACTTCGTCCTGCCGACATTCGAGTTGACGTTTGACGAGCAGGAATCGCTCTATTTCGCCGGAGATTCCGTGACCGTTTCCGGAAAGGTAGAAAGTCTCTCTGGACACAGTCTTGCTTCCGCGCGGATGGCATTGAAGGTGTCGCGTGGTGGGAAGACCATAAATGAAACAGAGATAACAACCTCATCTGAAGGACGTTTCAACTATAGATTCAAGGCAAAGGATCAAGGAAGATATTCGATCACCCTGACCGTGAAGGACGAGACGGGGGAGACCAGAGAGTTTGACAAGGCGGTCAATGTCTATAATGTTGTTAAACTGGATGTCCGATTGGCTAATGGAACTGACGGTGATTTGCTGCTTTCGGATTTGAATAGTAACGCATCGCAGGGAATCGTGACCGAAGACAATGCTATGTTTGAGATGGAAGTTCGTGACAGATTCGGCAAAAAAGTCAAGTCTGAGATCAGCTATGACTTTAAAGATATTTCCGGAAAGGTCTTGAAGACAGGCAAATGCGTTTCCGGTGAGGAGATTGATTTGCCGACAGTCGATGACGGATTATATGTTCTCCGTGCATATTCAGAGAAAACGGACAGCCTCGGCAAGGTAATCAGGGCAGAAAAGGAATATAACTTTGTGAAAATGAGCCGTGAAGCGAAGTCGCTTGCCGCTCCGGCTGTCTGCCTTCTTTTGCCGGGCAAGACCGAGGTTGCCACTGGCGAGGACATCGTGATGACACTTGGAGCATCCGTGGCGCCGTTGTGGGCGGTCGCGACAATGATTGACATTGCCGGGAATATTCTTGAATCCAGAATGGTCCCGATGGATGGATCGTCGGACGGTTCGCTGCGGGAACTTCGTTTCCGCTACCCAGCCAATGCTGAAGGCCCGGTCAAGGTTCAACTGTTCTTCTTTAAATATGGCCGCAGCTTCAAGTACGAACATATTTACACCAAGGCTTCCGATGAACTTGGTCTGCCATTGGAGTTCAGCTCGTTCACCGACATCGCCAATCCTGGCACTGAATATACCGTCAAGGTTCGGGTTCCAGATGATGCCGAAGGTCTTGCGGCTATTTACGACAAGAGTCTGGATGCGGTCAAAAAGGAGGCCTGGAACCCCGTAAGGCTTGAACCTCAGCCTATTTCTGATGTCAAGATGGATGTTGCCTGTGGGTATATCACGAACAAGTCTTTGGGTATCATCGGCAAAGGAATATCGTCCGGGATAAACGGCATCGTGACGGATGAGAACGGTGAGCCACTGATTGGAGCTTCGGTCATTGTGGATGGCACGATTTATGGCACATCGGCGAACCTTGACGGGTATTTCTCGCTTGATGCAAGCCCGGGAACTATGATTACGATCAGTTACATCGGCTATCAGAGTATGACACTGTCAGGCACATCCGGGATGAGGGTCGTACTTGAGGACCAGTCGCTACTTGATGAAGTGGTTGTGATCGGCTATGGAGTCGCCCCGAAACCAGTGCTTCGATTGCGAAAGCGTTCAAACGATACTGGGCGGATGTACAGGCATTCTGAGCCGATGACGGCCGCAGCTTCCGTGTCTGATGCCTACGATTTCTCGTCCGTGAGTGTCAGGAAAATATTCTCTGAATCATTGGCCTTTGAGCCGTTCCTCTATCCGAAAAACGGTGAGGTCGAGTTTACATTCAAAACCTCAGACAAGCTCTCGACCTACCACGTCCTGTTCTTCGCCCACGACATTGAGATGCGCAACGCTACACTTACTAGGGACTTCACCGTGACTGTTCCCGTCAAGGTCTCTGTCGCCGCTCCGAAGTTTCTCTATTCGGGTGACAAATGGTCGATGGCGGCTACTGTGGCCGGCAATTCTGATGCTGTGATTGACGGCGAGATGAAGATTCTTGAATATTCAGGGACCGGCGAAGTCCTTGACTCGCTGAAAGCTCCTGTGAAAGTGAACGGTCGTGAGCAATCGGCGGTAGCGTTCCCTGTGAATGTGCCATCTGACACCGACTCCCTGACATTCAAGGTAATATTCGCTTCAAAATCATTCAGCGACGCGGTTCAGTTCGGTGTTCCGGTCTGTGATGCAAGTCAGGTGATAACCGAGTCTCATTCGGCCATCGCCCTGCCGGGAGCGGACAAAGAGAAGCTTTTGAAATCGCTCAGAAAACGTTTCGTGAACGTCTCCTTCGCCGGTTCGGTTAGTGATGAGATTTCAATAGGCAGGATGATTGAGGAGGCAGCGGCGCAGAAGTCCGAACCTAAAACGAATGATGTACTGTCACTTACGGAGGCATATTGCTTCAAATCTTTCAAGTCAGAGCGTGATACTTCGCTTCTGGGTAGAATCCTTGCTTGTAGGAACGCCGACGGCGGTTTCGGCTGGTTTGAGGGTATGCGCTCTTCGCAGTCTGTCACGGCCACTGTGCTTGACAGAATGGCGCTTGTGAGGGATTTGGGCTGGAATATTCCTGATCTGGCATCTTCCGTCGAGTATCTGGATTCTATCCAGTTCCTCGGCTTCCCACGCTGGTTCGGTGGCCTGTCGAACGACACTTATATGCTTGTCCGCTCGAATTTCCCGTCGGTCGAATTCAAAGTTCTGATGGACAAGTCGCAGCGCAAAGAATATCGCTCCCGCCTTTCCTCTTTCCGGAAATATGCCCGCAGGTACCTTTCTCCGTCCAATCGTTTCGATTTTATTGACGGTCAGGCCGGTGCGAAGGCAAGGCGTGTCCGCACGCTAAGCAACCTGATCGCTTCCGAGGACGGAATTCGCTTGGCGAATGCGTGGGGCGAGCGCTTTAACGTCGATGCCTCACTCCGCAAATCAATGGACGAAGACATCCTCTCCATCCTTGAATATGCCGTCAGACACGATGGTGGCGGCTTCTACTATCCGAACGCAGTGATGCCTTTCAGAGGCCTTCTTGAGAATGAAGCCTATGCCCACTCGCTGATCTCAGATGTGCTTTCTGAATATGCCTCCTCACATTCCGATGAGGCTGCCGGTAAGAAAGCCGCCGAGATCGCGGACGGTGTACGTCTTTGGTTGATCCTGCAAAAAGAAACCCAGAACTGGAACACGGATCCGGCCTTTGTAAACGCCTTGTGTTCAGTAGGGAAGGGCAGCGCCGATTTGCTGTCCACCAGTGTCCTGACCCTTACCCAACGTGTGCTGAAACCTCTCGATGAAGTGAAAGCATCCGGCAATGGTTTCTCTATTGAAAAGAGTTATTTCATCGGCGACAAGGAGATCCGTCAAGGCGATACCGTTCGTAGAGGAGACCGCATCCGTGCCGTCTATACCGTTCAGAACGCCGAGAACCGCAGTTTCATCCGTCTGACCGCACCTCGTGAAGCCTCCTTGGTTCCGGTCGATCAACTGTCCGGAATCTACAATCTCTCCTTTGCCCAGCTGACAGTTGACGGATGGTACCGTGTCGCTCCATGTGGTTACCGTGACGTGAAACCCGATCGCACAGTTTTCTATTTCGACACCTATCCCGAAGGCCGCACCACCGTCACCGAAGACTTCTTCGTGACCAAGACTGGCACATTCCAAGCCCCCGTCCCCGAAATCGAATCCCTCTACGCCCCGCACTACCGCGCCAACGCCGCTGCCGTTCCGTATGGGTTCGAGGTGAAGTGACTTGTATTTGCCAGGACTATTCACTATTTTTGTGTAGTAATGATTAAGTTATTGAGAGAAAGATAGATGACGAAGAATGTTTTAGTGCGGAACAGCACAGCTGAATTTCTCACCTTCATAGCGGAGGGGAAGGAGGATGGTATTCAGGTTCTATATAAAGATGAAAGTATATGGGCGAGCCAGAAAGCGATGTCTCTCTTGTTTGACTGCTCTCCGGATAACATTGGCTTGCACCTAAAGAATATCTTTAAGTCCGGTGAACTTGAAGAAAGTTCAGTTGCCGAGAAAATCTCGGCAACTGCGGCGGATGGTAAAATGTATATGACAAAATTTTACCAGCTTGATGCAATTATTTCAGTAGGCTATCGTGTCAATTCGATTCGTGCCACACAGTTTCGTCAGTGGTGCACAAGTGTCTTGCGGCAGTTCACGATCCGTGGCTATGTAGTGGATAAAAAACGGATGGAGAATGGAACTTTCATCGGAGAAGACTACTTTGAACACCTGCTTGCGGAGATTCGTGAGATTCGGTTGAGCGAGAGGCGGTTCTACCAGAAACTGACTGATATTTACGCCACCGCTGTAGACTATAACCGTGACGCACCCACAACGAGAATGTTCTACAAAAAGGTGCAGAATAAAATTCACTTTGCCGTTCACGGCCACACCGCTGCCGAATTGATAGTGGAAAGAGCTGATGCTGGTAAGGAGCATATGGGGTTGACAACCTGGGAGAACGCTCCGGACGGAAAGATTGTGAAATCAGATGTCAGCATTGCGAAGAATTACCTGAATGGTGTGGAATTGGAGGATATGGGAAAATTAGTCAACTCCGTTCTGGATATGGCCGAGAGAATGGCCGACAGGCATATTCCGATGACTATGGAAGACTGGGCCAAACGCATAGACATAATCCTTGAAGCTGGCGGTGACGCCATCCTGAACGATGCCGGAAAGATTACAGCGGAATTTGCCAAAAGTTTTGCCGAATCCGAATTCGAAAAGTACCGTGTCATTCAAGATCGCCTGTTCAAATCAGATTTCGATCGTCTGAATGACAGCGATCTTTTGAGTATTATTGAATAACGCTTCAACAGGCTCAGCGACCAGACTATATGTGAATGCATCCTAACAAAACACTTTCAGTCCCAAGCGCAACTGAACATTCTCTGTTGCGCTTGAGGCTGAAAAAGTAAGTCTGCAAGTTAATAGAAATTCATCCCGATATGCCTTATGGCGCATTGGAAAGGGCAAGCGCCTGAAGGCATTTTGTGGATTATTGTCTGCATATCACCGGAACTTCGACAGGCACAGTGACCGAATGTTTGTGTCGGCCGTGAATATCGCTAGACAAAATGAAGATAAAAATACCTCACATTCAGAATTTATTACTAAATTAGCATCGTTTTAGGCCAAGTGCCTGAAACGGACATATTTGATGAAAGTGTTTTCGCACTATCCTTAAAAGAGAAATCTGACAGTTTCAATGAGTATAAGGATAAACGACAGCACCGTTCATCTGTATTCGTTTGCGTGTTCCTCACACAACGATACAGGTGTGGGGATTGTATCTGTTTATTTATACTCGGGTTTTGTCAGAGCCTCTCTTTTAGATAAACGAATCGGCTCCACACTTTCTTTTTTATAATTAGGTCGTATTCGGAGCAATATGATGAATGGAATTGTAGTTATGATCTCTTTTGAGGACTTTAAAGGGTATTATAAATTTAAGGAGAAGATTCTGTTAGGAAGTCAATCTCTATTAGATGAAAAAATTATCAGGTATACGTCATTCCGGAATTTCTTGAAATGCCTTTCTGACAATAAGTTCTTTGTGTCTTATAGGAATAACTTTACGGATAGGCATGAGATTGGAGAGTTTGCGAAAAGGATCAACTATTTTCGTCTTCAACGTGCCGACGGTGAAGATCGTGCATATTGGCGTGAGGAAGATGAAAAAATCAAGTGCTCAAGAACCTTATACACGTCGTGCTGGTCTCGTACAGATATTGAGAGTGTCTTGATGTGGAATGCTTCGAATTATGATGTTGCAATTATCTCTAACGTGAGTGATTTTTTGCTATCTATATCAGAGGAAGAGAGTTGCGATATTATTGCCAACTCCGTTGTGTACGAAAAAGAGAGACCGCTTGGTACCCTTGAGAGTGCTATGTTTAAGAAAGAACTAGCGTATAGGGATGAAAATGAATTAAGAATTTACTTTATAGATGATGTTGATCTATCTAATTCAAGCAAAAAAGAGTGTATTAAATTCATTAAAATGAATGGCTCTAAATATATTAAAGGAGTAATACTATCACCTTTTATTGATGCCAAAATTAGGACTATTCTTAAGAATTACATGGATAAAACCTATCCAGAGATTAAGGTAATTCAATCTTTAATAATCGATAAGGTACGGTGAAAAGCGATATGATTGATTTTGATGAATATTTTCCTGAGCAAGTTCGTGGGGAGTACTATGTGATTAGGCATGAGATAACGTCATTTTTGTCAGATCCGAAGAAAGGGTATGGTGATGTGATGAGTTTCCTGCAGCAGGAGGTGCCGCACCTCAGAAGTATAAAAGCCAAATTAGGCAAGACAGATGTGTTTTATCAGAAGGTCTCGTCCTATGTGGTTGAAGCGTGCCTGCAGAAGATCATTCCGGTGGTCAACGATGAACAAAGTAGATTGGATTCTTTGGGATTGAAATATGAAGCACCAAACTATATTCATTTCAGAACACTGAAGGATATCGCCAAAAAGTCCTGGGCTGCATATCAGATTATGGACAAAATGGATATGGAGTATATGTTTAAGTACGAGCGATACTTGCCAAGCCGTAACACTCTGCAAATGATATGTGAAGACCTATTAATAGATACAAGGACAAAGGGCGAGATATTTAAACAAAAAGCAGGTGATTCTGCCGAAGAAGCTGGTGGTTGTTTGTTGGAATTGATACTTAAAATTGCTGCGGCACTAATCATTTGTATGGGAATACCGGCTTTGATTAAAATGTGTAGTTAGTGTTATGACATACGAACAGCAAAATGAATCAATCCTTAAAGAGATCAAGGAGATTGACCAGCAGATTGAAAACATAAGGAAAATCTATAATGAAGTGTTGATCAAGGCAGATCAATTCTATAGTAGATCGAAAGTTCAACTTGCAATGTCCGAAAAACTAAAGAGTTTGGAGTGCAGGAGAGAATTCTTATTGGCGAAATTAAAAGAATCACCAGAACAACGAAAGGTCTCAAATCTTAAAGAGAATATTTGGGAGGGCATTTGGGGGATTACGAAGACCTTGCCTGATTTGCAGCATCTTGGTGGGAATGTATATATAGATAGGAACGGTGGCTGTGGAATATGGTGTTTGATTATTACAGTCATAAGTTTAGCCGTTTTGGGTATTATGTATCTTGTGAATTACTAAGGTTTAGTGTGAATGGATTTGAATTAAAAGTTAAATAAAGAGTTATGCCTATAGATATTGAAAGATTGCAAAATGATACTAACATCAAAGAGATTATTAATGGTATCAATAAGGAGGATCTTATAGCTTCTCCTTTAACTGCTACTAAAGATTCTGATGAAAGAGAATCTTTTGGAACTTCTAAAGTTTCTCAAAGTGCTGCTGACGCAAGTGCTAATTTTAGAATGAGTGAAAAAGAGTATATGAACTATACAAAACATGGAGTGATTTCTGGAGTATATACAACAAAAGCAGAGCTGGATAGGGAATTGGCAGCTAATAAAGCAAGGGAATTTTCAGTGTTAGCCATCTCTATAGTGGTTGCTTTGTTGGCGGTTTATGTGCTTCATCGCATATTCTCTTCGTTGCGTAAATCAAAACTCACAGATAAGAAGACATCAAATGATTATAATTCAAGAGACTACTATTTATGTGAGGCATTATATTTCAAATTGAAAGATAAGTGTAATCCGGAGTTGTATTTGACAAATGTGGATAAGATGAGTAAAGCGGCTGAATTGTATACCTTGATTGCAGATAACAGACATAACTATGCAAAATTGTGTGAGATCAAGATATCGGCAGAAAAGTCACTTGGAATAGAAATTAATTAAGAAAGAGTGCAGTTTATTGTTATTAAAGGTTTCCGCTATGGAAAGTAAAAGTAAAGATAAATTCTTGATTGCCTTTAGTTTAGCTATGCTTATTTTGATTTCTTGTAAACCAAAACCAGCGGTGTCTTTTGACGTGGATTCTTTTCAGAAGTCATTGGAGGAAATTGCTTCGGGGGTAATCGAATGGGAGCATAGCGTAGGGAAAGAGCGAAAAGACACTTTGAATGTTGGAGACAAATTTGAGCGAGATTCTGCATTATCTGACTCTGTTGCATTGCACAAAATGAAGGGCTATCTTGAAAACGATGACATTGATGGGGCATTGGAATATGGCTCCGGGCTTATCGGGCAAGGGGATTTTGATAAAGGCAAAATTGTTTGGGATAGATTTGTTTCTTTGTGCAGGGACGGTAAATATAAGGCGGCATACGACTATTACAAAGATGATAACGCAGGTGATATATTCGTCTATTTGAGACATTCGGCTTTTAGATTTGCGTTTGAATCCAATATATTGCGGCCTCTTCTTTGGGAATATGAAGAGGAGAATGTGGCTTATGATGAATATATCAACATTTTGAAAACCGAGTATTCTTTGGAAAAGCTATCGGTGGCTTTGGGAAAGAGGAAAAACAACTATATTCCTGAACAATATCCTTATGTTATTACTGAGTTAGGGTATAGCCTGGCCGAGGTGGGACGGGAGGAAGAGAGCCTTGAAATGGTCGAAGATTTGATGTGTGCTTTATATTCGCAGATCGGTGATGCCGTTTCTGTCAATTATATGACAACGGTGTATGTGGCAAGAGTTTATATGAGATCAGGAGAGCGGGATAAAGCTGTTGGCTGTTTTCAGGATTTTAAGGATTATCTGAATGCGAATGTAGAAGATTGTGGCGGAAAGGATGTTGTTGATTGTTACATGAAAAGGATTGACGACTTTCTAGAGCGTGAGGTTATGGTGGTGAACTAAAATGTCAATAACCCGTGGAAATGTATCAAAATTTCATACATCTCCACGGGTTATTGGATATAAACAATGTTTGCTACAATGTATCAAGCCAGTCGTTGACGGCCTTGCGGGCTTCGTCGCGGGAGTTCTGGGCGGTGGCGCCGCGGACGGCCAGGCCGGTTAGGAAGGTGGCACCTTTGCAGAAGGCTGCAAGTTTCTTCGGGGTGGAGCCTAGACCGCTGCCTTCGTGGGTGCAGAAGGGGATCACGGTCTTGCCTTGCCAGTTGTGTTTCTCGATAAAGGTGTAGAGAGGCATCGGAACATCGCCCCACCAATTTGGGTAGCCGATGAATATGGTGTCATATTCCTCGACTTTCACATCGCCTATGACGGCTGGGCGGGCGTTGCAGTTCAGCTCATTCTTTGCCAAATCTATGCATTCCTTGTAGTTGTCCGGGTAATCCTTCTCTGGCACGATCTGGAACAGTGTGCCACCGGTCTTTTCCGCGATCATCTCTGCAATGATCTCTGTGTTGCCTTTGTCGATGTTGCCGACGGCGTAATTCTCACCGGTGCGGGAGAAATATACCACAAGCGTTTTCTGATTCTCTTTCATATTAAAATCCTTTGAGTTTTTGTCCTGCGCACCGGCTTCGAGGCAAAGCATGGAAGCCAGAAGCGTCAAAATGGAGTAAGCAAATTTTTTCATAAACATATTCATTAAAACAAAACTTGCCAGATCTGCGGTGATTCATTAGTGACCGCTTGCCTGACAACATTGCAAAGATAGCGAGGTACTTTAATATTCTGGTTACTCTTATTACTGATTGACTTACCCAGATTACAGAAAGTTGGACCATTCTTGTGGCCGTGGAGGTCAAATGATTTAAAATCAGGCTATAAACGAATCGTCCTCCTGTTCGTTATGAAGGGGAGGAGGGAATGGGAATATATTCATTATCAGAACGAAAGCCTCCACGGGCTTTAATCACCATTTGACGAAGGTTGAAACAAGGCGGCTGGTAATCGGGTATATTCATTAATGGTGGAGAAGTGGAGCATATTTGTGGATTGGAATCCGTGGCACGGTTGCACCAAGGTGAGTCCGGGCTGTCGATTCTGCTATGTCTATCGACAGGACGAGATGTACGGGAGCGAGATCGCGAGCAACCTTGCACGCAAGACAGCGGCGTTCGATCTGCCGGTGAAGCGCAAGCGGGACAAAAGCTACAAGATTCCTTCGGGGAAGGTGGTGTTCACGTGCTTCACGTCGGATTTTCTGCTGGAGGATGCTGATCCGTGGAGGCCGGAATGCTGGGAGATGATGCGGCTTCGGAGCGACTGTATGTTCTATTTCTTCACGAAGCGTATCGATAGGCTTGAGCGCTGTCTGCCGCCGGATTGGGGTGATGGCTACGAGAATGTCATCACCGGCTGCACGGTTGAGAACCAGGCTGTGGCTGACCATCGGCTTCCCATATTCAAGAATCTTCCGATAAGGCATAAGTCGATCATTGTGGCTCCTATGCTTGAGAGGATGAATATTTCCGCTTGGCTTGACGGGACGATTGAGGAGGTGAGCGTCAGCGGAGAGTCCGGAGTGGGGGCGCGGCCATGCGATTTCGACTGGATTCTGTACCTGCGTTCGCAGTGCGTCGCCAAGCAGGTTCCGTTCCGCTTCCATCAGACCGGCGCGTATTTCGTCAGGGATGGCAGGATGTACCGTATCCCGCGCCGTCATCAGTTGAGCCAGGCCCACAAGGCAAACATTGACTACGGTGTGAAGGATTACTATGTTCCCGAAAAGCCTTGGAATCTTTGGGCGGAATCTGATTATCGAAAATAAGGTATAAATGTTCGTCGGCACTTCGACAAGCTCAGTGACCGCTCTTGAAAGTTGTGGTGATTGATTAACCTGAAATATTCAAAAATAATTTTTACTTTCGGACGATTTCTGCGACTAATAAGTAAACGCTGCGAAATCAGCGATTAATGATCGCATTGAGATGAAAAGAAATGGACGATTTTGAATATATCTCCGAAAGTGTGAGGCCGAAGTTGCTGGCGGTGGTGCGGAAGTACCTCCGGGTGGCGGATGCGTCCGAGGATGCGGAGGATATTGTCCAGGAGGCGCTTGTGGCTTTGTGGGGATTTGTCAGCAGTGGGATGGAAGCGAGGAACATTGGGGCGTTGGCGGTGCGGATAGCGAAGAACATCTGCGTGGATCATTATCGTCGGCAAAAGGTTAGGACGCAGCCGATAGGGGATCGAGACTATCCTGGCGGCTCTTTGGCTTCGACAGGGACAGACCGGAATGATGATGCGGTTTTAAAGCGGAATCTGCTGAGCCATCTGACTGAAAGCCAACGTGAATGCGTGATTCTTCGCAATGAGGAGGAACTATCACTGGACGAGATCGCCTCCCGGACCGGGAAACCGAAAACCAGTGTCAAAACCAACATTTCAGCGGCTCGCAGACGGATGTTGGAGGAACTGAAGAAAATGATTTGAGCTATGAATATACATGATAAGGGATATAGGAAAGCGTTGATTGAACGTTACTTGAACGCAGATACGACACCTGCGGAGGAACGACTGCTGCGAGTGTACTACACTGCGGTCAAGGATGTGGATGACGAAGAAAAGGCTATTGCCCGACTCTTGAATATCTCCGCTCCGTCTTCACAAGCATATTCACAAACAAAGGCTGATGAATATGATCGGCTGTTCGGAGGGAAGGAATTCACTGAGGCTTCAAGCGAGGATTCGGAGTCAAGGCAGGCCAAGAAGAGAGGTGTCATATTCAAAAGCATTTATGCCTTTGCCACTTGCGCAGCCGTTGCCGCTATGATTCTGATTCTTCGGCCTAAGGCTGCGTCGCCGGGCTTCACTTCGCTGGAGATTGCGCAGAGTATCAGCGCTTTGGCGGAACTCAATTCAGGAGAAGTAGAGAGTGTGGCGGCAAAGCCTACTGGCGGAGGTGTGATCGTTACGGTGGTTTTGAAGAATGGAAAATGCAGTGAATTCAGGATGGCGCGCGATGGCGAGACTGGAGAAATACAACTTTTGGCTATGAATGCCAAACGGTGAATATGGCTTTCAGCTGATGATGGTTAAGCAGATGGCTAAAGTACGAAACTCAGTTATTTATGAATAATAAAAGATTTTGAATATGCTTACGACTTTGATTTCAATGATTTGCGCTCTGAATATGAGCGTGGGAACTCCGGTGGCGGACACCGTTGATGTCTATGTGATCGATAGGGTCAGGATCGAAAACTTTGATGGTTCGCAGTTGAAAGACAAGACTGTTCTGGACTACGTCATTTCACGGAAAGATGGTGTGCGATTCCACACTATAACAACAATGCAGGGTATTGTGCTTGATAATTTGAAGGATCTAGAAGGGAAAGGGATTGCCTTTAATCATCCTGTTGTTCTGGTTGATGGAGTTGTTCAGGAGAACTCTGACATTTTGAGAGAGATTGACCCCAAAGGCCTTCAGTCAATCACGGTTATAGCCAAACCAGGCACTGAAGAGGCGAAAAAATACGGTGAAGCCGGCTACAAAGGTGGAGTGCTAAGTGTGGTCACCAAGTCTGGCACCAAAGTTAGGGGAATCGCTTCCAAGCAGATGATTTATGTGATTAACGGCAAGGTTGCCTCTTTGAATGAATTGAATGCCATCAAACCGGACAACATCAAGGAGATGAGGGTCATAAAGAATCCAGACTCACCGGAGGCGCGCAAGTACAACTCCGGCTCCGGGGCTTCAGTGATTATCGTTACTACAAAATAGGCCGTGCGTGAAATCGTCTCTTTCACGTACCAAAGTAGGTGAAAGACAGTCTCGTGCGCAAGAAACGCCTTCTCACGCACGGAATAAATCAGAAATACTATGCTAAAGAATGTGACAATGGCGATGATTGTCGCCGTGGCTTTGCCATCCGGAATTGTGGCCTCAGCGCAGACCACGGAGCGGAAAAACTCCGAAATCGAGTGCATCTATGAATATAAAGTGACGAATCCGAATGGATCGACCGACTCCTATTCGACGATCCTTCAGTTTGACAGGCAGTCGGCGAAGTTCTATGACTATTCGGCCTTCCAGCTGGATTCCGTAAGCCATGGCAATGATGTGGCAACAGAAATAATTGACGAGTACCGGCTTAAGGAGATGAGGAACGATTACTTTTTTGACCAGACTGTCCGACAGAATGTTCCACAGGGTAACATCACGGTTTACAGCGTGATAACTCCTGATAATTACTCTTACACTGAAAGTCTTCCGAACATAAATTGGACGCTTGCGGAGGAAACCGACACCATTTGTGGATATATCTGTAAGAAGGCAATAGGGGAATATGGTGGAAGAAGCTGGACGGTTTGGTACACTCGGGATATTCCCGTGACTTTCGGCCCTTGGAAACTTTGCGGTCTGCCTGGACTTGTGATGTCGGCGACTGATGGTGAAGGAATCCATCACTTCGAGGCGATTGTCATCAGGAATGGTACGACACCGATAACGGAGAACGAGACAGCGAACACTATTCAGACTACAAGGGAGAAGTTCATCAAAGCCAAGAACCATTTCGAGGAGAACCCGATGCGGAATCTGCCTGTAGAAGCCATAAGCGAGATGAGTGTTCAGAAATATGACGACGGAGGGAAGGCCGTACTGATCAACGGAATGCGACTAAGGCTTCGCCCGAACGGGTATATTCCATTGGAAGTGAAATGATTTAATCGGCACTTGCGTAAAATGACGATTGATATTAAGAAGTTATTTTTGATGTCCTTTGATGTGACAAGCTATAGGATGAATAGGTGTAATAATTTCTAAATATGGCATTTACGTGTGGCCGCTTAAAACTTCAAAGTAATAATGAGAAAGTTACTCCTGTGCCTTGCCGTTCTGATGGCAGGGATGGTTGTTTATGCCCAGAACATCACTCAATCGTGGAAGGAAACTCAACCACTGTTGTCTGTGAATGGCACAGTCAAGGATGAGAACGGAGATCCCGTCAGCGGAGCCATAGTTAAAGTCTCAGTGCAGGAAGCCGTCCTTGGATATTCAATGACAGATGAATCAGGTCATTACGAGATTCACTTCAAGACGGACGCTAAGCAGGTGACTATCTTGGCTGAATGCCTTGGTTATGAATCCGTGACAGCAACAAGGCCAAGTGTTCCAGCGGACAATTGCGACCTCACAATGAAAGAAAAGGCCACTACCTTGAAGGAGGTCGTGGTCAAGGCTCCGGCCATCCACCAGCGGGGTGATACCCTTTCATATTCCCTTTCTGCATACACCACGAGATCCGATTACACCCTCAAGGATGCCATCAAGAAACTGCCCGGAATCGATGTCGCTGAATCCGGCACGATAAAGTATCTAGGCAAAGACATCTCCAAATTCTACATCGAAGGCTTGGATTTGCTCGGCGGAAAATACAACATAGCGACCACGAATATTCCCGCATCCTATGTCAATCAGGTTCAGGTGCTTAACAATCATCAGGAGGCAAAAATTGATAAGGATGTCTTTTCCGACAATGTTGCCATCAATATCAAACTTAGCGACAAGGCGAAGCTCAAGCCGACGGGCACTTACAAAGCCTCGGCTGGCTATGGGGACGATTGGCTATACTCATTGAGCGGAGCGGGAATGTTGTTCTCTCCTAAGGCTCAGGTGATTGCCACAGTCAAGGCCGGCAATATCACTTCATTCGCGACCGACAGTGGCAAAACTTTGACTGAATCTTCAGGCCAGGAATCCAAAGCCTCGGAACTGCTGGGCGACCTCTCCGCATCGCAGCCCCATCTGAAGCTTGACCGCTTCATCTCCCCGTGCGACATCCTCGTCACACTGAATGCGATACGCACGACCGGCCGCAACTCCACCCTCAAGGCCAACGCTGGCTACTCCACCTCAAAAAGCGGCTATGAATATTCCCAAACCAGCCTCTACTACGACGGTTCCGGGAATATGCAAGTGAACCGATCGGTCTCTCCGGAATCGACCCTGCGGAAGCCTTGGCTCTCAATTACATTCCAGAACAATGCCCCTAAATGCTACATCAATGAGGATTTTTCTGTCAAAGCCACCTCCCGCAAATCCGCTGTCCCAACATTGCAAAACGGGAATATGCTTGTTCAGAGTCAGAACATAAGAGATGTTGACCTAAAGAATGACTTCACTGCCAGATGGCGAACTGCCAAACTACGCTGGAACGCAACCTCTGTCCTTGAATATTCAGAATCTCCGACCGCCCGACTGTCAATTACGTCAGACGATGAGGATGGAATATTCCAGAACGCCCAAAGCCAAGGATTTCGTACCGAAAACAGCCTTTCGGCCGTCTATGAAAGTGGCTCAAACAGACTTTATGTTCCGTTGATCCTGAATTATTCATCGGACAATATAACAACATCGCTTGATGACAAGCTTGTCGCAGGCCATAATGACGTAACCTCCTCGCAATTAAGGTTTGCCATTGCCCCTCAGTATGAATATACACATCCTCGCCGTAAGTTCGTTTTCCGCGCCGAACTCCCCATAAGGTTGGACAACATCTTCTCTCGGCCTGAGGGTAAAAACTATTTTCAAAATTTTGGTAACGTGCAAAATTTTGAAAGTAGTTTTTATCCGACCGTCCCCAACGGGCAATGTCGCATAACCGCTTTTGATGATGGTCACTTTGACAGGCTCAGTGACCGGTCGCTGAGCTTGTCGAAGCGCAAAAGCGTACATTTCTCCGTATGCCCTGACGTGTATTTCAACTGGAACGTGAGCCCCCGTTCCGTGCTGAGGGCGACAGCTTCATATTCAAGAACTTTCGGTGACGCTCTGGATTTTCTGACCGCGCCAATACGTATTGATGAGACTACCTTCAGAGTCTCCTCCGGCATTCTGGCTGACACCAAAACCCTCTCAACCAACCTCCATTACGACTTCAAGATTCCTCTTGAACAGTGGTTCATCAACGCTGACCTCGCATACGCCAGGAACTGGAACAACCTGATCGCATCACAGAATGTCATAGACAGCAACGTCCTGACCGGCACTTTGGCGCGACCGAACGTCTCCGACAACATTATCGCACAATTAGGCGTCACAAAACAAATAACATCAATCAGAACGAAAGTATCCTTGTCAGGTAGTACACTTTACAACAGGCAATCAACAATGCAGAACGGCGCTGTCGCCGATGTTTCTTGGCAGAGCGTGTCACTTTCTCCGAACTTCTCCTCACATCCTCTTGATTGGCTAGAATTTGACTATTCCGGAGAATTCTCCCGGACATCGTCAAGTTACGATTCCGTCCGCAAACACTACCTCTACCAAAGCCATGACATCACTCTGAAACTCCTCCCCGGCGACTCATTCCAGTTTACTGCCATAGCCGAGATCTCCCGCCGCCAGATCACCGATGATCTCACGAAGATAATGGCTCTGCTGGACTCCGGTCTATCGTACAGCCACCGCTCGATGCAACTCTCCTTGGACCTGCGCAACCTCCTGAACCATAAATCCTACAGCTATACCATCTACAGCACCGTCAACACCTTCACCTACGACTACCGTCTCCGTGGACGTGAGCTGATCCTGACATTAAGATTCACTTTATAGCTCATTATTCAACATATCTGACTTCCGTCATAAAATTAGGTATATTCACACATGATTCCAAGATTTTTTCCGCTATAATTCTTTGCTTGTTATCAATTAGGACAGAAATTTGTTTTTTACAGATTATTCCGTTGTGAAATCAAAATAATTCATACGAAGACAATTGTCTGATTAATCTTATAGCCAAAGAGTGCCTTTAGTATTTTATTCGATTCTTTTCGTTAATTTTGGGAACATAAATTTTATGACTATGATGAAAGATGTCAAAGTGATAATCTTCGATGCGGATGATACGCTGTGGGACAACCAATCGTACTTCGACAGGGCAGAGGACGTGTTCACTGAAGAATTGAAGGAATATGGGACTGCGGAGGAACTGTCGGAAGAGCTATACAAGACGGAATCAGCGAATATGCCGATTCTGGGCTATGGGGCAAAGGCGGTCTGCATCTCGATGATGGAGACAGCGTTGAAGGTGTCTGACCACAAGGTGCCTGGCGAGAATCTTTCACGGATATTATCGAGCGCGAAATCGCTCCTCAGCCTTCCGGCGACACCGTTCCCGGGAGTCGCAAAGACCTTGGACGCGCTTGACAAGACTGGTCGTTATCTCTTGATTCTCATGACGAAAGGCGATATGCTGGATCAACAGAACAAAATCAAGCGTTCCGGACTGGACAAGTACTTTTACCGTGTTCTTGTCGTAACCAAAAAGGGCATCAAGGAATATCTTGACATCTGTAGCGTGGAACAGGTCCCACCGTCACAGGTTGCGGTTGTAGGAAATTCTTTCAAATCTGACATCCAACCGATAATCGAGATAGGTGGCTATGGCATTCATATCCCTTTCCACACAATGTGGCGGCATGAGGTGACGGAGGAGTTTGACCATCCGAACATCACTCGTCTTGAATCCTTCGAAGAACTCACCAAGATATTCATTGATCATGAATAAGAATCAACCGGACAGGATTTTGGTGCGTGGGGCGAGAGTACACAACCTTAAGAATGTGAATGTCGATATTCCGCTCGGGAAGATAGTAGGGATCGCCGGGGTATCGGGATCCGGAAAGTCCTCGCTGGCGCTTGGGGTACTATATTCAGAAGGCTCAAGGCGTTACCTTGAGTCACTTTCCACTTACACCAGAAGAAGGATGACACAGACGGCTAAGGCTGATGTGGATGAGATTCTTTACGTCCCTGCGGCACTCGCACTCCATCAGAGGCCGGGAATACCTGGCATGCGCAGTACTTTTGGTACGGGAACGGAACTTCTTAACAGCCTTAGGCTTATGTTTTCAAGGTTGGCAAGTCATCGGTGTCCTAACGGACACTATGTGGAGCCATCTTTGCTGGTCGCCGCGGGGAAAGAGCTTGTCTGCCCGGAATGCGGAGAGCGTTTCTATGCCCCGTCCGCCGAGGAGCTGTCGTTCAACAGTCAGGGGGCTTGCCGTAAATGTGACGGTACAGGCACGGTAAGGACTGTCGATGAGTCCACACTTGTTCCCGACGAGAATCTTACTATTGACGATGGGGCTGTCGCTCCTTGGAACACACTGATGTGGTCCTTGATGAAGGATGTGTGCCGGGCTATGGGGGTGCGTACTGATGTGCCGTACAAAGATCTGACTGACAAGGAAAAAGACATTGTTCTCCATGGACGCGCCGAGAAAAAGCACATTCTCTACAAGGCGAAGAACTCGAATGATGCGGCAGAGTTGGATTTTACCTTCTATAATGCCACATACACAGTCGAGAACGCTTTGGCGAAGGTCAAGGACGAGAAAGGAATGAAGCGTGTCGAGAAGTTCCTGAGGCTCGATGTCTGCCCGGACTGTGGAGGCACAAGGCTTTCGGATGCGGCAAGAGCGCCAAGATTAAGGGGAATATCTTTGGCCGATGCCTGCACTATGACCCTTTCCGAGATTGTGGAATGGGTAAAAGGCGTTCCGGCTTCGCTTTCAGAGGAGATGAGGCCTATGGCCGAAAGCATCTGTGAATCATTCCTTGACACGGCCAAACGTTTGATGGATTTGGGAATAGGCTATCTGTCGCTGGACCGCTCGGCGGCCACACTCTCGACTGGTGAAAGGCAGAGAATGCAGTTGGCTCGGGCCGTGAGAAACCGCACTACCGGAGTCCTGTACGTTCTTGACGAGCCGTCTATCGGTCTGCATCCATCAAACATCATCGGTCTTTGCGGCGTGATGGATGATCTGATAGCGGACGGAAACTCCGTCATTCTGGTGGATCACGACACACAGATTCTGACCAAATCCGATTGGATGATTGAGATGGGACCCGGAGCCGGCTCGGACGGTGGCAAAGTCATCGCGCAAGGCACGGTTAATGACATCGAGTCCGATGAATATTCAAGGATAGGTCCTTTCCTGTCTGGCAAGGACTCTCTTAAGGTAAGGAAACAGATAAATGACGCTGACATATTCATTGATGGTAAGATAACAATGGCCACCGAAGCTATCCACACCGTTAAGCCATTGAAGATTGAGATACCGAAAGGTCGCCTTACGGTGGTCACCGGGGTTTCCGGTTCCGGTAAGACAACGATGGTGCTGGAAAGTCTCATCCCTGCGCTTCAGGCGAAGATAGCTGGTAGTGAACTGCCCGGACACGTGAAGTCAATATCTGCTGACGGAATACGTCAGGTCAAACTCATAGATGCTTCCCCGATAGGAATTAACGTCCGATCAACAGTGGCGACATACGCCAATGTCCACGATGAGTTAAGGAAGGTTTTCGCCAAGACTCCGGACGCGAAGAAGCACGGCTACAAGGACGGTGATTTCTCATACAATACAGGAAAACTCAGATGCCCTACCTGTGATGGTACAGGCGTGATCAGCCTCGATGTGCAGTTCCTTCCTGATGTGGACATTCCGTGTCCGGACTGCCGCGGATCAAGATATTCAAAGGCGGCGGGAAGCGTCAGGAGAGAGAATGCCGCCGGAGAGTTCCATTCGCTTCCCGAGTTGATGGACATGGACATCAATTCCGCCCTTGATGCCTGCGCGGATCTGAAACTCATCAGCCAGAGATTGAGAGTCCTGCGTGATCTTGGACTGGGATATCTGACTTTGGGCGAGGAGACTCCAAGTCTGTCAGGCGGGGAAGCGCAGCGGCTTAAACTGGCCAGCGAGATGGGCCGGGGACAGAGTGATTCTGTCTTTGTCTTTGACGAACCGACAATAGGTCTGCACCCGTCCGATGTGCTGACCCTTATGAAGGTTTTCCAGAACCTTATCGACCACGGCGCGACTGTCATTGTCATCGAACACGACTTGGATGTGATCCGCAATGCCGACTACATCATAGACATGGGACCTGGAGGAGGAGCCGAAGGAGGCAGAATTGTCGCGTCCGGCAGCCCTTGTCAGATTCGAATGGCAAAGGATAGCATAACCGGAAGGTTTATTTAGCGGTCTCTGATCGTTTGGAAAAACATAACGTCAAAAGTGGCTTGAGTAATTGTGATGACTTACTATCTGTTGTAAATTAAATATTAGAACAAATATGTTAAATAGTATAACGAAAATGTTACGATGCAAAAGCGTGGCAAAACACCTCCTAATCCTGTCGCTTGTGGCGCTTATGCCAATGGTTAGGGCGACAGGTGGGGAGAACAACGCTGACGCAAGAACAACCTGTGCGTGCATGGCTGACAGTCTGATCAAGGAAGGAAAGAAATTACTTGGGACTCCTTATCGATTTGGAAGCGGCGGACCAAACGCGTTTGATTGCTCCGGGTACACGAGCTATGTCTATAGAAAGTTCGGTTACTCTTTAGACCATTCGTCATCCGGACAGTCCAGACAGGGACGCAAGATAGATGGACCATGGTCAAACCTGCGAAAGGGCGACTTGGTGATATTCACGGCAAGACATAATTCGGAGAGGATAGGCCACGTCGGCATATTCATAGAACTTGACAGCACAGGGAAGGATTTCACGTTCATTCACGCCGCTGTTCAAGGAGGGGTGATCGTCTCGCATATTTCCGAACCGTACTATGCGGCTCGCTTCGTCGGGGCGCGGCGGATTCTTCCAGACACGGACGTACAATAATTATTAATATGATGTCAGACAAAACTTTTGACTTGTTTGAATCGGTAGCGCTTAAGCACAAGGCCGGTGATTTCAGTTCGACTACCGCTGTGGAGCAGGAAGTGCTTGACAGACTCGGCAAGGCGATTTCCAAGGGCGATCTGGAACTTTATCCGATGAAAGCCTTGCTCGCAGCCAGCAACGATTGGAACACGGGGCTGATCACCCGCGCAGGACTTTATAAGAGCATCCTTTTGGAAGGGATAGAACTAGGCGCTCTTGCTCCTGAGAATGAATATGCTTGGGAATGGATCGGAGCGGCGGCCACGAACAATGACCCTGAAGAATTCGTGGATGACAAGACTCTGTACTATGATATCCTCTCGGCCGCGGCGGAGTCCGGGCGGACCATCGCGTTGGACATTATGGACCGTATATGGGAACCAGAAAACATAATTGAGGAGGACTGACAAATGAAATTGCGTTTAGCTTGTTTATTGACATTGATTCTGTCGGTCTCTGCTTGGGGACAGAACGGGAAGAACATAAATGACGATTGGCTAAGGAAAAACTACACAAAGAGGGAGGTGATGATTCCGATGAGGGATGGCGTGAGGCTATACACGGCGATTTATGAGCCGAAGTCTTCCACGTCGGCAATGCCTATAATGCTTTCGCGGACACCGTACTCACTAAAGCCTTATGGTTTTGAGGCCGGAGAGAGTCCGTCCTTGGAGCCACAGGCATATTCTAAAGGAATCAGATCTGATTTGCGGAATTATGCGGCCGATGGTTATGTGATTGTGATGCAGAATGTTCGCGGAACATTCCTCAGTGAAGGCTCTTTTGAGAACATACGTCCTCATTCGAGTGGCAAGGCGGGCGGCAAGATTGGAAGAAGCATTGTTGATGAGGCTACTGACACTTATGACACAGTCGAATGGCTTCTTGCCAACACACGCAACAATGGTAATGTTGGGGTCAAAGGGACTTCCTATCCTGGATTTTATGCTACACATGCGGCTTTGTCACGTCATCCTGCCGTAAAGGCTGCCTCTCCACAAGCTCCTGTCACAGACTGGTTTATGGGTGATGATGCTCACCATAACGGCGCTTTGTGCCTGACTGACAGTTACAACTTCGGGTCTTCAATGTACCGTGATAGGAAAGCTCCGTCAACCAAAGGATTGGATAAATTGGTTAAGATTGACACCGATATCATTGAATATTTCAAGGACAGAACGATGTCAGAGATTTCCTCATATTTCGGCGACACTCTCGCGTTTTGGAACAGCATGGTGGCACATCCGGACTATGACCGGTTCTGGAAAGACAGGAACCCGGTAAGACATCTTGCTGACATCAGCCCCGCCGTGCTTGTGACAGGAGGGTTCTATGATGCGGAGGATTGTTACGGCGCTTTCAGCACGTACGCTGGAATAAAGAAGTATTCCCCTGACTGCGAGCTATATTTAGCGATAGGCCCTTGGCATCATGGTGGATGGAACGACAGGAATGCTCGCAACATCGGTGGAGCTTGGTTCGGCAAAGGAGCGGGGGACCATTACCTTGACAGGATCGAGTATCCGTTTTTCACCCATTACCTTGAGGGCAAAGGGGAGGCTCCCGCCAAGGTGAATGTCCTGCCATCTTCAGAAACGATGAAATCCGTGATGGAGGATGTTCATTCAGAGGCACTTTGGGAGACATACTCCTCTTGGCCGCCAGAGAATGCCAAATCAATCAGGATCTACCTGTCAACCAAGGATTCTTTGAATATGTCAGGAAGACCATGTGAACCTGGTTTCAGAACATTTACGTCAGACCCTTCGGAACCTGTTCCGTATATGGATGTGAGGTCCAAAGGCAGGGACCGTGCCTACATGACCGCGGATCAGCGATTCGCCTCATCAAGGCCAGATGTCCTGACCTATTCCGGAAGGATGCTCACGGACACCCTGCATCTTGTCGGGCCGGTTAAAGCGCACGTCAGATTAAAACTATCCCTTCCCGATGATATGAAATCAAGGAATATGGACGCAGACATCGTCGTCAAGTTGATTGATGTGCGTCCCGACGGCTATCAGATGCTTGTCAGGGGAGATGTGATGCCGCTTCGTTACCGTGATGGTTTCGGTAAACCCAAGGCCACCAAGTCAGACAAACAGGTCAGTGTTGATTTTACCATGTGTGACATCGACCATTACTTCCTGCCTGGCCATTCCCTTATGATCCAGATTCAAGGAAGTTGGTTCCCGGTGATCGCGATGAACCCCCAAACCTTTGTCCGTAATCCATTCTCGGCCACAAAAAATGATTATCGGCCAATAGATATATCAGTTTCGTCAGATTCTTATTTATTGATTACGCGCCATTGAAGATCTTCATGAACTCCTCGCCAGTGATCGTCTCTTTTTCAAGTAGATACTGTGCGCTTTTGTGCATCTTGTCGATGTTGGCGGTGATGATGTCGGTGGCCTTTTGCTTGGCGGCGGCGATCATCTCGCGGACTTCCGAATCGATGTCCGCGGCAGTCTCATCGGAGCAGGCCAACTGAGATGATCCTCCCAGATAGGAATTCCCTCTGGTCTCCAAGGCCATCATACCGTACTTGTCGCTCATTCCGTAGGTCGTGATCATTGAGCGGGCCATCTGTGTGGCCTTTTCAATGTCGTTGGACGCGCCTGTGGTGCAAGTATGGCATATTATCTCCTCCGCGACACGTCCTCCGGTCAGAGTGGCGAGACGATTCAGCAGGTAATCCTTGCTGTAGAGGAACTTCTCGCCCTCGTCCACCTGCATTGTGTAGCCAAGCGCACCTGATGTTCTTGGAATGATTGTGATTTTCTGGACCGGAGCGGAATTGCTCTGCGCTGCCGCTACCATAGCGTGACCGATCTCGTGGTAGGCTATGATCTTCTTCTCTTCGGCCGAGATCACAGCGTTCTTTCTCTGTTCCCCGGCCATCACGACCTCGACGCTCTCTTCGAGGTCCTCTGTCGTGGCGGCTTTTTTGCCAAGACGAACGGCCCTCAATGCGGCCTCGTTGACAATGTTCGCCAATTCAGCTCCGGAAGATCCTGCAGTCGCGCGTCCGATAAGATCCAAGTCGATGTCTTCATGCTTGATATTCTTCAAGTGAACCTGAAGAATAGCCTTTCTGCCCTGCAGGTCAGGAAGTTCCATCTGGACACGCCTGTCGAAACGTCCCGGTCGGAGAAGCGCCTTGTCCAGACTGTCCGGCCTGTTGGTGGCCGCAAGGATGATCACACCCTTGTCACCGTCAAAACCATCCATCTCTGTAAGCAACTGGTTGAGAGTCTGTTCACGTTCGTCGTTCCCTCCGCCGATGTTGTTCTCACGGCTCTTTCCGATAGCGTCGATCTCGTCAATGAACACGATGCACGGTGCTTTGGCCTGGGCTTGGCTGAAAAGGTCACGGACCTTGGCCGCACCCATTCCCACGAACATCTGGACGAACTCCGAGCCGGACATCGAGAAGAAGGGAACGCCGGCCTCTCCAGCCACGGCTCTGGCGATCAGGGTCTTACCTGTACCCGGAGGCCCGACCAGAAGGACCCCTTTAGGCAGGTGGGCGCCAACCTCATTGTACTTTGCCGGGTTGTGCAGGAAATCCACGACTTCCATAAGCCCATCCTTGGCCTCGTCTTGTCCGGCTACATCAGTGAAACGTGTCTTTATGTCATTCTCTGCATAGACTTTCGCGCCACTTTGTCCGAACTGCATAAAATTTCCCATGCCACCACCTTTTGCCATGCTGCTTCCGACTCGTCTCATCGCCGAACTCAACAGCCAGTACATCAGCATTCCAGGAAGCACCCACCAGAGGATGAAATCCAAAAGAGGGGAGCGTTCCCTGTCCAGTTTCTTCACAAAACGGATCTTTCCTTCCTTATTCGGACTTTTAGCCGTTGACAGACGCTTCACGAAATCAGGGTCCGTGACCGCACCGGTGACATAAGTCGTGTCTCTCTGTCCTTTAAGCTTCTCCTGATAAGTAAGCGGGGCGTTCTTTGAATATAGCACCTTATCTCCGTCAATCACAACGTCATAGACTAGTCCCTTGTCCACATCGGAGATGAACGTTCCATAGTCGGTCTCAACCACGCTGCTGCCCCTGCTTCCCGGAAACAGGAATGTGTTGATCAATGCCAGAAAGGCGAACATCAGAACCATTGACCAGAATATGTTCCCGTTAGGAAACCAACCACCACGAGTCTGTCCTTCTGTCTCCTTTGGAGAGTCCGCTTTCTTGTCTTCAGGATATTCCACAAATTTCATAATCTAATATTCATTAATAGTTGACGGGGCGTATTGTTCAAAAATCAGGCTATTTGCCGGCGGCTGACATATTGACGGAAAAGAAAATTTCACGAATATATTGATACGTCATATTCGTTTATTGTGTAAATTTGCGGCAACTATTGAAAGTCACTAATAACTGGGATTATGTTTTCATTTCTGATCAGTCTCGCGGCTCTTGTGGTCGGGTATATTCTTTATGGGAAGTTTGTCGAGAGAAGGTTCGGGGCGGATCCGGCCCGTAAGACTCCGGCCATCACCAAGACTGACGGGGTCGATTATATTCCTATGCCGGCCTGGAAGGTCTATATGATCCAGTTTCTGAATATCGCGGGGACAGGACCTATCTTCGGAGCGATCATGGGTGCCAAGTTTGGACCTTCGGCCTATCTGTGGATCGTTCTGGGCTGCATTTTCGCCGGAGCGGTGCACGATTACATGACCGGAATGCTCTCGATCAGGAACGGTGGAGCTGGGCTGCCTGATCTGGTCGGGGAATATCTCGGCAAGGGCACGAAGACTTTCATTCTGGCGTTTTCGATCATCGTTCTGATGCTTGTCGGAACGGTGTTCGTGTTCAGTCCGGCGCTGATTCTCGGGGACATCGCCGGTGACGGAGGCCGCGGATCTATCATGATCTGGGTCGGGGTGATATTCCTTTATTATCTTCTTGCCACGATGATGCCGATTGACAAGATCATCGGGCGGATTTATCCGGTCTTCGCGTTCGCGCTGATTTTTATGGCTCTGGCATTGATGGTCTGCCTGTTTGTCAAATGGCCTTCGCTTCCTGAGCTTTGGGACGGACTCGGCAACCTTGGTGAGTCGAAGGGGCTTCTGAGCGGGCAGCCGATATTCCCTTGTCTTTTCATAACTATCGCCTGCGGTGCGGTGAGCGGTTTCCACGCAACGCAGAGTCCTATGATGGCGCGCTGCCTGACTGATGAGAGGCTTGGACGACCTGTGTTCTATGGAGCGATGATCACTGAAGGCATTGTGGCCTTGATCTGGGCGACCGTTTCCTCATGGTTCTTCTTCGATGGAGGAGCAGCAGAGGTTGGCGCTACTGTTTCAGCCGCTGCTCCTGATGTGGTTGTCAAGGTCTCCAAAGGTTGGCTGGGCATCATGGGTGGCATTCTGGCCATTCTCGGTGTTGTCGCCGCGCCTATCACGAGTGGAGACACCGCGTTCAGGAGCGCGCGCCTGATTGTGGCGGACTTCCTGCATCTCAACCAGAAACCGGTCGCCAACAGACTGATGATCAGCATTCCGCTGTTTTTGATCGCCGGATTGCTGCTTTGGTACAACATCGCTGACGAAAACGGATTCAATGTCATTTGGAGGTATTTCGGATGGGCGAACCAGACATTGGCTGTGTTTATGTTGTGGACCGCGACGGCCTATTTGGTGAAGAACAAGAAAGGCCTGACTTATCTGACCACTATGATTCCGGCGGCGTTTATGACAGCAGTCTGCACGACCTACATCTGCGTGGCCAAGATCGGGATTGGACTCCCAAACTCTTGGAACCGCGCCATCGGCCTGGCTACGTTTGTGGTCTCGCTGATTGTATTCTATGTCTTGTACTTCCGACGTAAGAAGTAGTCTTCTTAAATATCACTTCGACAAACTCGGAAAAGATTAACTGAATATTCATAAAAAGGATGGTTCCATAGATTTCGGAACCATCCTTTTTCGGTTATCGGATTTGTGTCCTCTGATCCAGTCGAAGAGATCTAAAGGATGAAGTGACTGTGACTTTAGAGAACCCGTGACATGGTCGGCAGAGGCTTAGCCTCATTGGAAGGGTCTCCAGCGATGCGTGAGACACATTTCACATTAGGTTTATCGAACCATTTGTCGTTTACCTGATACTCTGAACAACATCTCTGGCGCACAACGAAATCCTCGGTAGGATTCTCAAGAGTGACCGTGAATTCGATCACTTTCTGGGCAGACGTGAAAGCCATGTTGTAGGTGATGGTCTCGGAACTTAACGCTAGGGTCTCTGTCTTTTGTTCAAAAGCCGGAACCGGCTTGAATTCGCTGCCGTCCTTATATTCAATCATCCAATATTTCGCTCCGTAGTTGCCGGGATTGTAGGTGTAGATCATGTGCAGCTGTGTGCCTTCTGGGAAATCATGTTTGCCTGTTGTCTCGAACTGCCAGTAGTCGCCAGGCATCGGTCCGCACATCACCGGTTGTCCGCCGTTGGTCGCTTTCAGAATGCTGAGTCCCGCTGGATTATCCGGCCACTTCGTCTTGTCTATCTGGATATAACTCAGTTTGCCGTTTCCCTGGCCGTTGGCTTTATAGTAACCGCGCTCTCCTGGTTCATTGCTGTAGGTGTACACTCCGAATTCCTCCTGCCCTGTCCAGGTCTTTACACAACCGTCATTCTTGGCTCTTTCCGGCGTGAAATACCACTGCGCAAGGACATCGCGCTTAGCCTCTTCGCCATCTTCGTCGGCAGGTTTCTCGAAATATGAAAGATCAGTGACGGTGTAAGGATGCTCGCACGCCTCGTGTGCCGCTGTCTGGCAGACTTTCGCCGTGGTTTCAGACATTCCCTCAGGGCGATAGCTGTTGCCAACAACACTCTTTCCCATTATCTTTTCATACCAGAGGCAGCCAACGGTGTAACGACCTGTCGTGTAGTTGAGATGCCAGCCGTCACGGTTCATGTTGTCGCCTATGTATGAAGTCCTTGCGTTCTGCACCGCATCCATGCTGTTCATGAACACGCTGAACTCCGGGTGAGCTTTCAGAACCTCTTGGGTCGCCGTGCAGATCATATTGTACATGACTTTCTGGTCAAAGCCATAGTAACTGAATTTGGTGCCGGTGTAGCCGGTCTTGGCCGCCCATGGGGCGTGGTAAACCAGTTTGGCGTTCTTGCACTTCTCTCGAATAACGTCAATGAGGGTCGTCAGCGCCGGCTCCATAGAGTGGGTGACACCATTGTATGTGGTGTTGTAATATCCATGATATCCCGCTCCTTCCTGTACACTTATGAAAGTCCAGTCTTCGTCAGCCAAAGCGTCCGACATCTTGGTGTCAGGGGTCTTGGTCATGGTTCCGTTCACGATCTTGCGGTAGCTGTAAGCCGCGGCGTCAGATTTTGCGTTCGCGGCGTGTTTTTCAAGAGGACACCCACCGATGTACAGGTTGCCGATGATGACTTTCTGCCCCTCGGCCGCGAATAATCCGTAGAGTTCCTGTTCGACCGCATCTGCCGAGAAACTGTTCCCGATCGCGAGTATCTTGATTGTTTCCGGCAACCCCGGTTCAGGCTTCGGGTCTGGTTTTGGTTCAGGCTCGGGTGTCGGAGTCGGGTCAGTCTGTTCATTGTCATCGGGTTTCTCATTGTTGTCCGCTGACGATGGTGTGCATGCACAGAACACCGCAATTGCTGTAAACGCAGCGAAAATTGATTTTAGTCTCATGTTTTTAATTAATAAATGGACACTTCATCCAGCATAGCACTGGAATTTCATACAAATCTAAGAATGTTACGGCAAATATCCAACCCTAGCCAATGAATGACCGATGGGCAGATTGTCTGTCAATAACCTGCTACATTCTGCAACTGGTATGAATTTCGTTGCCTTTACCAAAGACGTATAGAATACCATTTTGTAGATTTGTAAAATGGTGGCATACGATAATGCCTCTACACTTGTGTGGGACACGGTCGTATGCCGCCTGCGGATTCGGGAGCCATAGGCGGCACAGATGCTGGCTACTCATAGTAACCAGAGCAGGTTTGTGTGCCGCCATATTCACAAAATTCGTAAGTCTGCTAAATAAAGAACTGTAATGGCTATTGATTGCCGTTCAAATAGTCGGTGTAGAGGATTCCGTCGAGGTGGTCGCACTCGTGCTGGAAGATCACCGCTGTGAAGCCTTTGATGCTCTCGGTGGTGTCACGCAGGGTTTTGACCGAGGTGTAGGCGATGTCAATGTCCTGATAACGCTCGACGTTTCCGCGCTTACCGGGAATGCTGAGGCATCCTTCCGGTCCGAGTTGTTTTTCGCCTCTGTGACCGGCGATCCGGATGTTCGGATAGACTTCGAATGGCTCTCCGTCTTTGTCGAACCTCTGCACTGCCACAACGCGCCGTGATATTCCCACCTGCGGACCTGCGATGCCAACCCCATCTTCCTCCGGAGAGGTAACGGTCGCCACCATCTTGTCCGCCAGTATCTTATATTCATCGCTACTGAGTTCTTCCGCACTGATTCCAGCACATTTTGTCCGCAGCACCAGTGAGTCCTCCTTGTCGTAAACCGTCAGCACACGCATCGTCTCGCCCTCACCGCAAATTAGATCCTTCTCGGACTTTGACCAGTTTCCGACATTATGGCACGCCACCGCCGCCATCATCAAGGCTGCGGCAAGAATATTCCGTTGTGTTCTCATATTCATCAATTTTAAAATTACAGTTTGTTCTGGCTATTTATTTTTGCCGCGCACTTTCTTGGCATAGGTATTCGACAGGATGACGATCACGATAGTGATTGCGATCAATGATGTCATCGAGATCCAAAACATAGTTGGCCAAACCTCCGCCATCGGTATCATCCCCGTGGGCAAACAGATGGCCAATTGTCCACAGCCGGTGACTTTTCTCAGCCGTCCTATGTCATATCCGGCCCTTTCCTCCTCGCTTGCGGTGTTGTAGCCCGCAATGAGGCTGTCACCCTTGCCGCAGAGGATAAGGATGGAGAATGTGACGAGCGCAAGAATTACAATCCCGACTATGATGTAGTTTGCCAAAAGCATTTTCGAGTGACCAGTTTGATCTTGGCAAATATAATCCTAACCGATCAGAATTCCAACCTGTTCTTTCCGATTTCTGCAAATCATATTGCCACAACTATTTCCTAATGCTCGCTCTCGGATAAAGATGTATGGCCGAGTGTACTTGGACTCCCATATTTATCTCGTTTTGTAAATATGGCGGCACATGTGTACCGCACAGAATGTTGTGGGAGGCATAGCGATATGCCGCCTATGCTTTCAGAGACCATAGGCGGCATATCACTACGCCACACAATGACGTAGACATATGATTCTATGCCGACATTTTACTATGTTGTAACGTGCCACTTGAATTCATTATATTCATAACACTATTATCGAACAAAAGCATTATCTTTACCTCAAAAGTGTGTGAATATGACAAAGGAAGAGAAATATCTTGCGCTTCTGCCTCAAATTCAGGCTCTTCTCGCCGGCGAGACGGACGAGATCGCGAGGATGTCGAATATTGCGGCGGCACTTCATGGAGAGTTCGGTTTCTGGTGGACCGGCTTTTACCGTGTGACATCATCGGAGGAACTGGTGCTCGGTCCGTTCCAAGGGCCGGTGGCCTGCATGCGCATCGCAAAAGGCAGGGGAGTGTGCGGCACATCCTGGAACGAGGAACGCACTGTCATCGTCCCTGATGTCGATCTGTTTCCGGGCCACATTGCCTGTTCAAGCGAAAGCCGGAGCGAAATCGTGGTTCCATGCCGCAAACATGGCCGGATAGCGGCTGTCCTGGACATCGACAGCAAGGAACTGAACACATTTGATGAGATTGACAGGAAGTATCTGGAGGAAGTGGTCTCGATGCTCTATGAAAATGAAAGGGACATCTGGTTCGCCGCCGGTTGCTTCTGGGGCGCACAGAAGTTTTTTAAATTGATTGACGGAGTCGTTTTCACTGAAGTCGGATTCGCGAACGGCCGGGAAATCAATCCGACCTACAAACAGGTCTATACAGATGAGACCGGCCATGCCGAATGCGTCCACGTGCGCTATGATCCGGCGAAAGTGTCTCTGGAGCAGCTCGTGCGGCTGTTCCTGAAGATGATCGACCCGTTCAGCCTGAACAAACAAGGTGAGGACGAAGGCACAAGGTACCGCACAGGTATCTATTTCGATAATAATGATGATAGGGAAGTGATTGGGAGAGTTTTGAGAACTTTCGAGGAGCAAGCCGGCAAGAAATCTGCTGTCGAGATCCAGCCCCTCCGCTGTTTCTACAAAGCCGAAGAGTATCATCAGAACTATCTCGACAAGAACCCAAACGGTTACTGCCACTTGTCCCCTGCTATCTTCGATCTTGCCCGGAAGAAACCTCACGAGTAAGCGGATTCCGTACCCCACAGCCCCTTTCCCTGTACAAACGGAACCCCCGAAGGCATTTGGTACATCAAACACTATTCTCCTGTACCAAATACCATACACTCTTCAGTGACAGTAGTGGCAATAGAATGGTGAGAAACATGGATTTAGAAGAATGACGGAAGTTTCGATACCGTTACTATCGAGTTAAGTGTGTTATCGGCTATGTCTTGCTAGGCAGTTGGAATGTTCCTCTGTAAGCCTCCGACCAACTACGTGAGGCCCCTGCAATAACACAAAAGTGGCAGCAA
>CAVKML010000023.1:40003-43318 GCA_963657715.1 uncultured bacterium | reverse complement strand
TTCCAGGCGTGCCTCTTCAGCCACTCGAGCATCTCTCCAATGACCCGCGGTTTTTGTAGCGGACTGCAAAGATAATCAAAACCTTTGGATATTCAGCGTCTGTGGCGAATATTTTTGTGTCAGTTTGTTCGTTTCAGTGCTTCGGCGCTTCGACAAGCTCAGCGGCCGGAATAATTGGCCACGGAATCTGTGGTCGCTGAGCTTGTCGAAGCGTAGAAATGATTATCTTTGTGAACTACAACGTGTTGCGTTTGAGCTTCTCGACATAGGCCTCGATGCGGCGGAGTTCACGAGGGATGGCGATGCTTTGTGGACAATGTTCTATGCACTGCTTGCAGCCGATGCAGTGGCTAGCCTGGCGGACGGATGGGATGGCGCGGTCGTAGCTCACGAGATAGGCACGGCGTAGCTTGCGGTAATTCTCCTGCTCGGTGTTCTGGGCGATCTCGCCTTCGTTGACACAAGTGTTGTAATGCTTGAATATTCCTGGAATATCCACTCCGTAAGGGCATGGCATGCAGTACTTGCAGTCATTGCAGTTGATGGTCGGGAAGCTGGCCATTATGCCGGCGATTTCCGTGCCGAGAAACTCTTTCTCCTCATCGGTCAGGTACTTGAAGTCCTTGAATGTACGTAGGTTGTCTTCAAGATGCTCTTGATAGACCATGCCGCTGAGAACTGTCAGGATTCTCGGGTACGAGCCAACGAACCTGAACGCCCATGATGCCAATGAGGCTTTAGGGTCACGCTCTTTTAGCCTGTTCACGACACTTTCCGCCGGATTGGCAAGACGGCCGCCTTGAAGAGGCTCCATGATCACTATCGGGATCTCCCTCTTATCCAGCTCGTCGTACAGGTACTCGGCGTTGACATTGCGCTGGCCGTCAGCATGTTTCCAATCGAAATAGTTCATCTGGATCTGCACGAAATTCCAATGATACTTGTCGTGGAGTTTCAACAGCTCGTCAAACTGTTGCTGGTTTCCGTGGAAGGATAGTCCGAGCTGGCGGATCTTGCCTTTCTCGCGGTCAGCCTGTAGCAGATCCATCATGCCGTTGTTCACGAACCTGTCATCGAAAGCCTCAAGGCCTCCGCGGCCGAGGGAGTGAAGCAGGTAATAGTCCAGATAGTCCGTTTGGAGGTATCTGAATGAATCGTTGTACAGTTTCAGGGACGCGGCTCTGGAATGGTCACTGAAATTGGAGAGCTTTGTGGCGATGTAGTACGAGTTCCTCGGATGTCTGGCAAGGGCGTTGCCGACAGCCTCCTCGGAAAGTCCCTGAAGATAGACAGGAGAGGTGTCGTAGTAGTTCACCCCGTGAGCCAAGGCGTAGTCAATCAGTCTGTTAGCGTTCTCCTGATCCACGATGTCCTTGCCGTTGCCGTCTTTCTTCATAGTGAAACGCATGCAGCCGTAGCCAAGCAGGGAGACCATGTCCCCGTTGCCTGGATTCTCACGCATTTCCATCTTGCCGTTCTTAAGGACATCCTCAGAGTCACCGTCAAGGATGGTTTCGGCTGTTTTCTTAGGGGCGCAAGCTCCGGCAAGAGCCACGGCTCCCATGGCCGCTGTTCCCGCACCGGCTCGCTTGAGAAATTCTCTTCTATTAATATTCTCTTTCATATTCAATCAAGTTATTATCTCACGTTTTACGGTGATTGCCACCAATGTGAATGATTCTTCTCCCTGCACTAAATCTAAGAACTTGCTTTCATCTATTTACGATGAAGTTATGGAGAACTGTGCAAGTGTTGATGGAAGCATCGTGTCCGTTAGACTTACGCATTATGATGAACACTGTACCCATTGACGGTGATGGCGCTGATCGGACGTGATGGGCAGAGGTTCTCGCACGCTCCGCAGCCGATGCACTTCTCCTCGTTGACTGACGGAATCCTTGGGCTATTTTTGTCCTCAGGATTTTTCCTGACCATGCTGATGGCTCCGACAGGACAGTGGCGGGCGCAGTTGCCGCAGCTTACACCGTCCCGGTTGACGACACAGAGGTCGTAATCCACGCCGGCGGTTCCAACTTTCCATTCGGTCTTCTCTTCCGGTGTGATCTTCAATATCGCTCCCGCAGGGCATACCTCCGAGCATCTCACGCATTCAGGACGGCAGTAGCCTTTCTCGAATGACATCTCTGGCTGCATCAGGTGTTCAAGCCTTGAGGATGGTCTCAAGACATTGTTCGGGCAGACCGTCACGCAGAGCTGGCAGGCTGTGCAGTGTTTGTAAAACTTCTCCACGCTCTCGGATCCGAACGGAGTGACCGGCGTTTTTCTGACCGGTGCCTTCTTTGGTATAATCTCGGCAAATCCACCGTCACGTTTCTTGTCCTTGATATCCTCATCTTCGGCCTTCATCGGAATGGAAGACAAGAGTGAGCCCCCGATGACGGCTGCACCACCAACCAAAAATGCTCTTCTTCCCTTGTCAGTCGCTTCGGTGGTTGGTGATCCCTGTCGAACCACCAGTTTAGTCGCATCGACAGGCTCAGCGACCTTGGATGCATACTCGCTGAATGATTGACTTCCAGAAGCGCGTTTTTGTGCGTTTTTGCTCTCAGCGGAGGTTATTTTACTCCCTACAGGCGCGTTTTGTGGCGTTTTTGCTCTCGTAGAGTCCAAACCGTCAGCGGACTTGTTTCCCCAGGCGAACCGGTACTTGAGCGCCCCGAGCCTGCACGAGTCGATGCAGTCAAAGCAATCCACACATCTGCTATAGTCAATTTTGTGGTTGTCAACATCAATGCACGCCGCCTTGCACTTTCTCTCACAGGCGTGGCAGCTCTTGCACTTGGACTTGTCGATCACTGGACGGAACATCGCAAACCTGGAGAAGAAACTCAATGTGGTCCCCACCGGACAGATTGTGTTGCAATAGGTTCTGCCGTTCCTCCAGGCGAGAACCACCACGACTACGAATGTAGCGACCGCCACGATCAATGTCGGCAGACTCTTCAGCCAAACCTCCTTGGTCACAAACGCATAGCTGTCCTGCCTCTCGGCGATCCATGCGAGCAGGTTGTTGCCCCATTGCCAAACCGGCGCGAGAATGCTCTGCACAATTCGGCCGTAAGCGCTGTAAGGGGCCAGAAGCGCCACAAGAGAGTTGAGTCCGGCGACCAGCGCGATCACAAACAACACCAGTACCCCGTAGCGCGGCCATTTGATTTCCTTTGAATATGAGAACCTTGCCTTCTTGCCTTTCCGTTTTGAACTGAGATTTGAGACGCAGTCTTGGAATATACCCAATGGGCATATAACTGAGCAGTAGATTCTGCCGAAAAGCAGTGTAAGGGCCAGCAGAAT
>CAVKML010000023.1:0-39993 GCA_963657715.1 uncultured bacterium | reverse complement strand
GCAGAATGGCGATGACAACAAAGTTCAGTGCCAGAACAGCCGGCAGGAACTGGACCTTTGCCAGCCAGCCGAACCAAAGATGAAGTGTTCCGGTGAAGTCCAGAAACAGCAGCGTGACCGCAACGAAGCAAATCGCCGCCAGAGTGATTCTAATTTTTCGGAGCATATGTTTATAAGCCAAAATGTTCCGTAAAAATAATGAAAAAATATGAATGATTAATGAGTTGGTATTAAGAGATTCTGTTAGAATCAGTCACTTCGATGCTTCGACAAGCTCAGCAACCGCAAGTTCAGTGACCGGTTCTATTCGGTTGCTGAGCTTGTCGAAGCAACCGTTAGTCCAGAATGACAAGCGCGATTGACTTGTGTGAGAATGTCAGCTTGATGACATCGGACGACGCACGGTTGAGGGTGGCTTTCCACCAGTTGTCGAAAACCACTCCACTGGTCTGCCAAACCAATCCTTCTGATTTGATATTCAGAGAATTGTCTGGACTGAATATCGATACGCTCCTCCCTTCTCCGACAAACAACTCGCAGGAATCCGTCAATGCGAAAGCCGTTGAGTAGTCAGACACCGCATCGACATATATCCCGTCATCCTCAGGGTTGCCGCTGGCTCTGTAGAGTCTGGCATATTCCATGATCTGTCCAAGGTTGCCGATGGTGTGGGCCTCCCTCTTCCCTGTTGCGCCAAGAATGTGCACGGTCTTGACTTCCGGCCAATGCTTCAGCAGGTAGCGGAACGCCTTTGTCTGGTCGTTGGTCTCCTGTTCCTCTTCCCTCACCGCGATGCGTGAATATTCCTTGATCCGCTTCTTGGAAAGGGAATCCATGTCCCCGATGATCACATCCGGCTCGCGGCGTTCATTGAATATTTTGCCTCGGTTCCGGAGAAACGCCTCAAGCGCCCCGTCGCAGCAGATGATGACATCGGCTCTGCGGAGAAGTTCGCGGGGATATTCCTTTTTCGGAAAATCGCCTTTGCATATGATGACGGCTTCCATCAGGCCTTGGTCTTGGCTATCTCGGCCTTTGATGTGCCGACGGTCGTGGTGTAGAGTTCCGGTTCACGGAATCCGGCGAGGAATGCCTTGATGTCCATCCGCTTCTTGCCTGCTATCTGTACGTCCTTCAAAGAGATGGCTCCGTCGGCGGTGGTAATGTGCAGGTATGTCTTGCCGTCGGTTATGATTCTGCCAGGAACTGTCCCTTCGGCAAGCTCAGGGACCGCACCATTCGGGCGCTGAGCTTGTCGAAACGCACCGTCAAGCGCAGAACCCTCGATTTTCTCCGCGGAGAAGATCTTCAACTGGGTTGGAACTCCGCCTTCCTTGACGAGTTCGGTGAACGCGGCCGGATAAGGACTCAAACCTCTTATGAGATTGTAGATCTGTTTTGTGGAGTCGTTCCAATCGATGTGGCACAGCTCACGCGACAGCTTAGGCGCAGACTTCAGCACTTCGGAACCCTGGATGAAACTCCTCTGGACACGGGTGTCCACATTGCGCTCGATTATGCCCTGCGTTGTCTGTACGACCAACTCTGCCCCGATCTCCATCATTCTGTCGTGTACGTCCCCGGCAGTGTCCGTGTCCGAGATGTTGATTCCCTGACGCAGGATGATTCCACCGGTGTCGATGTCCTTGTCGATCATGAATGTCGTGACTCCTGTCCTTGTCTCCCCGTTGATCACGGCCCAGTTGATAGGAGCCGCTCCACGGTACTGAGGCAGGAGCGCGGCGTGCAAGTTGAACGTCCCAAGCTTAGGCATGCTCCAGACCTCTTCCGGCAACATCCTGAACGCCACCACGATGAAAAGGTCCGCTTTCAAATCCTTGAGTTGCTTCAGAAACTCCGGATCCTTCAGTTTTACCGGCTGGAGAACCGGAATCCCGTGCTCCACGGCGAACTTCTTGACCGCGCTTTCGTTCACTTTCTGTCCGCGGCCGCTTGGCTTGTCCGCCACGGTGACCACACCGACAACATTGTATTTTCGCTCCAGAAGAGCCTGCAAAGGGGCCACCGCAAAATCTGGGGTTCCCATATAGACGATTCTCGTCTTCTTGAATATTCCTGCCAACATACTCTTAGTCTTTCTCCACCAATTCTTTATGCTGTCCATGTTTGAGATGTCCGTGTCGTGGATCGCCTTCCAAGTCAGGAACAACCCTATAGGCAGCAATATTCCGGCGGACATGAATGCACCCGCCACTGTGCTGATGCTTCCGTCTCTCGCCAGCTTGACACCTGTGATGTCCACGATCCAATAGAGGACGAAGAACAGCAGCGAGACAATCGCCGAGACTCCGATGCCTCCTTTTCTTATCAAGGCTCCGAGAGGGGCTCCGATGAAGAACATGATGAAGCATGCCAGTGCCTGTCCGTAGCGCCTTAGGAATTCCAACGCTGTCCAACGCAGCCGGACCGTGTAGTCGAAGGCTCCGAACTCGTAGCTTTCCAGATTTGATTTGAGCTGTCTGGCGTTGTCCGCCGCTTTCTCAAGCGCCTGCGCGGTGGTCCTGTCATCCTTGAAACTGAGATATTCAGGATCATGGAAATTTCTGGTGATGCCGCAGGAGGACGTGTCAAGCTGCTTGTTCATGGTGAATATGTAGGATGCCGCCGTGCTGAAAAGCTGCTGCGCTTTTGTGCTGTCCCTTTGGGCGATAAGTGTGTCCCTCTGAATCCGGAGTTTCTCCAGCGGCAGAGCCTTGACCTGATCGCCGTACCTTGCGCTGTCCGACTTCTGGAACGCGTAGTTCTGAAGGGCGATGACCATCTCCTGCCTTGAGAAATCGATCTTCTGGAGTTGCAATGACGTGTCGCGGTAGTTCTTCTCGTTGGTCTCCTGATAGTTGGTCCCGTTGTACATCCTGAAGGTCAGGTAGGACTTGTCCTTTGACATCTTCATTATGGCGGAATCGGCGAGCGTAAGGCGTGTGTTGCCCTTCCCGTGATGGTCATAGAGCATCACATCGTTCATCATTCCCGTCTTGTCATTCCTGCTGCCTACCCTCAAGACATAGCCTTCGACACCATCGTAGAAAGTTCCGGACGGGATCTTTATCTCGTCCTTGGTCTTGCCTATGTCATCCCGCAAAGTGAAGATCTCGTTGTAGGAGACCGGCACAAGATTGTTGATGACGAAGAATGTACCGATGCTGATGAAGAACGAGGCTATGAGAATCGGCAGCATCACCCTCAGCACGGACACCCCCGCCGCCTTCAGCGCGATCAGCTCGTTGTTCTCGCCCATGTTCCCGATGGTCATCATCGAGGCGAGCAGGGTCGCCAACGGCAGCGCCAGCGGCAGCACGGTGCAGCTTCCCCAAAAGAGAAACTCCGCCACGATGCCGAGGCTCAGTCCCTTACCGACCAGCTCGTCGATGTAAACCCACAGGAACTGCATCATAAGGATGAAGATGACCACAAGCAGGATCATGAAGAATGGTCCTATGAATGAGGTCAGTATGAATCTGTCTATCTTCTTCATCCCTGAAGTTTTGTTTTATGAATATACCAATGAATATACTCGCGTCTATGCCGTGATTATCTCGACCATCTTGTCCAGCGCGGCCTGAAGTCCGTCAATGTTCCTTCCTCCGGCTGTGGCGAGAACAGGCTGTCCGCCGCCGCCACCCTGGATGAACTTGGCGGCCTCACGGATGTCCTTCGCGGCATTGTGACCTGCGGCCACAAGGTCGTTGGAGTACATCAGTGCCAACTGAGGTTTCCCATCGTGGCTGAACGCCGCGGCGAAAGCGAAGTTCTCCACTTCTTTCTGGAGTATCATCGCGGCCTCGCGGAGCATGGCCGGATCAACGTCCTTGACGAACTTAACAACTTTTATTCCATTGATCTCCTCGGCGTTCTCTGAAATCACTTTGGCGAACGACGCGGCCTTCTCTTTGGCATATTCCTCGATCTTCTTCTTCGCGTCGGAGTTCTCGCTGATGAGTTTCGCGACTGCGGCCGCAACGTCAGGAGCGTTGTTGAACATTGTCCGGATGCCTTTGAGAGTGTCTGAAAGTGTGTCGAGGATTGTCTCGGCCGCCTCTCCGGTCACGGCCTCGATCCTGCGTACTCCAGCGGCGATGGCGGACTCGGAGACGATCTTGAAGAATCCTATGCGGCCGGTCGATTTCGCGTGGGTTCCGCCGCAGAGCTCGATGGAATCGCCGAACTTGATGACGCGCACCCTGTCGCCGTATTTCTCGCCGAAGAGCGCTATCGCTCCCATGGCCTTGGCCTCGTCCATCGTGGCGTCCCTCTTTTCCTCGAGAGGGTAGTCGGCACGGATGAGCTGGTTGACCCTGTGCTCGACTTTCCTGAGCTCCTCGTCGGTGACCTTCGCGAAATGCGAGAAGTCGAAACGGAAATAGTCCGGCCCGACGAACGATCCCTTCTGCTCGATGTGTGTGCCGAGCGCTTCACGGAGAGCGAAGTCCAGAAGGTGCGTCGCCGTGTGGTTCGCCGTGATCCTGAGTCTGCGCTCCGCGTCAACCTTCAATGTGAAGGTCTCCTTGCCGTTTGCCGGAATCCTCTCCGCTATATGGATCGTGAGGTTGTTTTCCTTGACGGTGTTGAGGATTTTGACCTCCTCGCCGCTTTCGGAGATAATGACTCCGGTGTCGCCGACCTGTCCGCCCATCTCGGCGTAGAACGGAGTGCGGTCGAAGACAAGCTGGAACATGGTCTTGTTCTTCTGCTTGACGGTACGCTGCTTGAGGAGTTTCACGCCTTCCAGCTCAAGGTTGTCGTAACCCAGAAAGGCCTCTTCCTCTCCCTCGTGATAGACCGTCCAGTCTCCGAACTCATTGGCCGTGGCGTTGCGCGCCCTGTCCTTCTGCTTTTGGAGTTCCTTGCCGAATCCATCCATGTCAACGGTATAACCTTTCTCTGACGCTATCAGTTCGGTCAGGTCGATAGGGAATCCGTAGGTGTCGTAAAGGATGAAAGCGTCCTCTCCCGGGATTGTCTTTGTCGTGGCGTTCTTCGCGATGTAGTCGTCCATCAGCCTGATTCCTCGGTCGAGGGTCCTGAGGAATGACATCTCCTCTTCACGGATCACGCTTTCGATAAGTTTCTGTTGCTTGGCGAGTTCCGGATAGGCCTCGCCCATGTCAGCCACAAGCTGAGGGACCAGCGCGCAGAGGAACGGCTCGTCGAAACCGAGGAACGTGTAGCCGTAGCGCACGGCGCGGCGAAGGATTCTCCTGATGACATAGCCGGCCTTCACGTTGGATGGCAGCTGGCCATCAGCGATGGAGAACGCTATAGCCCTGATGTGGTCTGCGATCACCCTCATGGCGACCTCTGTCTTTTCGTTCTCGTGGTATTTGTGTCCGGAGAGTTCCTCGATCTTGCCGATCATTCCGGAGAACACGTCCGTGTCGTAGTTGCTGGTCTTGCCCTGAAGCACCATGCAAAGCCTCTCGAAGCCCATTCCGGTGTCGATGTTCTTGGCAGGAAGCGGCTCCAGTGACCCGTCAGCCTTTCGGTTGTACTGCATGAACACGAGATTCCAGATCTCGATCACCTGATCGTTGTCAGTGTTGACGAGATCCTTTCCGGGAATCTTGGCAATCTCCTCGTCCGGGCGCAGGTCGATATGGATCTCGCTGCAAGGGCCGCAAGGGCCGGTGTCACCCATCTCCCAGAAGTTGTCGTGCTTGTTGCCCAGAATGATATGATCCTCAGGCATCAGCTTCATCCATGCGGCCTTGGCTTCCTCGTCAAGCGCCGTCCCGTCTTCCGCGGAACCCTCGAACACAGTGGCGTAGAGTTTTGACTTGTCGATCTTGTAAACCTCTGTCAGCAGTTCCCACGCCCAGCTGATAGCCTCGCTCTTGAAATAGTCTCCGAAACTCCAGTTGCCAAGCATCTCGAACATCGTGTGATGTCTGCCGTCATGCCCCACGGCTTCAAGGTCATTATGTTTTCCGCTGACCCTTAGGCACTTCTGTGAGTCGGTGGCCCGCTTCGTCTTAGGGGTGCTGTTACCCAGGAATATGTCCTTGAACTGGTTCATACCGGCGTTGGTGAACATCAGCGTCGGGTCGTTCTTGATCACCATCGGCGCGGACGGCACGATCGTGTGTCCCTTGGATGCGAAGAAGTCCAAAAATTGCTGTCGAATCTCTTTGGCGGTGTACATATCTATAAATCAATTAATTCGTGAATATCATCCCGTTTCTTCCCGAAAAAATCTTTCAAAAAGGCATGGAATTGGCAAAATTATAACATTTTTCGAGATATATCGCAAAAAAGGGTATATTTGTAAGTTATGGGAAAGTATATTCTCAATCCGGAGACCTTATTATATGAGATAAAGGAGGTGTCCTTGAAGTCGAAAGTCTTCAAGGGACTGATGCTGTTCGCCGGCAGTGTGGCGATGGCGGTTCTCTATATCTGGTTGTTCACATCGGTTCTGGGATATGATCTTCCCAAGACCGCGTTCCTGAAGGCGGAACACGCCCGCTGGGACGCCAAGGTGGATCTTCTGAACACCAAACTGGATCGTTACGAGGAGACTTTGGATGCTTTGAGGGTGAGGGATGACGACATCTATAGATCCATATTCGGGATGAACGAGATTCCCGCCGGGGTGCGGAACGCCGGGGCCGGCGGAGTGGACAGATACTCGTTCCTTGATGGACTTGAGGCAGACAACCAGTTGAAAAACATTGCTTTGCGAATAGACCGGCTGACCCGTAGGACCTATGTCCAGAGCAAGTCCTTTGACGAGGTGGCTTCGGTGTCCAAGACCGCCGGCGACATGGCTTCATGCATCCCCGCCATTCCGCCGATAGTGCCGGATGAGTCAAAGTATAAGTTGTCAAGCCGGTTCGGCTATCGGTCCGATCCATTCACCGGCAACGCCAAGATGCACACCGGACTTGATTTCGCGATGAAAATCGGTAATCCGGTCTATGCCACGGGCGACGGGGTTGTGGAGTCGGTCAAGTTCGAATTCTTCGGCTACGGTAATTCCGTCACAATAGATCACGGATTTGGCTACAAGACCATCTATGCCCATCTCAATTCCGTGAAGGTGATCGAGGGCATGAAGGTCAAGAGGGGAGACTGCATCGCCGAGAGCGGGAAGTCTGGCCGGTCCAGCGGACCGCATCTCCACTATGAGGTTGTCTATAAGGGCCAGAAAGTAAACCCTGCCAATTATTTGGATCTTTCGATGTCCGCCCGGGAATATTCAGCGATGGTGCGGATGAGGGAGGACGAGTCCGGAAAGCCGTCTTCCGCCGCGCGCCGCGGATTCAGCGTAAGGCGCCGCTAGATGAGAGGAAAGGAATATGGGAGCGAAGTATGAGTTTGACAAGACGCGGATGGAGTTCCGTAAGGTCACACACTCTGTGTGGACGGTTTTGGGCAAGGCTGTTAAGTATTTCCTTGTGACCGCTTCGTTGGCTGTGGCCTATTATATTGTGTTCTCTTTCGTGATCAACACGGATTCCGAACGGAAGCTGAAGAGAGAGAATCAGATGTACCGTGAGATGTACAAGGGACTGGCGGAACGTGAGGAGCTGGTCGGTGACGTTCTCGAAGGACTGAAGGCCAAGGACAACGAGATTTACCGCCGTTTGTTCAATTCCGACGCTCCGGATTTCGGCAATATCTATTCGTCAGGACTGTTGTCGGATGTGGACACCATTCCGGACAGGTTGATAGTTGAATATTCCCGGACAAGGCTGGACACACTGGACGTGATCGCAGGCCGTGTGGAGGATAATTTCAGAAGCATAATGGAAGTGATTGCAGACAGGAAATCATCATTGCCGCCGATGTCCAACCCGTTGTCAGACTTCTCCTATGCCAGGACCGGGGCTTCGGTCGGCGAGAGAATCAATCCTTTCTATAAGGTCAGGGTTTACCATGGTGGACTTGACCTTATCTCGCAGCAAGGGGAGGATGTGGGCGCTTCGGCCGATGGAGTTGTCAAGGAAGTGATCCATTCGTCCAAAGGCCTTGGAAATGTTGTGTCCATAGACCATGGGGACGGTTATCTCACTCGTTACGCTCATTTGGAGAACACTCGGGTCGCAAAAGGCCAGAAAGTTGTCCGCGGCCAGAAGATAGGTCAGGTCGGGATGTCCGGCAACTCGTTCGCCCCTCATCTTCACTATGAGGTCTTCAAGGACACTCTGCGGTTGGACCCGTTGAATTATCTGTTTGCCTCTGTTAGTCCCGAGGACTACGTGAGGATGCTTTTTATGTCTGTAAATACTGGACAATCAATGGATTAATAAAACAAGGAATATAATGGAAAAGTTGTATTATACAATCGGAGAGGTCGCCGACATCCTGGAGGAAAGCACTTCCCTTGTAAGATTCTGGTCAAACTCTTTCCCTAAGTACATCAAGCCGAAGAGAAACGCGAAAGGGAACCGTCTTTACACCGTGGAGGATCTTGAATGCTTGAAGCAGATCCATCTGCTGGTCAAAGAACAAGGCCTTACGCTTGAGGGAGCGGCGAAGAAAATGTCCGCTGACAGAAAGAAGGTGGATGGTCGTGTGAAGGCTTTGGATAGTCTCAAGGAAATCCGCAGACAACTTGTCGAAGTCAAGAAATCCTTGTGAATATGAAAGTCAAGGACATCGCTTCAGCCATTGAGTCATTCGCCCCGTTGTCCATCCAGGAAAGCTGGGACAACAGCGGCTTGATCATCGGGTCCCCTGAACAGGAGGTCCACGGAGTCCTTCTCGGGTTTGACTGCACGGCTGATCTTGTGGATGAAGCCGTGGAGCGCGGGGCGGACATGATTGTGACGCACCATCCTTTGATATTCGGAGGCATAAAGAAAATCTCTCCGGAAGATCCGGTGGGGCTTGCCGTCATGAAGGCAGCCGCGGCCGGGGTAGCAGTCTATGCCGCTCACACAACCGCTGACAAGGTGCTTGGCGGTGTGAGCGGGGCGATGGCCAGGCGTTTGGAACTCAAGGATATTCAAGTCCTTGACGAAGAACCGGGCGGCTATGGACTCGGCGCGGTGGGAAACCTTGCAACGCCGATGTCAGGTGTTCAGTTCATTGAATATGTCAAGTCGAAGTTCGGCCTTAAGATGGTGCGGTGTTCGCATGTCCCGGATGTTCCGGTCAGTCGTGTGGCCATGTGCGGAGGTTCGGGTGGCTCGTTGATCGACAACGCTCGCGGGGCCGGAGCCCAGGCCTATCTCTGCGGTGACATTTCCTATCATCATTTCTTCACCACTAAGGATTTTATGGTCATTGATATAGGCCATTTCGAAGGGGAAGTGGAGATTGTGGAAATATTATTTTCTCTGTTAAGGAAAAAATTTCCTAACTTTGCAATCTGTACCAGCGTGAGGCTGGAAACAAGTAATCCGGTATATTATTATTAGTCAGATAGCTATATGGCAACTAAAAAAATCAAGAAAGTCGAGACCCCGATAGACCAGAGGGAGACATTCGTTTCTCTCCAGAAGAATTTCGCTGACTCCGAAATCAGCGTTGAGGAAAAGCTTAAGACACTCTACGCTCTTCAGGAGGCGGACTCCGCGATTGACAAGATCATGCAGATGCGCGGTGAGCTTCCGTCAGAGGTCGAGGCTCTTGAGAACGAGATAGCCGATCTGAAGGCTCGCCAGACACAGGATGCCACCGTCATCGAGGCTTACAACCAGACGATCGCCGAGAACAGGCAGAACATCGTTGACTGTGACGCCCAGATCGACAAGTATCAGCAGCAGTTGAATGACATCTCCAACAGCCGCGAGTACGATTCCATCAACAAGGAGATTGAGAATCAGGGCCTTCTTCGCCAGATCGCTCAAAAGAACATCAATGACACCAAAGCGGCCATCGCCGAGAAGAAGGATGACATCGAGTCATTGAAGGACTTCATCGCCATCAGGACCGATGACCTAAAGGCCAAGAAGGAAGAACTTGCCACGATTGTGGAGTCCACATCGAAGGATGAGAAGAAGCTTCGTTCGGTAAGGGAGGAATGCGCCAAGAAGATCGATCCAAGGACGATGAGCGCCTACGACCGTATCCGCGCGAGTGTCCACAACCACCTTGCGGTTGTCTCCGTCTATAATGGAGATTCCTGTGGAGGATGCTTCAACACAATCACACCGCAGCGTCTCGTGGACATCGCTTCCAACAAGAAACTCATCATCTGCGAGCATTGCGGCAGGATCATTGTCAATCCTGACTTTGAATAGGCTGACACTCAATTTCGGACTATCATATGCCTGACCAGACTGGAAAGACAACCAGAAAAAAGGCGAAGGCAGTCAATCTTGACACTCTTGGGCTTGAGATGGGAAACAAACCGCCTCAAGCTCTTGAAGTCGAAGAGGCCGTCCTTGGAGCCATGCTGATCGAACCCTCATCCGTTGATACGGCGCTTGAGGAGCTTACCGCTTCATGTTTCTATGATCCTCGTCATAGGATGATCTTCGAGGCCATGACGGCTCTTGTTAACGAGCATGTCTCGGTGGACATCGTGACTGTCAGCACCAAGCTTCGCGAGAAAGGTAATCTTGAGACGGTCGGTGGTCCGGTCGCCTTGGCCGGACTTTCCGAGAAGGTAGGTGCGGCAGCACACATCGAGTACTATGTCAGGATTCTCAAGCAGAAGAACATCCAGAGGGAACTGATCACCGCTTCCTACGAGATTCTGAGGGACTCGTACGATGACGCGGTGAAAGTCGATGATCTGATCGACGAGTCGCAGTCGAGGATCTATAACGCGATCCAGAGCAGCGTGAAGAACGACATTCAGGAGATCGGCTCTGTGATCAACGAGGCGATGCGGGAAGTGGAGAAGAACCAGAACGCATCCGGGGGATTGAGCGGGGTTCCGTCAGGCTTTCCGTCTTTGGATCGTGTCACAAGGGGGTGGCAGAAATCTGACCTGATCATCCTTGCGGCCCGTCCTTCGGTCGGAAAGACGGCTTTTGCTCTGAATCTGGCCAGGAACGCGGCGGTGGATTACCACATGCCGGTGGCTATCTTTTCCTTGGAAATGTCTGCCTTGCAGTTGGTTATGAGGCTTATGACAACGGAATCTGGTCTTTCGGCCGACAAACTCAAGGGTGGAACCAAACTGGATCCATGGGATTGGCAGCAGTTGGAGACCCGCCTTGCGAACCTCTCCAAGGCACCTCTCTACATAGATGACACTCCGAGCATCCCTCTGATGGAGTTCAGGACCAAGATCAAGAGACTGGTCAAGGCCAAGGATGTCCGTCTTGTGATAGTCGATTATCTTCAGCTGATGCAGGGACCGGCCGAGCTGCGTGGAATGCGCGAGCAGGAGGTCGCCGCGATTTCCAGAACATTGAAAGCCACAGCCAAGGAGTTGAATGTGCCTATCATAGCATTGTCTCAGCTGTCCCGTGACGCTGTCAAGAGGACTGGCGGCAGCGGAAAGCCTCAGTTGAGCGACCTTCGTGAGTCAGGATCAATCGAACAGGACGCCGACATGGTGATATTCATCCACAGACCTGATTATGTGGGCCTTGGGGAGACTCCTGACGGGAAGGAAACCACGCAGATCATCATCGCGAAGCATCGTAACGGTGAGGTGTGTGACATCGATATGCTCTTCAAGGCGGAACAGGTTCGCTTTGTCGAGCCTGGTGACACTCTGGCCGCAAGGGCGGAGGAGATGGGCGGCACTGAATCCGCCATGAACTCGGCGATGAACAACGAGTTTGACAATAACACTGAATTCTGATGAATATTACGAGACTCTTCGGCGCGTTCGCCGCCATATTCATCCTCTCGTCATCGGTGATGTATGCTGGCGGAGAGGTGAAGTGTATTCCGGTAAAGAAACTCAGCGAGGAGAGTCTGGCTTTCAAGGGAGGGGAGAATCTGGTGTTCACCCTTCACTACAAATGGGGAATCATCAACGCGGACGTGGCTCAGGCCACACTTCGGGTTGACACCACGGTCTTGAACGGCCGGAAAGTCTTTCATGCCTCTTTGACTGGCAAGACTCAGAAATTCTATGAGAAGTTCTTCCGTGTCAAGGAGGAGCTTGACTCTTGGTTCACCCGTGACGGATTGGAACCGATGAAGTTCACGAGGTTCGCCAGAGAGGGAAAATACACTTGCACAAATCTGTATTCCTACACCCGCACCTCCGACGGGAACGGACAGATCAACGCTTCGCTGAGCAATTCAAGGAAGGGAGAGTTCTCAGCGACACTGCCTTTGGACAAGTGTACCTACGACATTCCGTTGATGTATTACGTCCTTCGTAACATTGACGTGGAGAAACTGACGGAGGGTACTGACTATCCGATGACCTTCGCGGTTGACGATGATGTCTATACCCTGCATTTCAGGTACTTGGGCAAGGAGAACAGGAATATTCCTGAAATAGGTTCGGTAAGATGCCTGAAATTCAGTTTCGAAGTGGTTTCCGGAGAGGTGTTCTCCGGTGAGTCCGATCTTTTCGGGTGGTTCTCCGATGACGACAACAGGATTCCGGTCTGGTTCTCGGCTCCGCTGAAGGTCGGTCAGGTCCAAGGACGTCTGAGGGGCTATTCTGAACTCAAGAATCCTTTTTCCTCAATAATCGAATAGGATGGCGGCAAAGGAAGTCTCACATAAAGGGAAAGTTGTGTCGGTCGGGAAAGACAAGGTGTCTGTCCAGATTGTCTCCGAATCCGCGTGTTCAGCATGTCATGCAGCCGGTCTTTGCGGTGCGGCGGAATCCAAAAAGAAGATTGTGGATGTCCCTGTCTATGCCGGGCAGTCATATTCAATAGGTCAGGAGGTGGAGGTCTGCCTCGCCAGGAAGATGGGACTCAAGGCAGTCTTGCTCTCTTATGTGATTCCTTTGATGATATTACTGATTTTAGTGTTATCTTTGTCGGGATTTGGACTCGGCGAACTGGCCTCGGGGCTGGTTTCGGTCGGGGGAATAGCGGTGTATTACTTCATACTTTACCTTTGCAGGAACCGTCTTGCGGAGGGGTATGCGTTTTATATTCGGAAATAACTAATTAATTAGCTTTTATTTGGCTTTATGACAACAACAATCATCTGGACCATCGTAGTCATCACGGGGCTTGGCCTCCTGCTGGCGCTGGCCCTTTACCTTGTCGCGCAGCGGTTCAAGGTAGAGGAGGATCCACGCATCGAGGAGGTTGAAAAGGCTATGCCTGGGGCGAACTGCGGAGGTTGTGGTTTCGCCGGCTGCCACGCGTTCGCGGAGGCTGCGGTGAAGGCCCCGAATCTGGACAACAACTTCTGTCCTGTCGGAGGCAATGAGACAATGAAGAAGGTCGCCGCGATTCTTGGCTACGAGGTCAAGGAGAAGGCACCTATGGTGGCTGTGGTGCGCTGCGGCGGAACCTGCGCCGCCAGACCAAGGACCAATGAATATGACGGCACAGCCTCCTGCAAGGTCAAGGCCGCCCTTTACGCCGGTGACACCGGATGCGCGTTCGGTTGCCTTGGTTGTGGAGACTGTGTGGCCGCCTGTCAGTTCGGTGCCCTTTCGATGGATCCTGAGACCGGTCTTCCGGTTGTGGATCAGGAGAAGTGTACGGCCTGCGGTGCCTGTGTGAAGGCCTGCCCTAAGTCCATTATCGAATTGAGGGCCAAGGGACCTCGTGGTATGAGGATGTACGTGTCCTGTGTCAACAAGGACAAAGGACCTGCAGTCAAGAAGGCCTGCTCCGCCGGCTGCATCGGTTGCGGAATCTGCGCCAAGACCTGTACCCATGATGCCATCACTGTCGAGAACAATGTGGCTTACATTGACTTCACCAAGTGCAAGCTTTGCCGTGAGTGCGAGGCCATGTGTCCTACCGGTGCGATAATCGGGGTCAACTTCCCTAAGCCACTGGACAAGGACGCTGTGAAGGCCCGTGTCCAGGAACGTCAGAAAAAAGCAAGAGAGGCTGCCGCCGCGGCCGCCGCCGTAAAGAAGGAGGAACAGAACAATGGCTAACAGAACATTCTCAATCGGAGGCGTGCATCCGAACGATGCAAAGATTTCACGTGATTGTGCCATCGAGGCTCTTCCGCTGCCTCAGACCGTGTATATTTCCCTTGCCCAGCACATCGGCGCTCCGGCCAAGCCGGTTGTCGCTGTGGGTGACAAGGTCAAGGTCGGCCAGCCGATCGCCGAGCCGGGTGGATTCGTGTCCGCCTTCATCCACTCTTCCGTTTCCGGAACCGTGAAATCCATCGGCCCTCGCAAGGATCTCTCCGGCAACACCCAGACCTACGTGGAGATCGCGGTGGAGGGAGACGAGTGGCTTGAGAGCATAGACCGCTCGGAGACTCTTGTTACAGACATCCCTGAAGATGGCAAGGCCATCATCGAGAAAATCCGTCTCGGCGGTGTCGTGGGACTCGGTGGAGCTACTTTCCCGACTCATGTGAAACTGACCCCGCCTCCTGGAAAGAAGTGCGAGATGCTGATAATCAACGGCTGCGAGTGCGAGCCTTATCTTACATCCGACTTCCGTACCCTTCTTGAAAAAGGAGAACAGGTCGTGGTAGGAACCGCGCTGATCAAGCAGGCTCTTGGTGTCGCAAACGCCACTATCGCCATCGAGGACAACAAGCCGGAGGCTATCGAGCATATTCAGAAAGTGCTTGCGGAGTTGAAGGGCAAGTCCTCTAAATTCGAGGGAATCGAGGTCCTTCCTCTTATGAAGAAATATCCTGAAGGTGGTGAAAAACAGTTGATTGACGCTGTGATGCACCGTCAGGTCAAGTCTGGTGGACTGCCTATCGACGTGGGTGCAGTCGTCCAGAACGTCGCCACGGCTCTTGCCGTCTATGACGCTGTACAGAAGAACAAACCGTTGATTGACAACTCGGTGACTGTTACCGGCGAGTGCTTCCCTAAGCAGGCCAACCTGCTTGTCAGGGTCGGTACTCCGCTCCGTTACATCATTGATTATCTCGGAGGGGTTCCTGAGAGTGCCGCCAAGGTCATCAGCGGCGGCCCTATGATGGGCAAGGCCATCGCCAACCTCGACGCGGCTACCCTCAAGGGAACCGGAGCCTTGCTTTTCCTCACCGAGGAGCAGACCAACAGACATCCTGAAGGCCATTGCATCCGTTGCGGAAAATGTGCTGATGCCTGCCCTATGGGGCTGGAGCCGTTCCTGCTCTACCGCCTCGCGAAGGCTGGTAACACGGATGAGCTTGAGGCTAATGCCGTTCAGGATTGCATCCAGTGCGGATGCTGTCTTTACACCTGTCCTTCCTACATCCCTCTGCTGGACATCATCAGCATGGCGAGAGGTCAGGTCATGGGAATAATGAGGGCTCGCGCCGCTGCCGCCAAGGCCGCCGCGGAAGCCGCAAAAGCAAAAACTGTTTAAGAATATGGAAAGATTGTTGGTTTCACCGTCTCCGCACCTTCATTCCAAGACCACGACTCCGGTCTTGATGAGAGATGTCGTGATCGCCTTGATCCCCGCCGTTGTGGTCTCGGTCGTGTTCTACGGCCTTGCCGAACTGCTGGTTCTGGCTGTCAGCGTCATCTCCTGCGTGGCGTTGGAGTATTTGATCACTAAATATTTGCTTAAGGCACCGTCCACCGTCGGCGACTGGTCCGCCGCAGTGACTGGCATCCTGCTGGCTCTCAACCTTCCTGCCACGACTCCTTGGTGGGTTGTGTTCATCGGAACTGTCGTGGCTATCGGAATCGCTAAGATGACATTTGGCGGTCTCGGACAGAATGTCTTCAACCCGGCTCTCGTGGGCCGTGTGTTCCTGTTGATCTCGTTCCCTACCTACATGACCAACTGGACCATTCCGGGAGGCCTTTTCGGTGCTGACGCGGTTACCGGAGCGACACCTCTCGGCATCATCAACGAAGGACTCATGAAAGGAGCTTCCGCAGCCGACCTGATCGCTCAGAACGGCCTGTCATATTCACAGATGCTCTTCGCTAACATCGGTGGTTCCGCCGGTGAGGCCAGCGCCATCGCCATTCTGATCGGATTTATCTATCTGCTTGTCCGCAAGGTCATCAAGCCGTGGATCACCCTTTCCATCCTTGGAACCGTGGCCGCTGTCTCCTGCATCTTCTGGCTGGCAGATCCGACCCAGTTCACCGATCCTGTCTTCAATCTCCTCACCGGTGGCCTTCTGCTCGGTTCCTGCTTCATGGCGACCGACTATGTGACCTCTCCGATGAGTACGAAAGGCGGAATCATCTTCGGTGTCGGAATCGGTTTCATAACCTTGATGATCAGATATTTCGGATCTTATCCGGAAGGAATGAGCTTCGCTATTCTTATAATGAACTCGACGGTTCCGCTGCTGAACAAGTGGTTCCATCAGAAAAAATACGGGAGGGCTTAGGTTATGGCTGTAAAATCAAATCTTACCACAATGGCTGTCTGCCTGACGGCTGTCTGCCTTGTCTGCTCCGCTCTTCTTGGCGGAGTGTACGCCCTGACAGCCGAGCCGATCGCGAAAGCCAACGCCGACATCCTCAAAGCATCCATCGGAGCCGTCCTTCCAGAGGGAGGCGAACTTTCCGAGGCGAAGCCGGTCGAGGTAGGCGGACAGACTTCTGAATATTATGTCAGCACCAAGGATGGCGTTCCTGTGGCCTATGCCGTGAAGTCCACGACTGTAGGATTCGGCGGTCCGCTTGTCCTCATGGTCGGCATCACCGCTGACGGGGTCGTTTACAACACGTCCGTCCTGTCTCACAACGAGACTCCGGGACTTGGAGCCAAGTGCAACACCGACGAGAAGTTCATGAACCAGTTCAAGGGCTTTGACCCCGCCTCAAAGAGCCTGACAGTCAAGAAGGATGGTGGCGACGTTGACGCGATCACTGCCTCCACGATCACTTCCAGGGCATATTCCCTGGCCGTTGACAACGCCGTCAAGGCTTTCAAATCAATCAAAGGAGAATAGGCTATGAGCAGCAATAAACTGAATATTTTCACAAAAGGATTCCTGAAGGAGAACCCTACTTTTGTACTGCTTCTGGGTATGTGTCCTACCCTGGCGACCACAACTTCGGCCATCAACGGTCTGAGTATGGGTCTCGCCACGCTCTTTGTCCTGGTGCTTTCTAACATCGCCATCTCGGCGATCGCGCCTGTGGTTCCGGACAAGGTTCATATCCCTGTTTACATCGTGGTCATCGCCACTTTCGTGACGATTCTCCAGTTCGCGATGCAGGCCTACACTCCGGCGATGTACGCGACCCTCGGTCTGTTCATCCCGCTGATCGTGGTGAACTGTATCGTCCTCGGACGCGCCGAGGCGTTCGCCAACAAGAACGGCATCCTCGACTCCGCCCTTGACGGACTTGGAATAGGCTGCGGCTTCACCCTCTCCCTGACGGTCATCGGAATTGTCCGCGAGATCCTGGGAAGCGGCTCTGTCTTCGGCCTCAAACTGATCTCCGGGGACGGCATCCTCGTGTTCGTGATGGCTCCTGGAGCGTTCCTTGCCCTTGGCTACCTTATGGTTCTGTTCAACAAAATCGCTAAAAAGAACTAAGTCATGGAATATTTCCTCATAATAATTTCGGCGATATTCGTCAATAACATCATGCTCGCCCAGTTCCTGGGCACATGCCCGTTTCTGGGAGTCTCCAACAAGATCTCAACCGCGACCGGCATGGCCGGAGCTGTGTGCTTCGTGATCACCCTCGCGACTTTGGTGACATATCTCATCAACCAGTATCTTCTGGAAGCCTTCGGACTTCAGTTCCTGCAGACCATCGCGTTCATCCTCGTGATCGCCGCCCTGGTGCAGATGGTCGAGATCGTGCTTAAGAAGATCAGCCCGTCCCTCTATCAGGCCTTGGGAATATTCCTGCCTCTGATCACCACGAACTGCGCTGTGCTTGGTGTGGCTCTCAACGTGGTCACAAAGGAGTTCGCCTTCGGGGGACCGGCACACATGCTGAACCTCGGTGAGTCCGTTGTCTATGCTTTCGCGACCGCTGTCGGTTATGGAATGGCTCTCGTGCTGTTCGCCGGTCTTCGTGAGCACCTTGATTTGAATGAGGTGCCTAAGCCGTTCAAAGGCATTCCGATAGCCCTGATCACCGCTGGAATCCTTGCGATGGCGTTCATGGGATTCTCCGGTTTAGTATAGATTTTGTAGAAATCAACTGCCTTATTAGGTTTCATTAAATTTAATGTTTATGAAAAAGGCATTTTTGGCTCTTGCTATTCTGGTCGGTTCGACGGCACTTTCGTTCGCCCAGCCTAAGTCTATCGGTGGACGTCTTGGCAATTATGGTGTTGATGTCAGCTACGAGAACTACGTTTTCGGAGGCTCGGACTTCCTTGAGTTCGGTCTTGGACTGGACAATGGATTCAGTACAAGCTCATTCCATGTGGATGGTATCTATAATTTCATGATTGTCGAGCCGGACTGGACACCGGCTGGTCATTGGGGATTCTATGCCGGTCCCGGCGCAAGTGTCGCGGTTTGGAAGAACAATGACGACGAGAATGCGGTCTATGCCGGATTTTTAGGCAATGTCGGATTGGAATATACGTTTAAGTTTCCTCTCCAATTGTCTATAGATTTCCGTCCCAGGCTGATGTTTGGTGATGGCGGTGTCAGATCAAATGGCCCGTTCTCATTGGGCGTCGGAGTCCGCTACGCGTTTTAATCTGGAAGAATTTGTTTAATAAAGTGAGGATTTCCGTCAAGGAGATCCTCACTTTATTCATTATTTGGGTAATATTTAGGTATCTTTGCATTCAGAATCGAACACAAAACAAATCGAAGATGAGTCAGAAATTCGCGTTCAGTTTGAAATGGGCTGAGGATGTAATATTCAAAGACAAAAAAATAGAGTTGTCCGATCTCCCTATGGAGGAGGTTGAGGCTTGCTACAAATTCCTTGAGGGGTTTGCCTCCGAGAAGGTGATTTACGGCATCAACACGGGGTTCGGTCCGATGGCACAGTGGAGGGTGGATGACAAGTATCTGACAGACCTTCAGTACAACATCATCAGGAGCCATTCCACGGGAGCCGGGGAACCGTTGGAGGACATCTATGTCAAAGCTGCGATGATCGCCCGTCTTGGAACCTTCCTTCAGGCACGTTCGGGAGTGCATCCGGATCTGGTCAAACTTCTGGTGGAGATGATCGACAGGAACATATTCCCGTACATTCCTCAGCATGGCAGTGTCGGAGCGAGCGGAGACTTGGTCCAGTTGGCCCACATGGCGCTCTGCATGATCGGAGAGGGAAAGGTTCATTACAATGGAGAATGGCGTCCGTCTGCTGAAGTTTTGAAAGAGAATGGTCTTGAGCCATTCAAGATTCATATTCGTGAGGGATTGTCGATTTCCAACGGCACGTCGTTCATGACGGGGATCGGCGTTGTCAACCAGATCTATGCCGACAGGCTTCTGGACTGGGCGACTTTGGCTTCCGTGATGATGAACGAGATCGCCTCGTCGTTCGACGACCTGATGTCAGAGGAGCTGAACGAGGTGCGCCGTCACGAGGGGCAGCAGGTGATTGCAGCCCGAATGAGGAAACTTTCCGAGGGCAGTGGCTGCCTGCGCCAACGCGAGCACGACCTCTACGACAATGGCCATGCTTCGGACCACACATTTGACCATAAGGTTCAGGCTTACTATTCGTTGAGATGCACCCCTCAGATTCTGGGTCCGGTCTATGAGACATTCGCCAATGCAAGCAGGGTGCTGGAGGAGGAACTGAACTCCGCCTGCGACAACCCTATCGTGGATCATGTGGCGAAGAATGTCTTTCACGGCGGCAACTTCCACGGAGACTACATCTCCTTGGAAGAGGACAAGGTGAAGATCGCCACGGTCAGGATGGCGATGACTGCCGAGCGCCAGCTCAACTACCTGTTCCATGACCGCATAAACGGCATTCTTCCTCCATTCCTGAATATGGGAACGCTCGGACTGAACTACGGAATGCAGGCGTGCCAGTTCACGGCGACATCCACAACGGCGGAGTGCCAGACGCTCGCTATGCCGAACTATGTGCACAGCATCCCGAACAACAATGACAACCAGGACATTGTGAGCATGGGAACCAACACGGCTTTGCTCACCAAACGTGTCATCGACAACACCTATCAGGTCTTCGCGATCCATTTCATCGCTTTGGCTCAGGCTGTGGATTGCCTTGGAATCGCGGATAAACTCGCTCCGACTTCCAGGAAAGTCTATGACGATGTCCGGGCAATAGCTCCTAAGTTTGTGGAGGACAATCCATTCTACGAACAGATCGCGACGGTGGAGAAATATTTGAGAAACAACCCGTTAAACCTTCAATAGATGAAGCTGTTTCCAGAACTTGAAAAGAGGTACACAAAAGACCCTTACAGTGCCCGTGAGGCTCAGCGGATGGCGGAATTCATCGCTTTCGGTCCGATTGTCTTCCAGGCTTCCCGCCTGTTGATGAAGTACGGAATCCTGTCGCTCCTTCGTGAGCATCGTGACGGATTGACACTGGAAGAAGTGATTGAATCGACAGGACTTTCCGAATATACGGTCAAATGCCTTCTGGAGGCAGGCCTGTGCATCGGAACCGTGCTGGTGGACGTTGAGACAGACAGGTACACAATTTCCAAGGTGGGATGGTTCCTGCTGACCGACGAGGCCACGAAAGTCAACATGGACTTCAACAATGATGTCAACTATGAGGGCTTCTTCCATTTGGACGAGTCTTTCCGGGAGCATCGTCCGGCAGGTCTGAAATGCTTGGGGGATTGGGACACGATTTATGAAGGACTCTCAACCCTTCCTGAACCGGCCAGGACAAGCTGGTTCGCATTCGATCATTTCTATTCGAACAATTCTTTCGAGGAGGCGTTGAAGATAATATTCGACCGTCCGGTGAAGAATCTTCTCGATGTCGGCGGCAACACCGGCAAATGGGCTCTCCAGTGCGTAGGCTACAATCCTGACGTTGAGGTCACTATTCTGGACCTGCCTCAGCAGATCGGACTCATGCGGAAAGAGACGACCGGCAAGCCGGGTGCGGAAAGGATTCACGGCTGTGGAGGCAACCTCCTCGACCCGAATACCAGATTCCCTGAGGACAAGGAATATGATGTCATCTGGATGAGCCAGTTCCTGGACTGTTTCTCCGAGGACGAGATTTTGAGCATTCTGCGCAGGGCGGCGGAGATTCTCCGTCCGGGCGCAAGGCTCTGCATCATGGAACTTCTTTGGAACCGCCAGCGCTTTGAACCGGCGGCTTTCTGTCTGACAATGACCAGTCTGTACTTCACGGCGATGGCCAACGGCAACAGCAAGATGTACTATTCCGAGGATCTGACAAGGCTGATAGAGAAAGCCGGGATGAAGGTCGAGAAGATCATCGACGGCATCGGCCAGGGACACAATATATTGATTTGCGTTAAAGAATAAAAGATCATAATAATGAGCAAAGAAGAAATAATCACCAAGGTCAACGGATTCCTCGTTGACGAGTTTGAGATCGACGTGGCGCTTTTGAACGACAACGCGGCGCTTAAAAAGGATCTGGGCATCGACAGTCTTGATATTGTGGACATCATTGTTCTGATTGACAAGGAATTCGGTGTCAAGGTCAAGACCGAGGAGCTCGGCAGGCTGACCACTCTGGGCAGTCTTTACGATTTCATAGAGGAGAAGATCGCCTAGGGGCGTTTGGCCTGTGAATATGTCGGAGAGCGGAGAAAGGCAGTGGCAGGGCACGACTGACGGGACCTCGTGGATGCACAGGTCTCTGATCGGGATGATGAAGGTCATTCCGCTGTGGTTCTTTTACCTGCTGATGAGCCTTGCGATTCCGTTCTATGTGATATTCAATCATAAAGGGTACATCTCCAATTACCACTACTTCCGCCGCAGGCATGGTTTCGGACCGCTGAAATCTTTCCTTCATGTGTTCGCATGCCATTGGATGTTCGGGGCTGTCATTATGGACAGGTTTGCGTCATATTCGGGAAAGAAATTTAAGGTTGAGGTCCCGCAGATGCCGATGTATGAGGAACTTTGCGCAGGGAAGAGTGGCTTTTTGCAGTTGAGCTCGCACATAGGCAACGATGAGTTGGCGGGCTATGAGCTGAGGCCTCCCAAGAAGATGAACGCGTTGGTGTTCGGCGGTGAGGGTGAGGCTCTGACCGAGAACAGGGAAAGGATTCTGGGCGGAAACAATGTCTGTCTGGTGAATATTTCAGAGGATATGTCTCATCTCGTGATTCTTAACAATGCCTTGGCGGAGGGCGAGATCGTGAATATTCACGGAGATAGGGTCTTCGGGTCGAACCGGACGGTCCGTTGTGAGATTCTCGGCGCGGATGCGGAACTGCCTTTGGGACCGTTCCTGCTGGCTTCCATGAGAGGTGTCCCGGTGGTTTCGGTCTTTGTGATGAAGGTCGGATTGAGAAAATACCGTGTGCATCTGTTCCGCCCGGACGAAGGTCTGGAAGGCTTGGAGGTGAGGGAAAAGGCCGAGGCGATGGCGAGAGCATACGCCGGTAATATCACGGAGATTCTGAGGCTTTATCCTGACCAATGGTTCAATTTTTACGAGTTCTGGAATGACTGAGGAAGAACTGAAAACTTTTGACTTCACGTCTGTGAATATCGTGGATCTTCTGCCTCAGCGGAAGCCTTTCGTCATGATTTCCAGTCTGTTGTCATGTTCTTACGAGAGGACGGTGACCCGATTTCTGATTCAGGAGGACAATGTCTTCGTGGAGGACGGGAAACTTGTGCCTGAAGGTCTTGTGGAGAACATTGCCCAGACCTGTGCCGCAAGGATCGGGTTCATCAACAAATACATACTCTATAAGCCGGTCAGCGTGGGCTATGTCTGCGCCCTCAAGGATTTCAAGGTTCTGGAGACTCCGGCTGTCGGAGAAACCATCGAGACGGAGATCAACCTCAAAGGAGCGTTCGGAACGATGCTGATGGTCGATGCGATTGTAAAGTCAGATGGGAATATGATGGCGGAAGGCTCAATGGTCATCGCATTGGACGAGAGCAAGCCGGTTGGCGGACAGAAGGCTGTGGTCAAGGTCTCGGACAACATAATCTCCCCTCTGGGGACAACCACGGAGGAAAATTATGCCGCCGTGAAGGCCAGAAAGTCGGCTCTGAGACTCTACGAATCCTCAAAGAACCTTCCGGAGCCATTTTTCGCCTCGTTGATTGACGAGGATTCTTTGACGGATGAATATGCCGGGATAGACTCGTCCGCAAGGATTGGTAAATATGCCGGACTGGACGGCCTAACACGCTTTGAGAAACGGATAATTCTGTCGGTGTCAAAGGCCTTGAAAGGCACGGGAATAGATCCGGCTTCGGACGATGTGCTGTTCGTCGTGTCTTCCACGAAGGGCAATGTGGATTTGTTGGACAGTGAGGCTGAACCTTGTAGCGGTGACCCTGCCGAAAGGGAAAGACTTGGGAACTCGGCAGAGAAAATCGCCGGGTTCTTCGGAAACAAAAACACCCCGATCGTGGTGTCAAACGCCTGTATTTCCGGACTTTGCGCCCAGATTACGGCGATGAGGGAACTTGAGGCAGGGAAATTCGGTACGGTGATTGTGACCGGTTCAGATGTCCAGTCCCGTTTCATAATCTCTGGCTTCCAGTCGTTCAAGGCGTTGTCACAGGAGGCCTGCAGGCCATTCGATGCCCAAAGAAAAGGACTGAATCTCGGCGAGGCTGCCGCCACGATAATATTCCAGTACAAGACTCCGGAACCTGATGATTGGGTGCTGCTCCGTGGAGCGATCCGCAACGATGCTAACCACATTTCAGGTCCGTCCAGGACTGGAGAGGGCAGTTTCAGGGCGATAAAGGCAGTGCTTGGGGACATCAAGCCGGAGGAACTGGCCCTAGTGTCGGTCCACGGCACATCAACCGCTTACAATGATGAGATGGAATCCATCGCTTTGTCTCGTGCGGGACTTCAAAACGTGCCTGTTAACAGTCTGAAAGGCTATTTCGGCCACACTATGGGAGCGGCGGGAATCCTTGAGACCATACTTTCGATGGCCTCCGTTGATGAAGGAACCGTGCTTGGAACACGGGGATATTCAGAGTGCGGGGTTTCTTGTCCGCTGGACATTTCTCCGGAATCGAGGAAGACTACGAAGCGGGCGTTCGTCAAACTGCTGTCGGGATTCGGGGGCTGCAACGCCGCCGGCATATTCATAAAAGGGGATCGTTATTTGAAAGGAGGGGAAAGATGAAAGTGATGGCTCATGTCTCAATCACTCCTGAAAGGGTGATGGTTGGGGAAAAAATACTTACCTTTGACTCTGTTGGCGCCGACCTTCTGGTGGAAATCTATCGTAAGATGGTGGGAGAATATCCCAAGTTCTTCAAGATGGATCCTTTGTCACGTCTGGGATTCGTCGCCACTGAACTTTTGCTGGGAGAGGAGACACCGAGAAAGACGGACTGCGAGGACAGGGCCGTGATACTCTTTAACCGGAGCGCATCCCTTGCTGATGACACTGAGTATCAGAAAACCATCGGGAAAGATGGATTCTTTCCAAGTCCGGCCGTGTTCGTGTACACCTTGCCGAACATCGTGACCGGGGAAATCGCTATAAGAAACAAGTACTATGGTGAGACATCATTTTATGTGCTTGAGAAGAAGGATGAAGATGTTATGAAAGAGATTGTGGAGCAGGCTTTTCAGGACCCGGTGACGGAATCCGCCATAGCAGGTTGGCTGGAATGCTCTGATCCCGGACATTTTGAGGCTGATTTATATTTAATTGAAAAATAATATGGACGCACTTATCAACGAATTGAAAACGAAGATCATCGAGGCTTTGAAGCTTGTTGATCTCAAACCTGAGGACATCGACGCTGACGCTCCGCTCTTTGGAGAGGGTCTTGGCTTGGATTCCATTGATGCTCTGGAGCTTATGCTGCTTCTGGAGAAGAACTACGGCATCAAGCTGAAGAATCCTGCCGAAGGCAAGGAGGTCTTCAAGTCCGTCAGGACTATGGCTGAATATATTCAGGCAAATCAGGCTAAATAAGTGTCCGCTGGAATTGTCATAACAGGAGCCGGGATCATCTCCGCCATCGGGGTGGGGAAGGACGAGACCTTGCGTTCCCTGCTTGCTCGTAGGAGCGGCATCGGGAGGCTTAGGCATCTCCAGACCGCCCATTCCGACCTGCCTTGCGGGGAAGTGAACATGTCCGACAATGAACTGAAAGGTCTTCTCGGAATCCCGACCGGCAAAGAGGTTCCGAGGACGACTCTGTTCGGAATCATCGCTGTCAAGGAGGCTATGGAGGAGGCTGGAGTCAAAGGTTCGGATCGTGTGGCGTTGATTTCCGGGACTACGGTCGGTGGAATGGATGTGACTGAACGTCATTATCTTCAAGATGATGACCAGTCTCTTTTCCGTCTTCACGACTGCGGAAGCTGCACGGATGAGATCGCTGATTTCTTCGGCGGTTTCGGTCTTGTGACCACAATCTCCACGGCTTGTTCCTCGGCGGCGAATTCCATCATGCTTGGCGCTGACCTGATCAGGAGCGGACGTTGCGATGTCGTTGTTGCCGGCGGTTCGGAATGTTTGACCAAATACCATCTCAACGGATTCAATTCCCTCAAGATTCTGGACAGTGAGCCTTGCCGGCCGTTTGACGCGACCCGTAACGGGTTGAATCTCGGAGAAGGAGCAGGATTCGTGGTTCTTGAAAGTGAGGAACATGCCTTGGCAAGAGGCGCGGAACCGCTCGGAGTCCTTAGTGGCTACGGCAACGCATGCGACGCTTTCCACCAGACTGCCTCTTCGGATGATGGCGAAGGAGCTTTCCTGGCGATGTCCAAAGCCTTGGATATGTCTGGATTGAGTCCCGAGGACATCGACTACATCAATGCCCACGGAACGGCCACGCCGAACAATGACGCAAGCGAGAGCCGGGCAATGATCCGCCTTTTCGGCGACAAGGTTCCGCCTGTTTCTTCCACGAAGGCGTTTACCGGGCACACGACCAGTGCGGCCGGCAGCATCGAGGCTGTGATCTGCCTTCTTGCCATCGGTCACGGCTTCATTCCGGCGAACCTGAACTGGAAGGAACCGTTTGACGGTGGCATCGTTCCTGAGACGGAAGGACGGGAGAGTGTCACGCTAAATCACGTCCTGTGCAATTCATTCGGTTTCGGGGGCAATGACTCATCCCTGTTGATCTCACGTTATGGCAAATAGGATTTACATACATTCCGCTGCCCAGATTTCCGTCCAGAAACCTCTGTGTGAGGACTGGATGGCTGATCCGGTTACGCTTTCAGATGAATATCTCAGAAGTCAGGATCCGGATTTCAAACAATATCTGAGTCCGATGCAGGCCCGAAGGATGGGACTGATTCTGAAACGGGCCATCGCTGTCTCCCTGACCGCGTTGAAGGATGCCGGAATCGAATGTCCGGACGCGATCTTCACGGGAACAGGGTTGGGCTGCATGGAGAACACGGAGAATTTCCTGTCGGCGATGTGCCGGGATGGGGAGGAGATGCTCCCTCCGACTTATTTCATGATGTCCACGCACAACACGATCAGCTCGGCGGTGGCCATCCTGCTTCGTTGCCACGGGTGCAACTGCACATATTCACAGAAAGACGTTTCCTTTGAGAGCGCGCTGTTGGACGCTTTTCTCCAGCTGCAGATCGGCCGGGTTTCCAACGCCCTTGTCGGGGCGCACGATGAGACGACACTGGCTACCTATGATCTTCTGAAAGGTGCCGGGTACTTCGGTGAGGGCATCACTGCCGCTGAGGCTTCGTCAGCGTTTGTGCTGTCGGTCTCTTCACAGAACCGGTCCCTGAGCCTGTCGAGGGGACCTCTCTGCGAGTTAGCGGACGTTCAGCTCCTCCACTCTCCAACGAATCTGGAATCCATTGTCAATGAATATAATGCCTCGCGCGTTATCCGCAGCGCGGACTATTTCAGTCTTTTCGGCAAATGCTTCTCGACTTCCGGACTCGCTACCTACGAGGCTGCGATGAGGATCGCCAAAGGTATTGACAAGGACATCCTTGTCGTGAATGATGCCGGGGAGGATGTAGGACTGGTTTATCTCAAAGGCTTATGTGGAGACTGCTGACATTGTCCGTCGCCCAGAGTCTTCTTCTTTCCGGAGGCCAGGTCTTTCTCAAGTTCGCTCTTGAGAAGATGGGCAGTTTTGAGTGGACATGGGCGTTTTTCGGCCGTCTGCTGGTGAACTGGTGGTTTCTGGGTTGTGGCCTTTGCTACGCCGGAGGCACGGTTCTGTGGATGTATATCCTCAAAAGGTTCCCGTTCAGTATGGCCTATCCGATGATCAGCCTGAGCTATGTGTTCGGGATGCTCGCGGCCATATTCATTTTTCACGAGAATATTCCGGCCACCCGTTGGATCGGAGTTTTTTTGATCATCAGTGGCTGCGTGTTTATAGCTAAGTGATTATGAGAAGTTTAAGAATAATATTCATTTGTCTTGCGCTGCTTTGCGCCTCGCTGTCGGCTTTTGGAGCGGATTATAAGCCGCTGACTGATGCGCAGACTGTCGAGGCCATCAAAAAGATCGATGCTTCCTGTGTCGGAATCAAGAGCCTTACGGCTGATTTCAGGCAGGTCAAGGACATAGCCATCCTTCAGGAGAAGATGGTCTCGACCGGGAAGATGTGGTTCGCCGACGGGATGTTGAGGTGGGAATATCTCTCCCCGTACACCTACCTTTTCATTCTGAACAAAGAGAAGGTGCTTCTCCAGAGCAGCCAGACCTCCAGCAAGATGGATGTGAACTCGAATAGGCTTTTCAAGTCCATCGCGAGGATCATAATGAACAGCATCACAGGGCAGGGACTGTCCGGCGGCGGAGACTTCAAGGTGCGGATGTTTCTTGACGGCGGATGCTATGTCGCTGAGCTGGAGCCGCTTAAAAAGGAAATGAAGCAGATGTTCAGGACGGTGCGTCTGCATTTCGGCAAGGACCTTAAAGTCAGTGAGGTGGATTTGGTTGACAACAGCGGAGAGACGGTGATTTCGATCCTGAACGCTGAATATAACAAGACGGTCGATGCGAAGGTTTTTGTTGTTGATTAGTCTGATTCTGGTTGCGGCTTTTTCTTCGGGCGCGAGTGTCGCTTCGACGGGAGATGAGTCTTGCCGAACCACGGTCGCTTCGACAGGCTCAGCGACCAGAGAGTCGGTCACTGAACCATCATCGGTCACTGAGTCTGTCGAAGTGACCGTACTGACCGATACAACCGAATCGCCCTACATTTTCCAGTTCAAGGATGAGCCAACAACCCGCTACACCGTGGCCATAACCTTCAAAAACGCCTCTTTTTCAGGAATATGCGTGGCTAAGAGAATGGACGGTCAAATCGCCGGCTCCATCATCAACGAATTCGGCGTCAGAGCATTTGATTTCACAATGAGCGAAAACCGTCGCCGAGTCAAACTGCTCAACGTGATGAAACCTTTGGACAAATGTCTAATACGCAAGGTGATAGCCAGGGACCTTAAGCGACTTTTCAGCGCAACTAAAGCCGATGAATATGTCACCATAGATGGCTCCAAAGTCATTATGCTGAGACCGAACCGAAGCTACACTTTCTCAAAAATGAATATCCCCGAATGAGACTTTCAGGCGCATTCTATACTTTGCTCTCCAGTGAGGAGACCGAAAGTGGATTCGAACCACTCATCAGGCTCGAACCGGACAATGTGATCTTCAAGGCGCATTTCCCGAACTATCCGATCACTCCTGGTGCCGTGCAGATCCGTGTCGCCACGGAACTGCTTGAAAGCCATCTCGGTAAATCACTGTCTCTAGCACGGGTACATGACCTTAAATTTATGGAACCGCTTTTCCCCGGAGCCGAGGTGGCATATTCATTCACAAAATTAGTGGGAGCAGATGGTCATCTGAAAGTGGAACTTACTGTCCGCTCGGAGGGAAAAGTCTTTTCAAGGATGAGCCTTGAATATTTCTGTAAGGATTGCCCAGAGGCGGTCACTTCGACAAACTCAGTGACCGATTCGGAAAAGTCTCGTCGGATAGATGACTCAGTGACCAATGGATCGGTCGCTGAGCCAAACCCGGTCACTGAGCCTGTCGAAGTGACCATCCTAAAGGATCTAAAGACCTGCGTCATAGTTCCGGTCTATAACAACGCCGGAACAATCAAGGATGTGGTGCAGAGAACATTGAAGTTCTGCAAAGACGTGATAGTTGTCGATGACGGCAGCACAGACGGATCGTCTGATTCCTTGGAAGAGCTTGGAGCCGTGGTCGTCCGCTATGAGAAAAACCGCGGAAAGGGTTACGCCCTCAAGACCGGTTTCAAGGAATCCAAGGCACGTGGATTCGAGCGTGCCATAACCATTGACGCTGACGGCCAGCATTTTCCGGAGGATATTCCCGTGTTCGTGGCCGAGGCCAAGGAACACCCGGATGCTATGCTTGTCGGAAGCCGCAACCTTCAGATGGAGAATATGCCCGGTGGCAACACTTTCGCCAACAAGTTCTCGAATTTCTGGTTCAGACTTCAGACCGGTGTGAATCTTCCTGACACCCAGTCCGGTTTCCGTCTCTATCAATTGAACGACATTGGCGGACTTCGCTTTTTGACCTACCGTTATGAGGCCGAACTGGAACTCCTTGTGTTCCAATGCTGGAAAGGAGTACGGATGCGTCCTGTCGGGATTCATGTCTATTACCCTCCGGAAGGGGAGCGTGTCACACATTTCCGACCGTTTAGGGATTTTTTCCGAATCAGTATCCTGAACACGGTGTTGTGCGTTTTAGCCCTGGTTTATGGTCGTCCATCCCGTATGCTTCGCGGAAAATGAGTATATTCGTAAGTTGGTTTAGATAAAGTGACGGACTTTTTTCTCAGAATCTACGACTTCCTTGCCGGAAGAAAATGGCTGGCGGCCCTGCTGTCAGTCCTGTTGGCGGCTCTCTGCCTGTTCCTTGCCTCAAGGCTTCACTACGAGGAGGACATCTCCCGGTTCCTGCCGAGTGACGAGGAAAGTTCTAAATATTCAAAAGCCTACAATGCTCTCGGAAAGAAGAACAATATCATCCTGATTTTCTCCGCCAAGGATGGCTCTGAGGCCGGAGAGGATGAGATTTCCGAAGCGATTCACGATTTCGAGGACGTGTTTGATGCCGTGGATTCCACCGGAATGGTGTCTCAAAGGCAGATCACCATTGACAGCGGAATGGCGTTCGGGATGATGGAGAGCGTCACATCTTCCTATCCTCTGTATATGATAGAGGCTGATTATCAGCGCATAGACTCGCTTTTGAATATTCCTGGCTACATCTCCGGACAACTTGCCGCTGACCGCCAGTCGCTCCTTTTCCCGACAGGTGATGCGATGGTCGCCAATGTCCGCACGGATCCTTTGCATCTGTTCACGCCAGTGCTTCAACGGTTGAGGACCAGCGCCGCCAACTCGAACTACGACATTGTCGATGACTGCATATTCACAAAAGATGGTCACGGACTTGCGTTTCTGACCTCTCCTTACGGGACTAGCGAGTCGGGAATGAATTCGAAGGTGGCGGGCCTTGTTGACGAGGCTATAAAAAGGTTGGAGGCTGAATATCCTGAGGTTACGGTTTCCGCTGTCGGCGCTCCTTTGATCGCCGTGACCAACGCCACGCAGATCAAGAAGGACAGCATTCTGGCCATCTCTTTGGCCTTGCTTCTTATCGGTTTGCTGCTGATTTTCACCTACAAACGCTTCTCGGACATACTTTGGATTGTGCTTTCAATCACATTCGGTTGGCTGTTCGCCGTCGGGGGCATCGCCCTGATCCGGGATAGTATGTCGATCATCGTCATCGGTGTCGCGTCCGTGATAATAGGCATCGCCGTGAACTATCCGCTGCATTTTATGGACGGCTTGAAGTCCGGTGTGAGTCCTCGCCAGAACCTGAAGGAGATGATCGAGCCTCTGCTGATCGGCAACATCACCACGATCGCCGCCTTCCTGTGTCTTGTCTGGCTGGATGCCGTGGCGATGCAGGATCTGGGACTGTTCGGCTCATTGATGCTGGCCGGAACGATAATATTCGTGCTTGTCTTTTTGCCGGTTTTCACGAAAGCCCGCAAAAAGGAGGGCGGAACGCTTGAACTCGGTCGCATTCTTCCGGATAAGGCTCCGTCAAGCGGATGGCTTCTGGTCGTTGTGATGGCAGTGACGGTGGTGATGTATTCTCTCAGCGGACGGACTAGCTTCGATTCCGACATGAGGAACATCAACTTTATGACAGAGAGACAGAAAAGGGATCTGGAGGTGCTCCAAGGCGGTTTGGAACAGTCCGGCTACAAACAGATCTACGCCATCGCCGAGGGTATTGACCAGGAGACCGCTTTTGAAATCAACGACAAGCTGCTCGGTAAGTTAGACTCTCTTAAAGGCCGGGTCGCCTTTGTAAAAGGTGCAGGCAACTTCGCCCCGTCGGAGAAAACGCAGACCGAGAGAATAGCGAGGTGGAACGATTTCTGGGGCAGTGGCCGTGCGGAAAGCCTTGTTAAGGAACTGTCTGCCGAAAGTCGGAGACAAGGGTTCGCGGAGTCGGCGTTCTGCCCGTTCACGGAGATCTTGACCAATGAATATTCAGTCTCTCCCACCGATGAGTCTTCTTTGATGGATTCGTTCGATGGCACTTATATTCTTAATGATGACGGAAAATGTTTGGTTGTCAATCAGGTATATTATGCTGATGAGTCCGATGCCGAGGCGATAAAGGAATCCCTGCGTTCGGACGGCACGCTTGTCTTCGACACCGGCGACATCAGCAACCGCCTTGTGACCGTCCTGTCCGGGAGCTTTGATTACATCGGGGCGATATGCAGCCTTGTGGTGTTCGTGTTCCTGTGCCTTAGCTTCCGCCGTCTGGAACTTGGCCTTCTGTCCTTCTTCCCTCTGGCTGTCAGCTGGTTCTGGATCCTTGGACTGATGAGCCTTCTGGACATCCGCTTCAACATTGTCAACATCATCCTTGCCACTTTCATCTTCGGTCAGGGCGATGACTACACGATCTTCATCACCGAAGGTCTTGTCTATGAATATGCCTACGGGAAAAAACGCCTTGCCACCTACAAGAACAGCGTGTTCCATTCAGCTGTGATAATGTTCATCGGCATCGGGGCCTTGGTTCTGGCCAAGCATCCGGCGATGCGATCGCTCGGCGAGGTGACTGTGATCGGGATGTTCATCGTCGTGGTGATGGCCTACTACCTGCCTCCGGTGATATTCAGATGGCTGACCGAGAAGAAAGGTGCCAAACGTGACATTCCATTGACTTTGAAAAGGTTGGCATATTCAATCTATGCTCTGGTGGGCTATGTGCTGCTGATGTTCCTGTTCGCCTATCCTTACACTTTCCTCCATTTCCTTTTCAAAGGGAACTCGGAGGAGAACAAGTTGAAATACCATAAGTTTATCCAGAAGATGTCCCGTTTCCTGTTGAGGCGGGTTCCGGGAGTCAAGTTCACGCAGGTTGGTGGTGATGATTTTGGTAAACCGTCCGTGATCATCGCCAACCATCAGTCGCATCTTGATCTGATCTGCCTTATGGCCTTGAATCCCAAACTGATATTCTTCACTAACGAATGGGTCTGGAAGAATCCGATCTATGGTTATGTGATCCGCAAGGCCGATTATATTCCTGTGAGTGACGGCGTTGAAGCTCATCTTGATAAGATCCGCTCTTTGGTCGCTCAGGGATATTCATTGGTCATTTTCCCGGAGGGGACGAGGACAGTTGACGGCTCGGTCGGACGCTTCCACAAAGGTGCGTTTTATCTTGCGTCTGAACTTGGTCTGGACATTACTCCTGTGTTCATCCACGGTGCTTACGATGTGCTGCCGAAGACGGATTTTATGCTTCGGGAGGGTTCTGTCCATGTTGAGGTCGGTTCGAGGATTCCTTGCTCCAAGGATTATCGGATGATGACCAAGGAATGCCACCGTCTTTTCGTCAACCGTTACGCTGAACTCCGCCGGGAATTGGAAACTCCTGAATATCTTTCTGTTTACGTCAGGTATAAGTACCTTTACAAAGGCGCGGATGTGGAATCCCGCTGTCGCAAGGCATTGGCTCGTGTCGCGGATGTGGCGTTTTTGCAAGAGACTCCTTCCGGAGACCATTTTGAGATACATGATTGCGGGCAAGGGGAGTACGCCTTGATCTTCGCCCTTATGCATCCGGAGATCGAGGTGGATGCCTATGATAAGGACGAGGACAATGTGATGCTGGCATCAAACATTTCCAATCTTCCCGAAAACCTTCATTTTCATTTAGACTCATGAGACGAATCGTTCTAATATTGCTGACCGTTCTGATGCTCGGCCTTTCAGCGCATGCCCGCAAACTGACCGTGTACCTTCCGGATCCGGACAAGGCCAACGGCACTGCTGTAATTGTTTGTCCGGGCGGAAGTTACTATTGGCTTTCCAGAAAGATTGAGGGTACGGAAGTGGCCGCGAAACTGGCCGAGGCTGGCTTCACGGCGTTCGTCCTACACTATCGTCACGCCGGAACAAGATACTTTGTACTTGGCGGGTTTGCCTTCCCACAGAACCACTACCCGGATGCCTTGAACGACCTCCGAAGCGCGGTGATTGAGGTTCGTAAGAATGCTCCTGAATATTCCGTCGATCCTTCGAAAGTCGGCGTGATGGGCTTTTCCGCCGGCGGCCACCTCGTCCTGAACAGCGGTGAGGAAGTGGTTGAGGATCATGGAATATCCTCGCGTCCGTCCTTCATCGTCTCCGTCTATCCGGTCGTCACGATGACCGATGAGTCCATAGTCCACAACCGTTCCAGAAAGGCTCTGTTAGGCAGACATCGGAACGACCCGGACCTAAGGCGGCATCTGTCAATGGAACTGAATATCCCGTCGGATATGCCACCGGTATTCCTTGTGAACTGCCTTGATGACCCGACAGTTGACTATCGTAACTCCGTCGTGATGGACAACGCCCTGACAAAATCCGGAATCCCGCACAAGTATATTCAGTACCCCACCGGTGGCCACGGCTTCGGCACCTCCTCACCCCAAGCTGACTGGTTTCCCCTTTTTCTGGACTGGTTTGAAAACTGGCCTGTTCAAGACCAACGGAAGTAGCCCTTGAGACAGCTTGATGTTTCTGTCTGCGTCGTCCGGGCAAATTCACGTCCCTGAAGTAGCTCCGTATTCTAAAAGCGTAATTTCGCCGTAAAGATGCTTGTGAAGGGGCAATTATCCCTCTAAAAGCGTAATTAAGGCTAAAAGTCGCTTGTCGGAGAGGAGAGAATTATAAGATTTTGATTAACCGCACTTTTTGCCTAATTTCGCAAGATTAATCGACTTTCAGAAATTATCGAGATGACAGAGGATATTGAATTCCAGTCGGTGGAAGCCATCAAAGACTTTCAGGAGAGGAAACTGCGCGAGGCACTGGACTATCTTGCGGCCAATTCACCATATTATCAAAGGATGTTTTCCCGTTTCGGGATAGACGTTTCAACCATCCGCCACATTGAGGATCTGGTCAAGATTCCGTTCACGGAGAAGAAGGACCTTCAACTCTACAACGAGGATTTTCTGTGCGTTCCTAAGGACAAGGTGATCGATTACATCACAACTTCCGGCACGCTGGGCGATCCCGTGACATTCTGCTGCACGGAAAAGGATCTCCAAAGGCTCGCCTATAACGAGAAGAAGTCATTCGAGTGCGCCGGAGTGCATCCCGGTAACGTCGTCCAGCTGATGACCACCATCGACAAACGCTTCATGGCCGGCCTTGCTTATTTCCTTGGTATCAGGGAACTGGGCGCAGGAATCATCCGGGTGGGCAATGGCGTACCGGAGCTTCAGTGGGACACCATCCAGCGCATCAAACCGGACACGATAATGTGCGTGCCTTCGTTTATCCTCCGCCTGATACAGTACGCTGAGGATCACGGAATCGACTACCGTAAATCCAGTGTCAAGAGGATCATTGGAATTGGTGAAGGGCTTCGTAATCAGGATTTTTCACTCAACCTGCTCGGCTCGAAGATCAAGGAGAAATGGGATGTGGATCTCTATGCGACATATTCATCAACCGAGATGGGAGCCACATTCTCGGAGTGTCAGTACGGTATGGGAGGTCACGTGCATCCGGAACTGATCATCGTCGAGATCATCGGAGAGGACAACCTGCCTGTTCTTGACGGAGAAGAGGGAGAGGTAGTCGTCACCACCCTTGGTGTCGAAGGCATGCCGCTTCTGCGTTTCCGTACCGGTGACATCGCCGCCAAGAGGGTTGAACAGTGTAAATGCGGCAGGAACTCCTACCGCCTCACTCCGCTTGTGGGTCGCAAGAACAATATGATAAAACTCAAAGGCACAACACTTTACCCTCCGGCTATCAATGATGTTCTGGACAATGTGGACTATGTCGCCAACTATGTCATCTACGTTCAGGATTCCGAGGCGGGGACTGATGATGTGATTGTGAAGGTCGGGCTGGCCCATGATCCGGGAGTGGATGTCGTGAAGGACCTCAAGGACAGGTTCCGCTCAAGGCTCCGTGTGGCTCCTAATGTGGAGGTCTGCCCGAAGGAGGAGATCCAGAAGGTACTCTTCCCGGCAAAAAGTCGCAAACCTGTGAAATTCGTGGATTTAAGAAATAAGAAGTGATGATTGACGAAACCATCTTCGATGACATAAGGCCTTACCGTGACGATGAGATTCCGGCGGCGATGCATCGCATCGCGGCCAACGATCTGTTTCCGCTGCTGTCCGCATTCGCCTTCCCTGAAAGGAATGTGGAGGAGGTTCGCTCGGAAGTCCGGAACATCAGCACCGTGTATGATTTCCAGAAGCAGATGATGTGGTACGTCAACGAGCAGATCGTGAAGCGGAGCATGTCCTCCTACTCGGTCTCCGGAATAGAGAATCTGGATCCGAACGGACATTATCTTTTCGTTTCCAACCACAGGGACATCATGCTGGATGCTTCCGTGCTCCAGAATGTCCTTCACGCGCACGGCTTCCAGACCTCCGAGATCACGTTCGGTGCTAACCTTATGAGCTCAAGTCTGGTGATAGACATCGGCAAGTCCAACAAAATGTTCAGGGTCGAGAGAGGTGGCAACATGAAGGATTTCTACAAGTCCTCGGTTCATCTGTCCGAGTACATCCGTCACACAATCGTGGATAGGGGAGAGTCTGTCTGGATTGCCCAGAGGAACGGCCGCACCAAGGACGGCAACGATGCGACCGATCAGGGAATCATCAAGATGTTCGGCATCAGCAAGCGGGATGACAAGATCAAGGCCCTTTCCGAACTGAACATCGTTCCGCTCTCCATTTCCTACGAATGGGAGACCTGCGACTATATGAAGGCTCTGGAACTTTATCAGTCGCGGTCTGAGAAATATGTCAAAAAGCAGGGCGAGGATCTTTCCAGCATCCTTTCCGGCATCACATCTTTCAAGGGCGACGTGCATCTGACATTCTGCCCGATGGTCACCGAGCAAGACCTGATGGCCTACGATTCCCTCCCCGGCATTGAATATAACCGTGAGGTGGCGAGGCTTCTGGACCGCAGGATCCATGCCGGCTACAGGCTGACTCCCAACAACTTCATCGCTCATGACATCCGTTTCGGGAAGCACGAGTTCAAGGGTGACAAATACACGGACGAGCAGAAGGAGCGTTTCCTGCATCATCTGAAGAAGCTGGAGAAATACGATGTTGATGAGCCGGAGGTGCTGATGGACATATTCCTTGGAATATATTCAAATCCTGTCGATAATTGTTTTGAGAGAAGCCATGAATAGGGTAGTGATAACAGGAATGGGCATCTGGTCATGCCTTGGAAAGACTTTGGACGAGGTCCGCGATTCACTCTACGAGGGAAAGTCCGGGATTGTCTTCGATCCGGAAAGGAAGGAGATCGGATTCCGTTCCGCGCTGACGGGCAAGGTGGAAGTCCCTGACCTCAAGAAGGAACTGAGCCGCTCCCAGAGGGTGTTCATGCCGCAGCAGGCCAAGTTCGCCTACTGCGCCACGAGGGACGCTCTCCGCGACGCCGGAGTGGATGAGGAATATCTCGCCACCAATGAGGTCGGCCTCCTTTACGGCAACGATTCCTCGGCGCTTCCCGTGATTGAGTCCATCGACATCATCCGTGAGAAGAAAGACACGATGATGTGCGGCTCGGGAGCGATCTTCCAATCGATGAACTCGACTGTGACGATGAACCTAGACTGTATATTCAGGCTCAAGGGAATGAACCTTACCGTTTCGGGTGCCTGCGCCAGCGGTTCGCACGCCATCGGGCTTGGTGCGCTTCTGATCCAGCACGGCCTTCAGGAGATGGTTGTCTGTGGTGGCGCTCAGGAGGTTCATCCTTATGCTGTCGCTTCTTTTGACGGCATCTCGGCGTTCTCTGTCCGGGAAAACGAACCGGAAAAGGCCAGTCGTCCTTTCGACCGTGACCGTGACGGACTTGTGCCGAGCGGTGGCGCGGCGACGGTTATCCTTGAAAGTTACGAGTCCGCTGTCCGCCGGGGAGCGAGGATCTATGGCGAGGTGCTGGGCTACGGCTTCTCCGGCAACGGAGACCACATCTCCACTCCGAACGTGGACGGCCCGAGGTGCTCTCTTGAAATGGCTGTCAGACAGGCTGGAATAGACAGGAATATGATAGGCTACATCAACGCCCACGCCACCTCCACACACGTTGGGGACGCCAACGAGGCCAAGGCGATCGCTGCGGTCTTCGGTGACGGAACCGTGCCGGTGACCAGCACGAAGTCTCAGACTGGCCACGAGATGTGGATGGCCGGAGCCAGCGAGGTGATCTACTCGATGCTTATGATGAAGAACGACTTCATCGCCGCTAATCTCAATTTCGAGAATCCGGACGAGGATTCCGCAAGACTTCTGATCCCGGCTGAGAGGATGTCCAGGCATTTCGATGTGTTCCTTTCCAATTCTTTCGGATTTGGCGGGACAAATTCCACGTTGATCATCAAAAACTTATAGCATGCCGGTCATCAGCGAGACAGTTCGTGTCAAGGTCAGATTCTCGGAGGTCGATCCTATCAGGTTGGTCTGGCACGGGAACTACATCAAGTACCTTGAGGATGCCCGCGAGGCTTTCGGCCATCGCTACGGAATCAGTTATCTCCAGATCAGCGAACACGGCTACTACGCTCCGGTTTACGACCTTCAAGTCCGTTTCTTGAGACCGGCCACGGTGGATGACACCCTTCTCGTGACCATCACTTGGAAACCTGCCGAAGGAGCCAAGCTGTGTTTTGACTACGAGATCCGTAACGAGAAAGACAACGAATTGATACTCAGGGCTTCCACTGTCCAACTCTTCACGACTGCCAAAGGTGAGTTCGATCCGGTCGGCCCGGCGTTCTTTCAGGAGTGGAAAGACAAAATGTTATCTAAATAACAAAAGTGGAAAAAAGCGTCATCATCATAGGAAGCGGCCTCGGCGGACTGGAATGTGGTTACATTCTGGCCAGGAAAGGTTTCCGGGTGACGATTTTGGAGCAGGCCGCCAAACCGGGAGGCTGCCTTCAATCCTTTAAACGTGGGGGGTGCATCTTCGACACTGGACTCCATTATGTCGGAGGTCTTGGCGAAAGTCAGTCCCTGCGACCTTTCTTTGAATATTTCGGGTTGATGGATCTGCCGTGGATGCAAATTAATCCAGATTGTGTTGACGAGATTGTCATCGGCGATCAAAGTTTTCCCCTTGCCTCGGGCCACGATCGTTTTGTGGAACGTCTGGCCGAGCGTTTCCCCGGCGAAAGAAAGAATCTTAATGAATATACCCGTTTCCTAAAGAAAGTCGGAGATGACATATTCAAAGTCTTTGATGGCGACGGCGTGGAGATGAATGACCTTTTGGGAAGAAGTGCCTATGAATATCTTCGCTCAACAATAAAGAATCCTCTTTTGCGTCAGGTTCTCAGCGGTGCTTTCATGCGGATGGAACTGCGTGAGTCTCTGCCGTTGTACGTGTTTGCCCAGATCAGCGATTCGTTCATCCAAAGTGCCTGGAAACTGGAAGGCGGAGGAGATCAGATAGTCCGGAAGTTGGTGGATTCCATAAACTCTATGGGTGGCTTGGTCAGAACCAATGCCAAGGTGACTTCGATTAAGGCCGTGAGCGGCAAGGTCTCCGAGGTTGAGGTGAACAGTGCGGAGACGTTGATGGCCGATTGGGTGATCTCAGATGCTCATCCGGCTGTGACTCTTGGACTTATCTCTGATGGCCTTCGCAAAGTCTATAAGGAAAGAATTTCAGCTTTGGACAACACGCTCGGTGTGTTCACTGCAAACATCTGCCTGAAACCCGGAGTGCCGGCCTGTCCCGACGGGAACATATTCATTCATCGTGAAGGCATCGACCTTTGGCATTCGGATCCGTCAGTCACTGAGTCTGTTATGGTTCATTTTTATCCTGAACCACAGGGTGGTGTGACGCATTTGGATCTGATGAGCCCTATGCCTTTCACCAAAGGCGTTGATGAGTCGGATCAAACATCCGGCAAGGCAATCGTATCTGGCTCAGAGGACTCCTACGAATCGGCGAAGCAGAGAAAGTTAAAGGAATGCCTTGATCTGGTCGGAAATAGGCTTCCGTGGCTCGAAAACTCCATTGAGAGTGCTTACACCAGCACTCCGCTGACATATTCCCGCTACACCTCAACTCCACAAGGTTCCGCTTTCGGCATCCGGCACGACTGGCGCACCCCACTGCGCACTGTCCTGTCTCCACGCACTCCTCTGAAAAATCTTCTATTCACCGGTCAGAGTCTCAATCTCCACGGCCTCCTCGGTGTCTCGATGACCTCCGTCCTCACCTGCCGTGAGATCCTCGGCAAAGATTTCATCGCCCTCCGCTGATTTCACCGCAAATATTATAATACATCATCCGACACTATTAACTAATTAACGTGAGTTCGATGAAATTTAATTAATTGAATACTAATGAAATAGCGAAAGTTT
>CAVKML010000022.1:0-46721 GCA_963657715.1 uncultured bacterium | reverse complement strand
TGTACTTGGACTTGTTATTAGGATCCCTGAGGGAAACCTGAGCTGTGTACTTGTCGAACTTGAAGATTCTGAACACATAGAGAATCAGGTCGATGACCTTCTCGAACTCGCCCTTGAGCTGGTCAGGGGTCACGAACATGTGCGCGTCATCCTGAGTGAATGAACGTACCCTCGTGAGTCCGTGAAGCTCACCGCTCTGCTCATAACGATAAACCGTTCCGAACTCGGCGAGTCTCAAAGGAAGATCCTTGTAAGATCTTGGAGAAGAACGGAATATCTCGCAGTGATGAGGGCAGTTCATCGGTTTGAGCATGTATTCCTCTCCCTCCTGAGGGGTGTGGATCGGCTGGAAGGAATCCTTGCCGTACTTGGCGTAGTGGCCTGAAGTCACGTACAGATCCTTGCTTCCGATGTGAGGGGTGACCACCGGCAGGTAGCCATATTCATTCTGCTTCTTGCGGAGGAACTTCTCAAGCTCGAATCTCATCACGGAGCCTCTAGGCAGCCAGAGCGGCAGTCCGAGACCTACCCGTGAAGAGAAGGTGAAGAGTTCCATCTCCTTGCCGAGCTTGCGGTGGTCGCGCTTCTTCGCCTCCTCAAGAAGGACAAGATACTCATCAAGCATCGACTTCTTAGGGAAGGTGATTCCGTAAATTCTGGTGAGCTGCTCACGCTTCTCGTCACCGCGCCAGTAGGCTCCGGCGATGGCGGTCAGCTTGACGGCCTTGATGACCTCGGTGTTACGAAGGTGAGGGCCTCTACAGAGGTCGGTGAAATGGCCGTTGGTGTAGTAGGTGATGGTGCCGTCGGCGAGCTCGCTGATGAGTTCGCACTTGTACTTGTCACCGGTCTCCTCGAAGTGCTTGAGGGCGTCGGCCTTGGACACGTCCAGACGGACGAAATCCTGCTTCTCGCGGGCCAGTTCAAGCATTCTCTTCTCGATCTTGGCGAAATCAGCGTCGGTGATCTGACGGCCGCCCAGATCCACATCATAGTAGAATCCGTTCTCGATGGCCGGTCCGATGCCGAACTTCACGCCAGGGAATATGTCCTCAAGGGCCTCCGCCATCAAGTGTGATGAGGAGTGCCAGAAAACTCTCTTGCCTTCGTCGTCGTCCCACTTCAAAAGGACGATCGAGCTGTCTTCTTCGATAGGACGGTTGAGGTCGTAGGTGACACCTTTGCTGACCGTCGTGTCGGTCGCCGGCTTCACTGCCACCGCCAAAACTTCCTCCGCAAGCCGAGGGCTGATGCTCTTGGCTATCTCGTAACCTGTAACGCCTTTCTCGAAGGCCCTGACACTACCGTCAGGAAATGTAATGTTAATCATACAAAAACTAAAATAAATTGGTCTGACCAGTATTTACAGACCAAGTACTTGAACTTGGCCAGCCATATTATTAGCCAAAGGGCAAAGATACGAATAATTTTGCTATTTTTGCATAAAATTAATGTATTAGAACAATGAAGAAAGAGTTTTCATCCAGTGTTTCATGGAACAGTGCCGCAGTGGCAGGGCTTGTGATGGCTGTAGCCACAATCATTCTCGATTACCTGCCGACTTTGGTGCTGACAATCGGGATAAAAGGATTCTTCGGCAGCTTTCTTGTGTTCCTTGTCAAGATCGCAAAGATCGCCGCATGCATCTATGTCTTCAAGGTTCTCATGGACAGGTTCAACAGAGATGTCAACACTGATTACGCAGGGCTTCAGCGCTATGGACTGAAAGTAGCGTTGTTCTCTTCCATTCTGGTGGCCGGATTCTCCCTCGCGCAGATTCTTGTGATAAACCCGGAGATGATGACCCAGATGATCCAGGAAGTCCAGAACACCTACCAGAACATGATGGATTCCAACACGATGGCCGCGATGGACAAGATGCTGTCCAAACTTCCGGTGATAACGTTCTTCTCCTCCTTGATCTACTGCTACCTCTGGGGCTGGATCCTCTCGACCGTCTTTGCCAGAAAACTCTTTCCTGTCAACGCTTTCGGCGAACGTGACGAGGACGAAAGAAACCAAAACAACCTCCAATAATCATGGAATATTCAAAAGACCTTTCGATAATAGTGCCTCTTCTGAACGAGGAGGAGTCCCTTCCAGAACTTCTGGCATGGATCAGAAGCGTGATGAACGCCAACGGGTATGAATATGAAGTAATCTTCATCGACGATGGCAGCACCGACGGCTCGTGGGCGAAGATCCAAGAGCTTTCAAAAGGCGATGAAAGGGTCAAAGGAATATCCTTCCGCCGCAACTACGGCAAGTCCGCCGCCCTTTACGAAGGCTTCGCCAAGGCCGAGGGGCGGGTTGTGGTCACCATGGACGCCGACCTTCAGGATTCTCCGGAAGAGATTCCTGAGATGTACAGAATGGTCACGGAAGAGGGCTACGACGTGGTCTCAGGCTGGAAACAGCACCGTCAGGACAACAAGCTGACCAAGAACCTGCCTTCAAAACTGTACAACGCCACGGCACGCTGGATCACCGGCATCAAGCTCCACGATATGAATTGCGGTCTCAAGGCCTACAGGAACGAGGTTGTCAAGAATGTGGAGGTCTATGGAGAGATGCACCGGTATATTCCTTATCTGGCGAAGAACGCCGGTTTCATGAAAATAACAGAGAAACCCGTCCATCATCAGAAAAGGAAGTACGGCAAGAGCAAATTCGGCCTTGAGAGGTTTGTCAACGGCTTTCTGGACCTGCTTTCACTTTGGTTCCTGAGTACATTCGGCAAGAAGCCGATGCATTTCTTCGGTTTCTCCGGCCTCCTGATGTTCCTTGTCGGTTTCGTGATGACCATCTGGGTGATTGTGGCCAAACTCGTCCATCAGGCCCAAGGCGTTCACTTCAGAGCCGTCACCGACCAGCCTCTGTTCTACCTTGCCATCCTTGCCGTGATCATCGGTGTGATGCTCTTCCTCGCCGGTTTCATCTGCGAGATGATCTCCCGCACCTCCAACGAGCGCAACCGCTACAACATCAAGGACAGGATAGAATAATCTTTTCTCTTTCCGCCGCCACGCTCCAAGTCTTAACTCTGGAGCCGATTATTCTTTAATATTCCAGACTGAGGTCATCCACCCAGAGGATGGAATCCGGACTTCCGGTGAAATAGTCTCCCAGCATGCTGGCGGCGCAAGAAACTATGATGTGTGTCGGACGGATGGATGTGGAGACATATTCAAGCGGTATTTCCACCTTTGTCCATTCCATGTCGTGATCGGTGACAAACTTTCCATAGGCGACCACATCCTTGCCCGAAGGATCGAAGAATGTAGATTTGTCGGTAGTGTTCACCTCAACAGGGCAATCCTCTGTTCCACCATATTTATGAAAATCCCATGTGCCCAAAGCGACCCAGACTATGCCTCGGTCATTATCGCCGACTTTCACCTCATCGCCATCCGGATAGCCGCCAAGCGTCTTCTGCTGGATCTTTCCACACTTGTACTTAAGCCAGAGTGTCAGTTTTCTTGGACGCAACGAGAACGGCCGTCCCATGCGGATCTTTCCGCCGGCCACGCCGACGTTTCCGGCATATTCACCAGAAAAGACATTGCCCGCGGCAAATTTGAGTATGACATACTGAGATGCCATCTTCAATGAATATTGCCCCTCAACCTTCTCGGAATCATCCGGTTTGGTGATCGCATAACTTGACCCTACGGTCGTCGAACCTTTGTTGCCGCTCCCCCACCATTTAGTCTGAAGCTCAGGAACGGAAGAAGATGGATCATAGAATGAGCAATACTTCGAGGACTCCGCGTTGCTGAATGTCTCGAAACCGGAATTCGGCAGTTGAGCCTCACCCTCTGTAGTGAACTTCAAAGTCTCTGAGACATCTTCTCCGCTATAGGCCACACACTCATACTCCGTCAAAGGGGTCAACCCGTCAGCCGTCGCCCTGAAAGAGCCACCATCAGATGAGACATCGCCAACCTCATTCCATTCAGAATCGCCGACCTTTCTGACGCGGAACCCGTTGTTCCGTCCTTCTATGCCAGAGGCCTTCAGCCATGCGACCCTTGTCCACACATCCGGCTTGGCGATCGACACAACCGACTCTACCCTGTCCGCATAAATCGTCCAATCCTCATTGACATCCCTGTATGACACAGTGACTGTCACAGGATTTGTGAAATCATGCAACGATTCGATGTCTGGAGAATAACTTGATATGCTCTCAGGCCCAAGTTTCATGGTAGACACAGTAAGGTTGTTAATGTTGACGGTAGACGGTATCTGGAAGATGACACGTCTGTTACCGGCATCAATCACAGATTCTCCGGACTGACCTGAAACAGTAAAGTAACGATCAATTGGCTGCACGGCCTTGATTGTCCAGTCAAAGTCACGTTCGTACAGACTCAGCGAGAATGTCACAGGAGACGACAAGTCAAACGTACCCAGAACCATCTCCGACGGAACCACCGAATCATGATTAAATGACATGGATTTGATTTCCACTCTGTGAATATCAGCAGTTTCCTCAAGCGTGAGGACGACCTCACGGGAAGCTTTGTCGATGCTGACGGATTTCACCCCGTCTGCGTCCAGCCCCGTGATCTCTGCCTTGACATTCGGATAAGGGATGTCATTCTTGATGCAAGATGACAGAGAAAATAAAGTCAGGAGTATAGCTAAAAACCTGTACATAATCCACTAGATATGAAAACTCAATCCGAACGAAATGTCCAAGATGTCAAGCATGAAGCGGACCTTGGAGAAATCTCTGGTGCCGACGATCTCGCCATTTTTGTAATAGTCGATGTGGTTGTAGGTGGCTCCACCTATACCGATCGACACATGAGTGCTGATGCTGTTGGTCACGAAAATCATCAGTCCGGGGTGGACAGAGATCTTGATTTTGTTCGCCGCCGAATATGAGTCCAGGCTCTCTTCATTGTAGGAGAAGGAAGTCCTGGTGTAGGAATATCCCAGCGACACATCCGTAAACACTCCAATACGGCTTCGTTTGTCCAGCGGTGCATAAGCCCTATGAAAAACTTCAGCCTGAATGGAGCGGGAATCCGCCTGAATGTCACTTGCCGAGAATGAAAGATCATCGCTGAGCATGGAGAGATCGGCATTGGAGATTCCACCTTTGGCAGATGAATATTTCGCCCTCAGACCAACCGATCTGTTGTCTTTGTACGTGTAGTCAAGATAAGGAGACAACGTCATCATTGTCCCGTTTGCGTCCAAGTGCTGGAGCAGCATGAGATATTCACTGTCAGTACTGGACAAGTCTGCATAGAAAAACTGAACGCCGGCGGAGAAATCCCCCTTCGGCATGAACAGTCTGTCCGGTCCACGTCTTTCCGCGAAGGACAGACTATCCTTCTCCGCAGCCATCAAATTGAACGCGGACAGAAGAATGGAAAATATCAACGCAATTTTTTTCACCGGATCAGAGATAATAATAAAGGCTGAATCCAACCGCAAGCAGATTCACCTTGAAATTGATAAATGTAAAACTCCGGTCACCATCAGCGACCTTGTTGTGACTCTGATCTGTCCAGTCAAAATGGAGTCCCATCATGTTCACGCTCACATCAATGGCAAGTTTGTCGGTGACAAAAGCCATAAAGCCAGGACATACATTGATTCCCAATGCGTTGGAAGTCTCATACGAAGCGTTCACCTTGTTATCATGTCCATCCAGAACCTTTCCCTGGCCATAGGAGTATGAAAGCTGCAGTTCATTGAACAGCCCTAGCCTTTTGAGTTGGCCCACCGGAATATAAAAGCGTCCTATTCCCTGGATCTCAAAGGCATGGCTGATCTTGTGATAATTAGATACGGAAAAATCTATGTCATCGAATTTCATCCCCGCCGAGTCAAGCTGAAACATATTCCTTTTGTAGCCAGCCCTCATTCCGATTCCTACATTGTCTTTGACCATGTAGCAGAAAGCCGGACTGACCGAAATAGTGTAGCCGTTAGACTTGATGCCGTTCACAACAAGCAGACGGGAATTGTCGTTGTTGTGCAGCATGTAGCTCGCGCCACCACCGATCATCCATGTTCCCTTCTTGATGAAGCAAGGTTGTGATGACAGGTCAATGCCTCTGTCAAGTTTCTGTCCTTCAGCACACAAGGAGCTGAAGAACAGAACAATGACAAAAATCAGCCGAGATGCTTGTCTCATGACTATTCGTAGATAAGTTCCATACCGTCAAGCCACAGCTTGCTGTTGTCGTAGCCGGAGAAATAGTCTCCGTACATGCTGGCCGCGCAGCTGATGACAATGTGAGTCGGGTAGGTCGTCAGGCTGCTGTACTCAAGAGGGATGGTCACCTGAATCCAGTCTTTGGCCGGGTTTGAGTCGTCAGAGGAGACAATCTTCTCACCGAACGCTATTGTGGACTTGTCTGTGGAGAAGTCAACGAACGTACTCACGTCAGTGGTGTTGACCAATATCGGACTGTCCGCGTCACCGCCATATTGCCTGTAATTCCATGTTCCAAGAGCGACCCTGATGGAGGCCTTGTCATAGTTGCCTGTCTTGCCGTCCTCAGGGACATTGCTGGAATCACGGTTGATGACACCTCCGGAATATTTCATCCAGAATCTCAATGCCGTAGGCCTTGCAGTAAAAGGCCTTCCGAAATAAACGGTTCCGCCGTTGGTGCCGATAAGGTCTCCGAAATGGCCGCTGAAAAGGTTGCCGGCCGCGAACTTAACGACGACCCAACGGGACTGAAGACAAACAGACTGAGATCCCTCCTTCTTATCTGAATCGTCCGGATAGCAGATAACTGATGAGGATCCTACAAGAGTAGCACCTTCGTTACCATTACCCCACCACTGTTTCTTAAGGGTAGGGTCATCCGACGCAGGATCGTAGAAAGACTTATACTTTGAAGATTCTGCACTTGAAGTCGTCTCGAAACCACCGTTCGGAACAGGGGTGGCCACATCAGTAGTGATGTCTTTTGAAGCGGGAAGGTACTCAGCCTCTCCTGACTCAAGGGACTTGACCACAAGACGGTACTCGTAAGTGGTCTCAGGAGTCAATCCTGTGATCTTGGCGCTGAAAGAGCCTTCTGAGTCACGTTCAGCCTTTATTTCCGTCCAATCCTGGGCATCTTTCTGACGGTATTCAAAAGCCACATCATCCTTATCGTACTGTGTCTCGTCCACATCGGCATGGGCAGTGAAGTGTCCGGCCCAGACCTCGAAACGGGAGGTCTGAGCGACACCAGTAGAAGATGCCTCGAAGATGATGTTGTCAAAGACATCATTAGTCGAGTCATCAACCATAAGTTCAAATGAAAGAATTCCGTCCTTCTCAACATACTTCAAGTTGAGCTTATACCTCTTTCCGGCTTCCACCGCTCCGATTTCACCAGACTTGCTGAACGCAGAGCCGTCCTTCTTCAGAGTTCCGTTGAAAGTCCAGTAAAGAGACGGCTCAAAACCTGAGACAATGAAGAATCCGTCCTTGCCACTGTCTGCGGCAGAGTAGGTAAGCCTTGAGTCCTCATTGTCCTGGCTTACACCGATCGAGCAAGTGTAACCTTCCTCGAAAAGCTCCGCTATGGTAGGATCAAAAGTGACATTGGAGACGGCATTGCAAACCTTCGCGGTGACAGTGACGGTGCTGCTCTGCCCGGACTCAATCTTTACAGTAGAAGAACCTTTGTAGCTCTTCTGGTCCCACGAAGCGACAGCTGGAGTTTCCTTTACCAGCTCACCGGCCACGACATCGACACGATAGTCGTCGGCAGGCAGGTAGATCGCCTCAGGAATCTGTGAATAGACATATTCACGGACCTTGCCGCTGAAGTCAGCTTTATAGATGCCGACCTTTGCCGTGGACAGGAGTTCATCCTGTGACAAGGGTGCCTTTGTAGATACCTCTCCCATCATGACACTCAAGGAGAAAGATCCGTTGCCAGAGACTGTCAACGTTTTGTCTGCCGTGCATGATCCCAAAGCGACAAGCGCCAGGACGGCAGAAGATATCATTAAGATTTTTCTTTTCATTTTCATTCCTCCATCACGTTAAAGAACCTGAAGACTGATTGCAATGCTTTTGCGGCAACCCTTGTTGTCAACGACATTCATCGTGAACGTGTGCGTTCCCTTGAATGCCAGAAGAGGAGTCTGCGCGCCTGAGAGATCGAATTCAATCTCTGTCTTTCCGCTGAGTTCCTGTCCATGAGGGAACGGAACAATGTCGAACACACCCATAGCGGCATCCGACGGATTGACCAGGTCAAGTGTCGTACCGCCCACAGAGTTCACGGATCCAATAAAGTCTTCGTTGTCTGAAGCTATGTCAACAGTGAATTTGCGTGTTCCGTTAGGGACGATGGCTTTCATGGTAAGAGGGAAAGTCCCAGTTGACGGAACGACGACAGGTTTGGTAATGTCGTAGGAACTTGTGCTGACAAGTTCGATGCCGCCATCTCCTTCAGGAGCTTCAGGATCATTACCGTCTCCGGCCTCGATTCCCTCAATATCGTTGTCCAGCTCAAGATCCTCGACCAGATCATCGATCTGTACCGCGAAAGTAGCGTTGCCGGTAAGATCAACTTTTTTCATGATAGTGATGATGTGCCAGTCTCTGGCTTTGATTCCGGAGATGGTGGTTTTCATTTTCTGAGACTTTCCGTCCACGGATCCCCTGAATGTCAAATCCAATGTCGTGTCGTCTCCGTTCACGGCAAAGTAACCCAGACGGCGGTCATAGGTAGGATTGCCGCTGTTGTAGTTGAGCTTGTACTCCAAAGGATAGCCGGATGCCACCTCGATCGTCGTCAAACCGTCACCGGTGACAGATCTAAGGAAATCATCATTGTAGCCGACAGTCACGACAGTCTGAAGAAGGGTGCATGTCAGCTCTCCCAGCTCGGTTTTCTCACCTGCGGTGATGGTCACATCCCGAGTGACACCATAGACCGGAGCATTGAACTTGGCATCCGGGACCGCGGCGCTCGTCGAGCGTGCCTCTACCTTATAGTTGCCAGCCGGAAGGGTGATGTCACCTCCTTCGCGGACGTCTTTGTAGGATTTCTGCCAGAGCTGTTTTTCAGATCCATCATAGAGGAAGACAACATACTCGTCACTCGCGGCCTCTGCCCTTGTTGGAACTTTGTTGACATCTTCGGAGACGTCTATCGAAAAGCCGGAGAATGAAAGAACGCCAGTGTTGTCCTCCTTTCCATAATTGAACACATCCTTCTTGCAGGACACGGCAAACATCAGAACGGCCGTGAGAAATATGTAAGATAACTTTTTCATCCCTAATACTAATTGTTAAGATCAAAATCAGTAAGATCCGCATCCTCGACCGTATCGTCGAAGGTGACCGTCACCGCTCCTGTTCCCAAATTGGACACATCGAACTTGAGGGTATAGCAGGCCTTTGGCTTAAGTGAAGTATAATTCTTGGTGAAAGTCTGCGCCTTGCCTCCCTGATTGGTCAGGCTGCCGGTGACAGTGAAAGAGTAAGCATCGATGAACGCACCTCTGTCCTCACCCTTAGGGAAGTCAATCTCTGTTCCGCTTCCCGTCTTCACCTTGAATGAGTAGTCGGTGTAATAAGCCTTGAAGCGTTCAGTGCAAGCCACGCGAATAATCGTGTTTGTCAATGAGACCGGAATCTCCACATTCTCGGTTTCTCCTCCAGTGATCGAGAATGTCTTGGATCCTTCAAAGCAAGGCTTTTCGAATCCCTCGTCGCTCGTAGAGCCATAGCTGGCTTTGACAGTGTAATTACCAGCATTCAAGGATGTTGATTGGTTGTAGGCTTCCAGCAAGCCGTTGTAGATTTCGTCATCGTTATGATCGGTCACGACAATCGTGAATTTTCCCGCCTCGGGGAGAGCGGTGTAATCGGACACATTACTCCTCGTCACCTCAGTCACTTGGAGATCGGTGTCAACAGAGAACGAAACCCTCGCCCCCTGTCCGTCCTGATGCTTGGAGCATGACACCGCCATTACAGCCAATGCCACGATACAAGCCATTGTTTTGTTCATTTTCATTTACTTTAATTTAAGTTATTTCTTAATTTTCACTTTTATGTTGTCTATGTAGAGCCAGCAGGTGTTGTTGTTGGCACCCCAGTTGGTCTCAGGCACTGTTCTCCAACTCAACCTCAACGGAGCCTTGACTCCTGTCAGGGTCGCATCAGCGGTATGATTGATATTAGTGTACGAACCTGTTGTCTCCTTGATGTCAAACGTTACTGGGAATGTACCTGTGTCATCTCCGCTTTCAAGATTCTTGTCGGTCGTGATATAGCCAAAATAGACAGTCTGAGAGATTTCTGGAGTCCCAGCCCTTCCCATAGAGTAATCATAATCTACACTCAGGTCAACAGTCTTACCGTTCTTCAACCCATTGAGGAACGGCGAATCCGCACGGGCAGGATAATTGGCTAATCCTGTCTCACGTCGGCACGCGATTCTAATGGCAATTCCCGCCTGAGCTCCAGCCCTGGCTGCACTCCACCCAGAAAGGAATGACTGAGGAGATTTACTTCCTGCACTTGACCAACTATATTTATCATTAGAACTAAAACTCTCCACACTGCTGAAGTCTTCAAAGAACAGATAAGGACAATTCAAAGAACAAGCAGCGTTTGAGACCGATGTCAAATCTCCAAGAGCAAGGCTTTCAGTCACCAACGCGCTTTCAGACTCATAACTTACCGTCAATGCCTGAGAAGACAACGTCCGGAACGCTGCCTCATCCTTTGTCTCCATAACAAAAGTGTCGCCAACCTTTATCAAGCCGCTATGCGTTCCGTCAAACCCAAGCACATTGGACGCGCTTCCAGGCCAGTTCACCCCTTCCGGTAGAGAAATCTTAATATTATACGGATCCTCTCCGAGATTGTTGGAAGCCAATGTGAATCTTAGTTTATAGAGTTGCTTCGCCTCAACAGGCCTCAGCGGTACAGAAGTCAAATGGCCGGCAGCGAAAGTTCTTCCTTCCAACGGCATAGGATTCAACGAAGCCCATTTGTTCTCCGAATATATCAACACACTCATCTGATCTCCTGCAGAATAAGCGTTCCGCGGAGGAAATATTCCCGCAACCGCGGTTTCCGTTCCGTCCGCCGACTCGTCAATCGGCGTCTCAAGTTCCAAAGTCATTCCGTTCACCCCTTCCGAGAGCGTGGCTGTGGAAGCGTCAGTGACATCCACCGCAACCTTTCCGGCAATCGCCTGAGGCATCGTGAACTCAATCCTGCTCACAGGTTCTCCCAATACATTATACCCTTCAGGAATATAGAACCTTAAGAAATGTAACAGATGCTTCATCTTGACATTCAAGACATTTTCCGGGATGATCGGAGAAGCCTCCTCAACCGGAGACAATTCCGGTCCGGTGACAGGTTCCGCCACAATGATGCCAACACCGTCCGAAGCGACACCGTCCTGAACCTCAGGAACATTAAACTCCGCCGTTGTCCCATTTACCGACTCCGGCAGCGGATAAGTCATATAATAGGAATATGTTCCTTCGTCCATCGGGGCAGTAAGAGTGGCAGTGAAATAGGCCTCCGCATTACCAAGGCCTCTTGCCAAAAGGCTGAATTTCTGCCCGTCAAGGGAATACGCTCCGGCCTGATTTTTCGCCCAGACAGCGATCTCGTCTCCTGGCATCCACACAAACCTCTTATGTCCGGCATCGTAGGTCGTCCTTGTCATGTGGCTATTCCCCATGACCAAAGCGACCTCAACCGGAGAGTCAGAAGATTCCGGAACGAAAGGCTTATAGTTTTCTTTTCCGCAAGAAGCGACACTTACGGAGATCAACGCAATCCTAAGTAAATCTTTCAAATACACTACATTTCCTCTTTGGAAGGCAGACCGTTTCCGCCCCTCTCGAATTACAAATGTAATGTTTTTTTGCTCACCTGCAAAAAAACGCTCCGATTAAGGCTCTCCGTTAAATCCGAGGGATACACAAAATTTTCTCCGGAGAAAGGCCATTTCCCCGGAGAAAACGTATAAAAACAGATTTTGTCCTGAGAATAGGCTTTCCCCCGGACAAATACCGTATCACTGCTTGTCAAGGAAGGACTTTGCGGCAGTGAGTGCTTTGGACGGACCTTCGTCAAGAATCTTCTCCATAGTGAAATCTTTCAGGACCTCAGAGAGGACTGCGAGTTTGGCCTCGTTGCCTTCTTCCCGCCACTGTGCGCGAAGAATGCGGACCTTCTCGAAATCCTGGATGCCCTCGGTGAGTTTGGAGAAGCGGACGCTGCCGCGTCCGCCAGGATAGACAACGAAACAATCACCGGCTGGCCACGTGCGGAAACGGGCATCCGCCAAAGGATCCAAAGTCCAACTGTTGTAGGCCCAGCGAAGGTAACCGTCATAGTTCTCGGCCTGCGCGAACCAACCAAGCCACGTGGCCTCGTCGGGGTCGGAAATCACAAAAAGATTCGGATGTGCCTCAGCACAACAGGTGTAGAAAGTCGTTGTCAAACCAAGTTCCTTTCTTTTGGCCTTTGCGGATTCAGGAAATTCTTTCATAGGCCTGAACCCTTCACTGAAATCGGCTATCTCATAATTGATGGGTTCGTGATAGTTCCCCGCCAATGAAATCTTGAAATCTGGCTCAATCTTTCGGATCAAAGACAGCACCGCCTGCATGGATTCCATCGGACGCTCATCCATCGCGATCATGGTCTTCTCAAACCAGCCTTTTGACTTCAGATGGCGGGCGAAGTCTGCGATGAAAGATCCCCAATATTCATTGTACTCCGAACTACCGGGAGTGGCCTGGATCGTTGTGTCCGAAGATGTAGCCTGATCGTAATAGTCAAACTCCAACGCCCACGGAATCATTGAGTAGCAGTTGATCTGTCGGTCTATGCCGAGAGAGAACATAAACTCTACCCAACGGTCAAAGATCGTGTAGTCATAGAGCCAAGAACCGTCAATGCGGCGAATTTTCGTGACCATGGAGCCGAAAGCATCCTCAGTCTGGCCGTTCCACGGGCGGTTCATAATGGTGGCGGTAACTGATTTCTGCCCCGCGTCGGCAAGCATTTTCATCACCGGACACATAGCCTCGAAATGAGCGTCGCTCCAAAGTGGAACACCTGCACAGCGGGCCACCGAATATGGATTCTGCCACAGATCCAAATGGAACGCCCAATCATGAGCCGGAGGCAGAACATGGTCAGTGACAACAAGTTCCACCGGAAGGCTGCGAGTTTTTGCATTGTTTGAAGAGACGGTCAATCGGCCCGTGTACTTTCCCGGTTTCGCATCGGAAGGCACATTGACTGTCATCCAGACCGGCTGCTTCCTGCCCGCTGGGATATTCATAGAGTCCTTAAGGTCAAGCACGTCAGCGACAAGAACTTCTCCCCACTTGGATTTGTCCTCACGAGAACCGCACTGGCCATACTTGGTCGTGTCAAGCAGATCAGAGACCACGAAGGAGACGAACTGAACGGAACTATTTCCGGACTTGATCACGGACTTTCCGTTGCGGAGATCGGAGACGGAAACTGCCACATCCTTCAATTCGGCATCCGATGAAATTACCGCCTGAGCGAAAGCCTTCTCCCCTCTCCATACGGAATGGTTGAAGGCTTTCTTCTGGTACTCCAACGACGGACCACCGCCTATGACGCAATGCGAACCGGTCGAGGCCCATTCAACTTTAAAAGAAGATTGCGGCTGCGCAGCCATAAGGACAGGCAGAACAACCGCGATCATCAGGGAAACTATATTCCTCATTCCAAATCTATTTGAATAGATAAAAATATGTTGCCGCAGGTTTTGTGAAGACGCGGCAACATATTATCAACTCATTGAATTACAAGCCAAGCTGCTTGAAGAAGTCGTTGCCCTTGTCATCGACGAGGATGAACGCAGGGAAGTTCTCGACGCGAATCTTCCAGATGGCCTCCATTCCGAGGTCTGGATATTCAACACACTCGATGCTCTTGATGCTCTCGAAGGAGAGGACAGCCGCAGGGCCGCCGATGGAGCCGAGGTAGAAGCCGCCGTGCTTCTTGCAGGCATCGGTGACAACCTGGGTACGGTTGCCTTTGGCGATCATGATCATGCTGCCGCCGTGATCCTGGAAGAGATCCACGTAAGGGTCCATACGGTTGGCCGTGGTAGGTCCCATCGAGCCGCAAGCCATGCCTTCCGGAGTCTTGGCAGGACCGGCATAGAAAACAGGGTGATCCTTGAAGTACTGTGGAAGATCCTCACCTCTGTCAAGTCTTTCCTTCAGACGGGCGTGGGCGATGTCACGAGCCACGATGATGGTTCCGTTAAGGCTCAGGCGGGTAGAGACAGGGTACTGGCTCAGGAGTTTGCAGATCTCGCTCATCGGCTTGTCGAGGTCAACCACGACACCCTCGCCCTCCCCGGCATTACGCAGAGATTCAGGAATCCACTGTGTAGGATTATCGTCCAGCTTCTCGATCCAGACACCGTCCTTGTTGATCTTCGCCTTGATGTTGCGGTCAGCCGAGCAGCTTACTCCAAGACCGATCGGGCAGCTCGCCCCGTGGCGAGGCAGACGGACGATCCTGATGTCGTGGGCGAAGTACTTTCCTCCGAACTGCGCTCCGAGACCGATCTTGCAGGCCTCTTCAAGCACCTGCTTCTCAAGTTCAACGTCACGGAAAGCGCGTCCGGTCTCGTCACCAGTAGTAGGCAGGGAGTCATAGTAATGGGTTGAAGCCAACTTGACGGTCAAGAGGTTCTTCTCCGCCGATGTGCCGCCTATCACAAACGCGATGTGGTATGGAGGGCAGGCCGCCGTTCCGAGAGTCTTCATCTTCTCCACGAGGAAAGGCACGAGAGTGTCTGGATTGAGGACAGCCTTGGTCATCTGATAGAGGTAGGTCTTGTTGGCCGAGCCGCCACCCTTCACGACGCAGAGGAATTTATATTCCATACCCTCCTCTGCCTCGATGTCGATCTGGGCCGGAAGGTTGCACTTCGTGTTGACCTCCTTGTACATGTCAAGAGGGGCGTTCTGGCTGTAGCGCAGGTTCTCCTCGGTGTAAGTCTTGTAAACGCCCTTCGAAAGAGCCTCGGCGTCATCGAATCCGGTCCAGACCTGCTGGCCTTTCTCTCCGTGGATGATGGCGGTGCCGGTGTCCTGACAGAAAGGCAGCTTGCCCTTCGCGGCCACCTCGGCATTGCGCAGGAATCGCAGAGCCACGTATTTGTCATTGTCGGAAGCCTCCGGATCGCTCAGGATCTTGGCCACCTGCTGGTTGTGAGCCGGCCTCAAAAGAAAGTTCACATCCCTGAAAGCGGCGTTCGCAAGCATTGTCAAAGCCTCTGGAGCCACCTTGAGAATAGGATGGCCCTCGAACTCGCCAAGTGACACGCCCTCGCCTGTCAGCTTGTAGTACTCGGTTGTGTCCGGTCCCAACTGGAACATCGGAGCATATTTGAATTCTGCCATATTAATGAAATATTTTAGTGATTATCAGTCAATATCCTCAATCGGAGCCGTCGCTCCACCAGCACCTTCCTGCATCAGGTAGCGCTTCATGAACTCGTTCAGGTCACCGTCCAGCACACCTTGGGTGTCGGCGGTGGAATAGCCGGTCCTCAGGTCCTTGACCATCTTGTACGGATGCAGGACGTAGGAGCGGATCTGCGAGCCCCACTCGATCTTCTTCTTGGTGCCCTCGATCTCGGCCTGCTTCTCCTGACGCTTCTTAAGTTCAAGGTCGTAAAGTCTTGACCGCAGGATGCGCAGGGCGTTCTGGCGGTTGTCCTGCTGGAAACGGGACTCCGTGTTCTCCACGACTATTCCTGAAGGAATATGCCGCACGCGCACGCCGGTCTCGACTTTGTTGACGTTCTGACCGCCGTGACCGCCTGACCGGAATGTGTCCCATTCCAAGTCCGAAGGGTTTATCTCGATGTTGATCGTGTCATCCACCAACGGGTACACGAAAACGGACGAGAATGTGGTCTGCCGCTTGCCTTGGGAGTTGAACGGAGAAAGGCGCACGAGTCTGTGCACTCCGTTCTCGGCCTTGAGATAGCCGTAGGCATAGTCGCCCTCGACCTGAATCGTGGCGGACTTTATTCCGGCCTCATCACCCTCAAGCAAGTCATTGACAGTCACTTTATAGCCATTCCTCTCGCCCCAGCGCATATACATCCTCATCAGCATTGAGCTCCAGTCGTTCGCTTCTGTGCCGCCCGCTCCGGAATTGATCGTCAGCACAGCACCGAGGTTATCGCCTTCCGCGCCCAACATATTCCTGAGTTCCAACGCCTCTATGTCCTCAACGGCTTTTGAATATGATTCTTCAAGTTCCTGCGTCTCCGCTGTGGTGACGGATTCATCGGTGTTTCCGCCGAGACTTTCCTTGGCGAAATCGTACAGCACATCAAGGTCATCCACCTCGGTGGAGGCCTTGTCAAACCCTGTCACCCAAGACTTCACGCCGTTAAGGTTTTTCATAAACACCTCGGCGGCCTTCGGGTCGTTCCAAAAGTCCGGGGACTCTGTCTTCTTCTGCAATGCGGCTACCTGCTCACGTTTCGTTGGGATGTCAAAGACACCTCCCCAACGTCTCCAACCGCTGATGCAGAGCCTCGATCTGATCCTTTAATATCATCTGCTCTCCATTTTAAATTTACTCCTACAAAGTTACACAAAAAGCGAAACATAAAAAGCGAAACGCGATTTATGAAACGGATTTTCGGAGGGATGGTCACTTCGACAGGCTCAGTGACCGAAGGAATGGTCGCCGTAACCGGAAAAGTGGTCGCTGAGCCAGTCGAAGCGACTGTAAAAGTATGGCTATCTAAATGAAGGCACATCCGTCTTGATGAGGATTCCTCTCGGAACTCCATGCTCCAAATAATTGAGTTCGATTCTCTTTGAATATGAGCGTGTCACCGACGCGGTCTGCGGATAGACCTTTCCGGCTGCCCTAAGGGCGGCGCGAAGCATCGTTTCGTTCTCGTCACCCAGCTGACAGCCGTCGAACGGATTGTCATCCACCTCAACATCCACTGGAATTCCGTCCGGAATCGATTCATTGCGGCCGTCGCGGTCAGCGAACTTACTGACCATGACGTACATTCCCCAATCCTTGATCCGAGAGTAGTCGCGTCTGCTGTTGTAGAAGTCCTCTGGAGCAAGCATTATTCCGGCGCAGTACTTCCCGTAGGTCCGCTGACCGACAAGAACCACATCCATGTATGGTTTCAACCCGACAATCAAGCCCTCCGAGGCAGATGCCGTGCCGCCGGTCACGATTGCATAGACCTTGCCGATTCCCGGATTCGCATCCGAGACATCCACCTCCGCACTCTGACTGTTCAGTTTATGTTTCATTGAGAAATATGTGTTTGTGTCCTCTCCCTGCTTCTTCCAAGTCTCGGCAAGAATCGAATTATACACTTCCGTCTGGAATATATCCCCGGCCAGGACATTGGCCTCCGGAGCGATCATCGAAGCCAACACGTTCTCGGTGAAAGCGTAGCCTCCACCATTGTACCTCAAATCAATGATAAGCTCATCTATATTCATTGATTTGAAGTCTCTGAAAACGTCCGGGAGGGTTTGGGACGATTTGAGGTCGAATCCTGTGTAGGCAAGATAGCCCACTTTCCTTCCCGCGACATCAAATGTCCTGGCCACAAGGATCGGATCCTCGTACATATCCACCGCCTTGAGGTCTACATTCCTTACATCGTCGCTGATGTTATTGTTCTCATCCAGTCCTGTAACGCCCAAACTAATTGAATATGAGTTGAAGGCATCGTAGATATTGCTTTTTGTTATGGCCTTGCCGTCAATAGTTATTATGATGTCACCCCGCTTGAGCCCCGCCATCTGTGCCGGGCCATCATTGCTGACATAGCTCACGACAAGGAAATATTCCCCGGGCTTGTTGCTGATCCTTCCGGCCTGAAGGTCATAGCCATAGGTAAGTCCAAGACCTTGGACAGAGTTTTGGAAGGACTCCAGATCATCCGTCAGGATGGTCCACTTGTCCACCTCTTTTCCACCTTCACGGTACCGGATGCTCTTGACCACGTCCATAGGCATCCTGCAGGTGTCCGGATCCAGTCTCCGGAGATCTTTCTCGATCTCTTCATTCCAAAGGTAATATGTTCCAAGCACGTCAATCGCATACTGATCCGCCTTCGCTACCTCCGGTGTAGGAGCATCATTTCTCTTGTCCGCATTCGTCCCCACGCAGCCCGAAAGCCCCGACATCACCACCAGCATCACCACGGCTCCACACAGATTCTTTGTCTTCATATTCATAGTTTTTTCAGAATATATCACGCTCGCACCATGAACGTGATTTCACAAAGATATTCATTTTTCTTTCTCTTTCGTTTCTTTGTTGTATCTTTGATTGAATAATTTGACTTTGAGGCGATGATCGGCATTTTCGATTCGGGTTCGGGCGGGCTGTCCGTGCTGCGGGAGATCCTTCGGGTTCTTCCGGAGGAAAGGTTTGTCTATTATGCCGACAACGCCAACTGCCCTTACGGGGAGAAAACACCGGAGTTCATCCAAAACCGATGCAGGGCGATCACTGAATATCTCCTCTCGCGGGGAGCGCGGATCATCGTGGTGGCGTGCAACACAGCCACGGCCGCGGCGATCTCAATTTTGAGGAATGAATATCCCGTCAAGTTCATCGGGATGGAACCGGCGGTCAAGCCGGCCGCGCTCAGCTCGAGAACCGGGGTGATCGGTGTGCTGGCGACGGCAGGGACGCTGAAAGGCTCCAAATACTTGACCACCAAGGGAATCTACGAGGATGACGTGAAGATTGTCGAACATGTGGGGCAAGGATTCGTAGAGCTTGTGGAGAACGGGATTTTGGACGGGCCGAAGGCGGAGGGAACAGTCCGAAAGAGCCTCCAGCCGCTTCTGGATGCAGGGGCTGACAGGATTGTGCTGGGATGCACGCACTACCCGTTCCTGCGGAATGTCATTCAAAGGGTCGCGGGACCTGGCGTTCAGATCATTGATCCGGCGCCAGCGGTGGCCAGGCACCTGATCGAGGTGATGAAAGAGGAAGGGTTGCTCGCGAGAAGCATGGCTTCGACAAGCTCAGCCACCGGCCAGCCAGACATCGAACTGGTCACCTCCGGCGACAACGCCTCCGCCAAACGCATCCTCAGCATCATTCTTAAAGAAGACGGATTCCGTCACAACAACAAATAAACAAAGGCCACGGCCAAAACAGATAAAGAAATGAAATCACACAACGGAATCGAGGTCAAAGACTTCGCCTACTGCTCCGACAAGTACCAGTACACGATGGGCAAATCCTTCTACGAAACCGGAAGGAAGGATGTCATCGCAGTCTTCAACATGTTCTACAGGAAAGCCCCGGAGAACAACAACTGGGCTGTGGTGAGCGGCACGGAAGAAGCCATCGAGTGCATCATGAACCTTGGCAAGGCCGAGCCGGAATTCTACGAGAAATTCCTTCCTGGCGATGAATATGCCGAATTCCGCAAGTACCTCTCAACCTTGAAGTTCACCGGCAACGTCTATGCGATGCGCGAGGGCGAGATCGCATTCCCGAACCAGCCGATCATCACTGTGGAAGCTCCGCTCATAGAGGCTCAGATCCTGGAGACTCCCCTGCTCTGCATAATGAACCATCAGATGGCTGTCGCGACAAAGGCCTCAAGGGTCTGCCGTGCCACCAACCGCCCTGTCAGCGAGTTCGGATCACGCCGCGCTCACGGTCCATGGGCGGCGACTTACGGAGCCAAGGCGGCGATCATAGCCGGCTGCGCCAGCACGTCCAACATCCTCACCGGAGTGCTGAACGGAGTGCCTTCCACCGGCACGATGGCCCACAGCTTCGTCACATCCTACGGCAGCACGGTCGAAGGCGAGCACAGAGCATTCGTGGACTACATCAACACCCACAAGGGCGAGAACCTCATCCTGCTCATCGACACCTACGACACCCTTAAATGCGGCATACTGAACGCGATACGCTCGTTCAAAGAGTGCGGCATCGACAATGAATATCCCAACGGCTACGGTGTGCGCCTGGACAGCGGCGACCTTGCCTACCTCTCCGCCAAAGTCCGCAAAATTCTTGACAACCACGGACTTACCGGCTGCAAGATCTTCGCGACCAACTCTCTTGATGAATATCTCATCTCAGATTTGGAGCGTCAGGGAGCCTGCATAGATTCCTACGGAGTCGGCGACGCCATCGCCACCAGCAAGGCCGCACCGTGTTTCGGAAACGTGTACAAGCTCGTCCAGATTGACGGCCGCCCTGTCCTGAAACGCTCAGAGGACAGGATCAAGCTGATCAACCCCGGATTCCAGATCACCTACAGGATCACGAAGAAAGACCCCGATCTTGGAGAGATCTATAAAGCCGATGTGACCTGTCTGCGCGGCGACACCCTCTCCCAAAGGATCGAAGCCGGCGAGACCTTCACAATCTACGACGAGCAGGACCGCTACAAGTACAAGATCTTCCAGTCTGGTGAATATTCATGGTGGCCTCTCCAGCATCAGGTCATCAAGAACGGTGAAAGGTGTGCCGAAAGCCACACCCTGCAGGAGAAAAAGGCATTTTACAACGACACTCTGTCGCATTTCAGTCCGTCCGAGAGACGACTCATCAACCCGCACTACTACAAGGTTGACATCTCCGACGACCTCCTGAACACCAAACTCGAGATCCTAGACACCCTCAACAAAGAGATAGAGGCCTTCAGCATCGACTAAGGCCCACGCCATTGCCGATCTTGTTTTAGCACAGTCTTTCTATCAGAATTTTGCGAAAATTGCACGAAACATCGTGCAATTTTCTTGGGTTCGTGTACATAACTATCAGAAAAAGAAATCGACAAGAGCATTTCAACCACTTTTCACCCCTGTCTCCATATTATTGAACCCCGACAAGCGCAAATACCCACATTACCGCTCCCGTTGAGGTATGCTTAACTCTCAACTAGCGCATATTCCTCTATTCCACGCTTGTCGAAGTACATTTGCACTCGGACAAGCGTAAAATAGCCGTTATATCGCTTGTCAAGTTACATTTTTAATAACTAGACAGCAATCATATAGTGATATTGCGTCACATTACATTGCTGCGACCTTTGACAGCGCGATATATATACTTGAAAATATCACAGTTCCGTCATCAGATCGGCGGAAAAATCAAATTGAAAATTTTGGTAACGTGCAAAATTTTCAATTTGCCTTTTTTCCGCCGCTTCTTAACAGGCTGAAATCTTTCTTTGATAGCATCATGGTTGGCAGCTATGCCAAACCACAAACTCAGTGACCTGAGATTATTCCTTGCTGTCCTCGATGGAGTCACGGACGGTGCGGAGGTACTGGCGGCAGGACTCGATGAGTTCCTTGGAGCGCTTCACGAGTGCGCCGATGTCGTCCAGACTGGTGGCAGGGTCTTCTACTTTGGCGGCGATCTCGTCCAGTTCGGCGACCGCCTTGGTGTAATCGAATTTCTTCTCTGACATATTCATTGATTTTATTGATTGCTAAAAGTCTTGTAGTTCAGATGTTCAGTCACTTCGACAAGTTCAGTGACCGTTGGTTGTTGAGCCGATTTAAGTCTCTGCATTCTGTCACTTCGGCCCCTTCGACGGGTTCAGGGACCGATTGTTTTTTAACTGATTTCACTCATCGCGGGAAGGGCATCGTCCTCGCTTCCTGGCACATTGCTTTTCAAGTCCACCTCGACGACACCACACTTGACGGTTCCGTCGGCGAACATCATACGCACACGGTCGCCGACACGGGTCTTGGTGGCGGAATCCATCTTCACGCCGTCTCGGTCCAAGGCCAGGACAAAACCTTTGCGGAGAATGTTGCGAGGATCGTTGGCGGCGATTTTCGTCTCGACCATCATGAGGTGTGACAACGCACCTGAAAGCACGACACCCACACGACCCCTCAACCGCTGCTCGATGCGATCCAAAGACGAACCAGCCTTGTAAAGGCTTCTGTCGGCACCGTGCAAGACTCTGTCAGTCAATCTGTCCAGTCGATACTCTTGACTGACCAACCTGTTCTCGACAGCCTTTGTCAGAGCCGTTCCCAGAATCTCGACCTTATGCATCGCGTCCGACACGCGGGCATCCGCCTGACGGTGGACACGAGCCTCCAACAGATCAATCCGGGACGACATCGCCGCCAAACGGTTGTTGAACGACATCATAAGCCGGGATTCCAATGTTCCTAACCTTTGGTCCTCAGCAATATAACAGTCAAGAAACAAGTCAGCCAAAGCCGTCGGAGTCTTGACGAAGGTGTTAGCCACCATATCCGCCACGTGATGGTCCTTGTCGTGGCCGATCGCCGTGAAGACCGGAACCGGACAGCGGGCGATGGTCACCGCCAGATTATAGTCATCGAAGCAGCCCAGATCCAAGTCAGAACCGCCTCCGCGCATGATCAGCACGGCATCGTAATGAACAGGCGAGGACAGAATCTCTCCGAACGCAGCCATTATGGAAGCCGGAGCGCCATCACCCTGCATCAACGCCTCGAACAGCCTCACGTTGAACACGAAGCCATACTCATTATCAATCAGATGGTGGCGGAAGTCGCCGAAGCCGGCAGCTCCGGGAGCGGAAATCACCGCCAAAGAATATGGCAGCGCAGGCAGTCGCAGACGCTTTTGAAGGTCAAGCAGACCTTCTTTCTTGAGCCGCTCGATCGTCTCCTGCCGGCGGCGTTCGTTCGCACCGAGAGTGAACTCCGGATCGATGTCGTCTATATTCAAGGAGAATCCATACAACGGATGGTAGCTGACCTGCACGCTGGCAAGGATCTCCATCCCGGTCTCCAGAGAGGAACCGGTCACGCTCCTGAACCGATGGTCGATCATATTCCAGCGGAACGCCCAGATTGTGGCGCGGGTCTTGGCGACCACTCCCCCACCCTCGCTCTGTGAAAGCTCCAGATAGCAATGCCCGTTCTGCTTGCGGTTCAGACTGCTGATCTCAGCCTTGACCCAAAGACGCTGCGGAAACAAGCCTTCAACAACGGATTTCAGACGAGCCTGAAGAGTGAACAGATCTATGTACTTCTTTTCCATAATATAGAGTTCCAATCTTACAAAATTAACAAAAATCCACTATCTTTGTAAAAGAATCGCTTAGGCAGAAACAAAGATGAACATCACTGAAGCAAAATTCGCAGGCAGCTGCACCAGAGTCAGCCAAAAGCCCTCCCGCAGACTGCCGGAGTTCGCGTTCATCGGACGCTCCAATGTCGGCAAGTCATCGCTGATCAATATGTTGTGTGGCAACCGCAAGCTTGCCAAGACCTCAGCCACCCCGGGAAAGACCCAACTGATAAATCACTTCATCATCAATGACAGCTGGTACCTTGTTGACCTTCCGGGCTACGGCTTCGCCAAGATTTCGAAAGAAGGACGTGAGGAACTCCGGAAGATGATCAACGACTACATCGAAAAGTCCGAGGAGATGGTCGTGCTTTTTGTTCTTATCGACTCACGGCATGACATCACTAAGATTGATCAGGAGTTTCTGACTGGCCTTGGAGAGAACGGCATTCCGTTTGCGATCATATTCACAAAAGGCGACAAGCTCGGGCCGAACGCCCTCAAGGCTCAGATCGAGCGGGACAAAAAGATCTTGTCGGAAGAATGGGAGGAAATGCCTCCGATGTTCGCCTCCAGCGCGGAGACAGGAGCCGGGAAAGAGGAGATACTCGACTATATCCAAAAATACATTAATTTATAGCATAGCTGAATGCACATGGAACACAGAATGGAATTGTTTGCCTGCAGGGCCTCCAAGGACTTTGCTTGCAAGGTTGTTGATGAATTGAACCAGATCGGAAAGCAGACCGGTGAGGAATACCACCTTGGAGCTTCCGAGGTGACCAGGTTCAGCGACGGAGAGTTTGTACCTTCGTTCACGGACAGCGTCAGGGGCGCGACCGTGTTCATCCTGCAATCCACTTTCCCTCCGACAGAGAACCTGATGGAGCTTCTTCTGACCATCGATGCGGCCAAAAGAGCCTCTGCCGACAAGGTCATCGCAGTGATGCCGTACTTCGGATGGGCCAGGCAGGACCGCAAGGACAAGCCTCGCGTCTCGATCGGAGCGAAACTGGTGGCAAACCTTCTGACTGCCGCCGGAGTTGACAGGATCATGACCTGCGACCTCCACGCCGACCAGATCCAGGGATTCTTCGACCTTCCTGTTGACCACATCTACGCCAGCAAGGTCTTCATCCCTTACCTCAGATCTCTGAACATTGAGAACCTTGCGATCGCCGCCCCGGACATGGGTGGAGCGAAGAGGGCCAACGCCTATGCCAAGGAACTTGCCTGTCCGGTGATCATCTGCCACAAATCCCGCGAGAGAGCCAATGTCGTCGCCTCCATCACCGCCATAGGTGAGGTAGAAGGCAAGAATATTGTTATTGTGGATGACCTGATCGACACCGCCGGCACCCTCGTGAAAGCCGCCGAAGTGCTGATGGAGAAGGGTGCCGCAAGTGTAAGAGCCTGTGCCACACACGCTGTGCTTTCCGGTCCGGCCTATGACAGGATCAACAAATCCTGCCTGAAGGAAGTGTTTGTCACAGACACAATCCCTCTCAAAGAAGGAGCGGACACAAGCAAGATAAAGGTAGTCTCAATGGCAGAGACCTTCGCGGCTATCATCCGCAAGGTTTACAACTACGAGCCTATCAGCACGGAGTTTATATTCTAAGAATATCATGAAAACAGTTCTCGCAGCGATAATCATCCTCGGAATCGGGGTCATCGGAATGTGTTTCAACATCATATTCCGGAAGAACGGGAAGTTCCCTGAGACGGAGATCAGCCGAAACGAGAACATGCGGAAGATGGGAATCAAATGCATGAGGGAGCAGGACGAGGAGATCTTCTCCAAGAAACCCCGCAAGAGCACCTCATGCACCGGTTCCTATAGCGACGCCTGCACCGGATGCGGTTTTTATGAATATGAGTTCGGGAACAAGAAGCCGAAGAAATAGAACCGCCGAAAGTGTTTAATAATTAAGATTTAACAGAATATTTATGAGTCTAGTAGCTATAGTAGGAAGGCCTAATGTCGGCAAGTCCACACTTTTCAACAGACTTGTCGGAATGCGTCAAGCCATCGTTGACGAGACTGCCGGCGTGACAAGAGACCGCCACTACGGCAAATGCGAATGGTGCGGCAAGGAATTCTCCGTGGTGGACACGGGAGGTTGGACGACCAACTCGGACGACGTGTTCGAGGGAGCTATCCGTAAACAGGTCGTGATCGCCATCGAGGAGGCTGACGTGGTGATATTCATGGTCGAGGCCGCCACCGGCATCACCGATTACGACGCGGAGATCGCCGACATACTCCGCCGGAGCAAAAAGCCTGTCGTGCTGTGCGTAAACAAGGTGGATTCCGGAGAGAAGATGTTCGACGCCTACCAGTTCTATTCATTGGGATTGGGAGAGATATGGACCATCTCAGCGGCGAACGGAAGCGGAACCGGCGACCTTCTCGACGAGGTTCTCAAAGTCCTTCCGGAAGAGAAACCGCAGCAGGACGATGACAGGCCTGATCTCCCGCACATCACGATTGTCGGGAAACCTAACGTCGGCAAGTCATCGCTGACAAACGCCCTCCTTGGAGAGGAGAGAAACATCGTGACCCCGGTAGCCGGAACCACAAGAGACTCAATCTCAACCCTCTACAACAAATTCGGCCACGAATTCATGCTCGTGGACACGGCCGGAATGCGCAGGAAGGCCAAGGTCAACGAGGATCTTGAGTTCTATTCAGTCATGCGGTCCATCAGAGCGATCGAGCATTCAGATGTCTGCATCCTGATGATCGACGCAAACAGCGGAATGGAGGCCCAGGACATGAGCATATTCAATCTGATTGTCCGCAACCGCAAGGCCTGCGTGCTGGTGGTCAACAAATGGGACCTCTTCCTGAAGGACAGCAACACGATGAAGGAATATGAAGCCTCGCTCCGCCGCCGCATCGCCCCGTTCGATGACGTGCCGATCATATTCACATCTGTCACAAAGAAACAGAGGATCATGGATGTGCTGGACGAGGCGGAACATGTTTACGAGAATTATTCCCGCAAGCTTTCGACAGCAAGGCTGAACGAGGCACTGCTGCCGGAGATAGAGAATTATCCGCCGCCGGCTTGGAAGGGCAAGTATGTGAAGATCAAGTACGTGACCCAGTTGCCTACACGCTTCCCGGCATTCGCGTTCTTCTGCAACCTGCCGCAATACGTCAAAGAACCGTACAAGAGGTTCCTTGAGAACAAGCTGAGGGAGCATTTCGACCTGCATGGATGCCCCGTGCAAATATTCATGAGGGCTAAATAATGACTGCCTATGCTTCTGGAGATTCTGAAAGCGTTCATAATCGGTGTCTGCGCGTCGGCTCCGCTCGGGCCGGTGGCGATTCTTGTGCTTCAGAAATCCATCTGCTACGGGCATAAGGCCGGCTTCGCCACAGGGCTCGGCGCGTCGTTGGTGGACACAGCCTATGCGATCATCTCGATTTTTGCATGGGCATTCGCCCAAAATTTCATCAACACCTACGAACCTATCATATTCCTGATCGGAGGTCCAGTGATAGCTTTTCTTGGATATTCGATGGCATTCAAGGATCCGTTCAGGAAGATGGAGCCGGGTGATGTCAAGACGCGCGGAGCGTCGCCGAAGGATTTTCTGCAGGCAGTCGCCACAACAGTCTCCAACCCCGGAGCGATACTTGTGATGTTCGCGTTGTTCGCTTTCTTTCAGGTCGATGTGGCTGACAGAAGCTTCAGGATCTATCCGATAATCTTGGCGGTCGCCGGCGGTTCGATCGCCTACTGGTTTTTCTTTTCATGGTTTTTCAGCAACTGGAGAAAGGCGTTCGACATGCGGAAAATAATGTGGCTCAACAGAATAGCCGGAATCATTATCATAATCATAGGACTCGCCCTCGTCGGAGAGGGAGCGTTTGACCTGCTCTTCACGGGCGGAAAGTAATATTTGAATATGGAAGAGAAAGAGGATAAGAAAGGTTTCTTCAGTAATTGGATTGTCAAGAATGTCTTGCTGGCGTTCTTGTTCTTTGCGGTTCTGATATTCGCAAGTTCAATGTCGCTCAAAGTTTTGACCAACCACGGAAAGACGATAAAGGTACCGGATTTCACAAGCATGAGCGTGAACGAGGCCAAATATGAGGCCGCCCGTTCCAAGCTCCGGGTGGAGGTTATAGACTCCATCTTTGTAAGAAAGATGGAGCGTGGAGCCATCTACAGCCAGAACCCGAAAGCAGGTTCCCAAGTCAAGCAAGGCAGAAGGATACTCCTCACCATCAACGCAAAGAACGCAAAGAAGGTCAGTATGCCTAATCTTGTCGGATATTCCATGCGGCAGGCCAAGGCCGAACTCGGCTCCCGCGGCCTGACCTTAGGCAAACTAATCTATGTCAATGACATAGCGACAAACAATGTATTAAGGCAAATCTATCGGAACCGCGAGATCAGGCCAGGAAGGCAGATCGAGACTGGTTCGGAGATCAATCTGGAGGTCGGACTCAACCCGGATGACAATCTGACTTATGTTCCGGATGTCAAGGGATTGAAATACCTCAGGGCAGTGGATGCCGTGCATGACAACTCATTGAATATAGGTCGCGTAGTCTTCGACAGGAGTGTCAGGAACTACACCGATTCTCTGAACGCATCCGTTACCAGACAGACTCCGGAAGCGGCCGGAAATCCTATTCTTATGGGGTCGGACGTGACCATCTACTTATCATTGGACAAGAAAGACGAATAACGTGGACGAGGAGAGACTTTACAACGATCAGGAAGATAGCGTCGAGGACGAAGAGCAGGGCATGTTCGAGCATTTCCGGCTCAATGTGGATGTCGGACAAACTCCTATGCGTGTGGACAAGTATATGGCCACGCATCTTGAGGACACTTCCCGGCACAGGGTTCAGTGTGCAATCAAGGAAGGCTATGTACGTGTGAATGACAAGGTTGCCAAAGCGAACCTCATCATCAGGCCGGGAGATGTCATCCGATTCGTTATGCCGTACCGCCGCCGTGGCCTTGAGATCCTTCCGCAGGATATTCCTTTGAATATAGTCTATGAGGACAACGATCTCCTTGTTGTCAACAAGGCCGCCGGAATGGTCGTACATCCAGGGCATGGCCACTTCGAGGGAACGCTCATCAACGCCCTTTCCTACCATTTGGGAATATCACAGGGTCCGGATGCGGCCGACGAGAGGATGGGAATCCTTGTGCATAGAATCGACAAAGACACTTCCGGGCTTCTTGTAGTGGCGAAAAATGATGAAACCCAACTGGATCTGGCGCGGCAGTTCTTTGAGCATTCGATTGAGAGACGGTACGTGGCCGTTGTCTGGGGCAACATCAAGGAAGACGAGGGAACGATTGACGGGAACATCGGGCGTGATCCTAACGACAGGCTGCGGTTCAAGGTTTACGCTGGCGAGGATGATCGCGGCAAACACGCCGTGACGCACTATAAGGTATTGGAAAGGTTTGGTTACGTGACGGTTGTCGAATGCAAGCTGGAGACCGGGCGCACGCATCAGATCAGGGTTCACATGAGTTACATCGGGCATCCGCTGTTCAATGATGAAAGATACGGCGGTTCGGAGATCCGCAAGGGTACAATCTACGCCAAGTATCGTCAGTTCATCCAGAATTGTTTTGAGATCTGTCCTCGGCAGGCGCTTCACGCCAAGACTCTCGGCTTCGTTCATCCCGGAACCGGCAAATGGATTCAGTTCGATTCGCAGCTTCCTGAAGACATGTCTGCAATGATTGACAAGTGGAGGAACTATGTCAATTTTGTCGGAGTGGAGGAGGATGAATAATTTCATATTGAATTAATTCAGAAATACTTACGATTAGATAGTCGAAATATAAGAAGAAACTTACGAATGTTGAGCTACCGATTGGATGGCCAGAATAAAAAAAGAAAATTCAGAATTTTGCACGGTGGACCAAAATTCTGAATTTTCTTTTTTTATTCTGACCATAGGGAACTTTCTGTCAGCACATTCACGATCATACAATTAAGGTCAGAAAAAGACTATGGCGAATTTTGGTCCACCGTGCAAAATTCGCCATAGTCTTTTTTGACCGTGAGGTCATTTCAAATATGTCCTTCTACATCCTTGGAGGTGGTGGTCCCATCGGACCGCGGCCCATTCCCGGACCCATTCGGCGGCCGCCTTTGCCGCCGAAGTTGCCGAAGCGGTAGGTCAAGGAGACCACTATGTAGCGACCGAGAGTGTTGTTAAGGGTCTCGGTGTGGTAGTTCGACGAGTCGGAAATCGAGAGGTTTTTGGCCTGGTCGAGGATGTCGTAGGCGTTGAGAGCCAAGGTGAACTTGTCCTTGAACAGCATTTTTGTGATCTTGGCATTGAGGATAAGCTGAGTGCCTTGATCGGTGGTGTAACCATTGTACCAGTTGTAGTTACCGTCGGCGACGATTCCCAGACCACCGGGAACGGTCCAGTTCATCGAGGCTGAGACCTGATTGCTCCAGGTCATATTCGTGGACTGGTTGGCGATTGTGTACCAAGACTTTGACATTCTGGTGCGACCGCCGGCGGTAAGTTCCACGATGTCGTTGCGGTAGGTAATGCGGAGACGCTCGGTCAAGCCGACAGTCTGGAGATTGTTCAGAGTGAAATCCAATGAGTGGAAATCCTCAAGGAACTTGTCGGCAAGGAAATTCTCAGCATCGTAGTTGTCTCCTTCGTAGTAATTGCTCATGTCGAAATTCGAAGAGCCGACATAAGATGAAGACTTTGAGTAACTTGCCCTCATCATATTGAATATGCTGAAGTTGGACTTCGCGATAGGAGTGTTCAGCATCACACGGAAACTGCCGTTGTAGGAATCCTTGCCATTGACAGGGATGGAATACTGAACGCCGTTCGTGCCGTACCACTGGGCGTTGACTATCGGATTCTTCACAATACCACCGTCAATTCCGGCGTTGATCGAGAGGAATGTCTTCTTGTTGGTGTGACGGAAATCGCTTCTGAAATCGTGGTTGAAATACGGTTCAAGATACATGTTACCGAAAGACACGCTCAGCGGGTTAGTGTTGTCAGGAACTCTCATCAACTGGCTGACGGAAGGCTGCTGAGAGCGACCGAAATAAAAACCTCGAACGTTGGTGTTGTCATCGATATCGTACCACAGCATAGCCTGAGGCGCCCAATTCAGAACATGGTTGTCATAGGTGTCGTAGCCGCTGGTTTCGTTATGAGTGTCGGTAGGATTGGCGCTCACACCAGCCTGTGCGCGGAGCTTGTCTTTCTGATAAACGAAGTTCGCCCCGATCGTCTGGTTGATGTAACGGTTGATTATCTCGCTCGAATATACTTCATTGACGACCTCCCCGACTGGATTGTAAATCAAGTTCGAAGCACTGAAATCAGAAACGACTCCGCTGTCGAACGTATTCTTTGTAGAAGATGTCCTGTTCCAGGAAGCCTCGTAGTTGGCCTCGACAAAGAACCCTTTGCCGAGAGGCTCCGTGTAGGTGAGACGACCAGTCAAGGATTTCGTGTCCTGATTCTGGTTGTAACGCTGGTTGATTATTGAGTCCGAAGGGTTCTCAAGATCCTCATAAGTCCTTGTCAATGACTGATTGAAGCCGTTGGTCTCATTGCCGCTGAAGTTGTAACGGGCATTGAAAGAAAGGGTTCTGCCGGCCTTGCCGAGTTTCTGGCGGAAGAGGAAGAAGCCATTGGTCTTCCAGTTGCTATTCGAGCCTGTGTTGCTGGTGAATCCTTCATTGGTTTTGGAAGTCTCGCCGTTTCTCTCGGTCAAGGTCGAGAACTCAGAAATTTCATTAAAGTCTCCGTTGCCGAAGCTGACCTGCGGCTGGAACAGAATCGAGGTGTTCTCCGAAAACTTATGCTCCAGACGGACTCCGAAACGATGGCCGTCAGAGTTGGTCGTGTTGGAGCCCTTGTTATTATAGATGAGATTATGGTCATCAAGGTAGGTGATCTTCTTGCTCTCCTCCTCAACGTAAGTCTCGTTGTTGTTGTAGAGATAGTTGCCTCCGAGATCCATCTTGCCGTCGAACAGGCTGGTGTTGCCATTCAGACCTCCCATCCAGGATGTCGTGATTCCGTTGCCCGGGCCCCAGCCACGGCTTCCACGGCCCATTCCACCACCGCCTCCACGCATTCCCTGCATCATACTTCCGGCCAAGTCATTAAAACCACGGTTGTTGGTGTTGTTGCCGTTAATCACGACGCTGAGCTGGTTCTTGTCCGTGAATCGTCCCAAGAAACCGGCTCCCTGGTAACGCCAATCGCCATTCCCTGAGGATAGTTCAGAACCAGAGACCTGCTTGCGGACATCGTGTCCCGCTCCGGCCATCACGTTGCCGAAAAGGCCGTTCATCATTCCTTTCTGAATGGACAAATCGATGATCGTCTCATCGTTACCATCGTCTATGCCGGTGAACTCTGCCTGCTCGGACTTCTTCTCCACGACCTTCACCTTGTCGATGATCTTAGCGGGAATATTCTTGGACGCCAATTGCGGGTCATCAAGGAAAAAAGTCTTGCCGTCAATCGTTATCTTACTGATTGTCTGCCCGTTCGCAGTGACAGTTCCGTCCTCGGAGACCTCCACACCCGGGAGTTTTTTCAACAAGTCCTCCAGTACGTCATTCTCGGTCGTCTTGAATGACGAGGCGTTATATTCAATCGTATCTTTCTTTATCACAATAGGGTTACCGGCTGCGGAGACACTGGCAGCGTCCAGCACCTGCTTGTCCGGATCCATCTTGAGCACGCCCAAGTCCAGTTTTCCTTTCACCTCAATATCCTTGGTCAGAGACTTGTAGCCAAGAAGCTCTGCCTTCAGGACATATTTCCCGCCAGCGACTTTCTCAAAGACTGTTTTTCCCTTGTCGTCACTCAAGGCATACTTATAGGGTTTGGTGTTGCCTGGCTTCGTGATGGAAACGGTCGCGAATCCGACCGCCTCTCCGGTGGAGGAATCCGTGAGAGACAATGTGACAGTGCCGCCTCCCTGGGCGAAAGCCAAAGAAAAAGCCGACATAACGCCGGCGACAAAAGTGATGAATTTCTTTAAGTTCATAAGGAATACACAACTAATCAACCTAACGGTTTCTTTGACAGAATAACGTGGCGATAGTTTAATCCTGCCGGAGAAAAAACATCAATTAATATGGCCACAGATGAATATTCCGGGAATATTCATCACTTCACCCGATCCGGATGTTCCTTGATGAACTTCTCCCAACCTCCCGAACTCTTGATTTTTGCAAGCGGGCTGGAAATATTGTAGTAATGGCAAAGGGCGATGGCGAGCGCGTCCGTGGCGTCCAGATGTTCCGGCTGGAAATCCACGCCCAACGTCTTGCGCAGCATCACACTCACCTGTTCCTTGGAGGCTGCTCCGTTGCCGGTGATCGCCTGCTTGGCCTCGCGAGGAGCATATTCATGAATATCCGTGATGCCATATTCAAGAGCCGCGAGCATCGCAGCCCCTTGCGCGCGCCCCAGCTTCAGGATGACCTGGGCGTTCTTTCCGTAGAACGGCGACTCCAGCGCCATCTCGGTGCCGTGGTAGGTCTTGCAGACTTCTGTGACAGTGTCGTAGATCTGCCGGAGTTTTGAATATGCGTCCGCCTCCTTCCGCAGGTCCAGCACGCCCATATCCACGAACACGGGCTTACCGCTGACGACATCAATGACCCCGAAACCAAGAAGATTGGTTCCGGGGTCTATTCCTATGATGGTTGTCTTGGGCATACAACTCGTAAAGAACCATCTCCACCACAAACGGTGAAGAATGGTGCTTTGTGATTAGTCAATGCAGTCGAATCCAGTGTAAGGACGGAGAACCTCAGGGATGACGATCTTGTCGTCCTTCTGGTTGTCCTCAAGCAGGGCGGCGACCACACGTGGGAGAGCCAATGAGCTTCCATTCAGAGTGTGGCAGAGCTGCATCTTGCCGTCCGCGTCACGGTAGCGCAGGTGCAGACGGTTCGCCTGATAGGTCTCGAAGTTGGAGACGGAAGAGATCTCAAGCCAACGTCCCTGGGCTGCTGACCAGAGCTCGAAATCGTAGGTGATGGCCGAGGTGAAGCTCAGGTCGCCTCCGCAAAGGCGGAGAATCCTGTACTTCAAACCGAGTTTGTTAACGATGCTCTCAACATGGGCGACCATCTCGTCCAGAGCGGCATAAGAGTTCTCCGGCTTCTCGACACGCACGATCTCGACCTTGTCGAACTGATGCAGACGGTTCAGACCTCTCACGTCCTTTCCGTAGGAACCGGCCTCGCGGCGGAAGCACGGAGTGTAGGCGGTCATCTTCTGCGGGAAGTCATTGTTACTGAGAATGACATCTCTGAATATGTTGGTGACAGGAACCTCGGCGGTAGGAATGAGATAGAAGTCATCAAGTCCTACATAATACATCTGAGCCTCCTTGTCTGGCAGCTGTCCGGTACCGAAACCTGAAGCGGCATTGACCATGATCGGCGGTTCGACCTCCTTGTAGCCGGCGGCTGTGTTGATGTCAAGGAAGAAGTTGATGAGGGCCCTCTGGAGTTTCGCGCCCTTGCCCTTATAGACAGGGAATCCGGCTCCGGTGAGCTTCACGCCAAGGTCGAAGTCTATGATGTCGTATTTCTTGGCAAGTTCCCAGTGAGGAAGAGCGTGTTCAGGAAGGTTGACCTCAGGGCCACCCATCTTCACAACCTGGTTGTCCTCGGCGCCCTTTCCGGGAATAACGAGGTCGCAAGGCATATTCGGAAGCAGAACCAGCTGAGCCTCAAGTTCCTTATTATTCTCGTCAGCCTTGGCGAGAAGTTCGGAAGACTTTGCCTTTAGTTCAGCCACTTCCTTCTTTACTTCTTCCGCCTCATCCTTCTTGCCTTCCTTCATCAGTCCGCCGATCTTGTTGGCGAGCTGCTTCTGCTGAGCGACAAGGGCATCACTCTCTGTCTGAAGATTCCTTCTGTTGGTGTCCAGTTCGAGGACTTTTTCCACGATGGCCCTCGCATCGAAATTCTTTACTGCCAGCTTCTCGATCACATGCTGCGGATCGTCACGAAGCGTCTTGAGTGTAAGCATAGTATTGAATAGTTTAATTACCAAACAAAAAGAGGACAGGCACGATAACTCGAAGCCAGCCCTCTTTCATTATCAATCCTCCGAGTCTTAGTTCTCAAAAGGGATAACCGAGACGTAGGATTTGTCCTCTCTCTTCCTTGTGAACTTTACTGTTCCGTCAACCAAAGCGTAGAGAGTGTGGTCCTTGCCCATTCCGACGTTCTTGTCAGGATTGTGCACTGTACCTCTCTGTCTTACGATGATGTTGCCGGCCTTTACGACCTCACCGCCGAATTTCTTGAGTCCAAGCCTTTTGGAATGAGACTCACGACCGTTCTTTGAACTTGATTGTCCTTTCTTGTGTGCCATAATCTTTAACTCTTTAGAAATTAAGCGATTTCATCGATACGGATCTTGGAAAGCTTCTGGCGGTGGCCATTGAGTTTCTGGAATCCCTTGCGACGGATCTTCTTGAACACGAGCACTTTGTCAGCCTTTGCCTCGTCATCGAGAACTGTGGCCTTTACAACCGCGCCCTTTACATAAGGATTACCGAGCTTGATCTGCCCTTCGGAGTCAACGAGCAGCACCTTGTCGAACTCGACTGAAGAATCCTTGGCCGCCGCGAGACGGTTAACAAAGATCTCTTTTCCAGCCTCAACCTTGAACTGCTGTCCTGCAATGTCAACAATTGCGTACATAAAAAAACAAAACTTTTTAAAGTTTCAGCCGCAAGCGCCCGTAACCTCACGGGACTTCTGGAGCTCCACGGCCATAAAACAGATTGCAAATTTACGCAAAATCCACCAATCCACAAAATATTTCGAAAAATGCAACCCAGGGGCAGAAAAGGCATATTCAGGCACGAGAGTAGCACGGAATTAATGGAGAAATGGTAGATTATGGCAAAAGTCGTCCCGACAACTTAAAGGCCATCAGGTTAACCTCGACAGAAAATTCTTCCTCCGTCACTTCCATATCCTTGGAAATTATTCCGGACTGGATAGCACCGGCCTTTTCGGAAAGAGATTTCTTGGCTGCGCCATCAGTTTCACGAGGAACCGACGAGACGACCCTTCCTAATTCCTTGACAATCTGAAATATGCCTCTATGATGTTTATAGTGTCAATATTGCTTTAGGGCTTTTGAGGATTACCGTTAGCATATACAGTCCCTTTCCGGTAAAAGCCTTCGTGCCATTTGATGAGAATTGAATAACCTCAAGGCGGTCGAATTTTTCGACCACCCATTGAGTCTCAGACTGTTGCAGAACACACTCTTACCTCACGTTGATATATTCACTGACAAAGCCAGTGGTGGCGGGGATGAGGGAGAGTGATGGAAGCACACCCGCAGAGGCAGACTGGACCGGTTGCGACGAACCGGTGCCTGCAGCGGCGGAAACAATTGGTTGGCAGCCTCCTACCGAGATCTCCACCTTCCCTTTCATCGGGACGGATTCGCCGTACAAGTCCACCAATGTGAGGTCATCCGGCGTCAGGGTAAAGGCGACCTCACGGGACTCGCCGGCCTTCAGGAATATCCTATCGAACCCTTTCAGAGAGCGGATCGGGGTGACGAAAGTACGCTTGTTGGAGACGTACAGCTGCACGACCTCCTCGCCGTCACGTCGACCGCTGTTGGTCACAACCGCCGTCACACGAAGCCGCCCCTCAGCCTCTGGGATGATCCGTAGGTCCGAATATTCAAAAGAGGTGTAGCTCAGGCCATAGCCGAACGGATAGACCGGGATGCCACGGAAGTAGCGGTATGTTCTGTCCTGCATGCTATAGTTTTGATAGTCAGGAACATCTTCAACATCCTTATAAAAAGTCACAGGAAGCCTCCCGGATGGGTTGCTGTCTCCGAACAAAATGTCGGACACAGCCTCGCCGGCGGCCTGGCCACCGTACCAGGCGTTAAGGATGGCATTCAGGTTGGAGTTCTCCCAACCAAGGCCGATGGCGCTTCCTGTCATCAAGACGAAGACTACCGGTTTTCCGGTAGCCTTGAGGGCTTTCAGCATAGCTTGCTGAACCTTAGGAAGGGCGATTGAGGTACGGTCACCGCCATAGAACCCGTCAATATTCACGGAGAGTTGCTCTCCTTCGATCATCGATGAGATTCCACCGGCGAAAAGGATCATATCAGCATCCTTCACCTCCTCGGCGGTCTTGGCATAGTCCGCGAGTTCAAGAGTCCCCAAGTCAAAGGATATCTCAGCATTCTCCACATTTTGGCGGAAACGGATCTCTATCTCGTAAGACATGCCCTTGACGGCATCAAGTAGATAATAGTTGTTGACTAGGCCGACCCTTTCCGGAGATTTACCGTCAATCAGAAGTTCCGCCCAGTCATCAGCCCGGAGTTCAAAACAGAACCTGCCGCTCCTGGTCGGTTTGAATGTGGTTTTCCAGACCGCCGACATCCTTGCCGCGGAGACTCCAGGGGCGATGTACTGCGCCTCCCCCCAACGATGATCCGGTCTTGATTCCATTCTGGAAAGCACCGGAGAACCCTCTCTGCCCGGATTCGTCCAGTACTCTGCCAGGAACCCCTTCCTGCCTCCGACCTTGAACAACCGGTCATCATAACAGGAGGTGAACACATAGTCATCCACGAGGTTGACACCTTTTCGGTAGACAATCTCCACATCTCCTCCCAATTTGGTTTCAAGAGCCTGTCTAAGGGTCTTTATCTCTGACGGAAAACCGTAATAGTTTGCAAGAAAGACCTTCCATTCGTCAGCGTTAGGCCCCACAAGCGCGATCTTCTTTACCTTTTTCCTGTCCAATGGAAGTATGCCGTCGTTCTTCAACAGGACCATCGACTCTCGTGCCATCTTCAAGGCATGAGCCTTATGCTCAGGGCTTTCCAAAACCGAAAGCGGAATCTGCGAATATGGGTTTCTGCCATCGGGGTCAAACATTCCAAGGCGGAACCGGATCCTGAACAACCGTTTGACCGACTCGTCAATCTGATCTTCGGTTATCAATCCTTCAGCCACGGCCTCGGCAAGTTTGTGATACGCACTGCCGCACTCACAATCAGTTCCGTGAAGGACAGCGTCAGCGGAAGCCGACGCCGCATTGTCATACAGCCTGTGAGTTCTGTAGAAATCATCTATCGCTCCGCAGTCCGAAGTGACATAACCTGAGAACCCCCATTGGTTTTTCAATATGTCCGTCATCAGGATGTCGTTCCCGCAGCAAACCTGACCAAGAAAAGCGTTGTAGGCACACATAACACCTGTCACGCCAGCCTCTGTCACAAGTTTTTTGAAAGCCGGCAGATAGGTGTCCCACAAATCCTGATCACTGACCTGTGCGTTGAACGTATGACGGTTCCATTCCGGACCGCTATGCACAGCGTAGTGCTTGGCGCAGGCGGAAGCCTTAAGATAATGCGGATCATCCCCCTGGATACCCTTCACGAACGCTGCCCCCATCTCTCCTGTCAAGTACGGGTCCTCACCGTATGTCTCCTGGCCGCGTCCCCAACGCGGATCTCTGAATATGTTGATGTTAGGACTCCAGTAAGTCAAACCCTTGTATATTCCAGGATTACCCTTACGCTTCGAATCGTTGAATATCGCCCTGCCCTCATCGGAAGCATATTCCCCCATCATACGGATCGCCTCGCGGTCCCAAGTGGCCGCCATCGCGATGGCCTGAGGGAAAGATGTGGTGTTGTAAGGGCTTCTGGCGACTCCGTGAAGGCACTCGTTCCACCAGTTGTAAGCCGGAATCCCCAATCTGTCAATCGCAGGGGCGTTGTTCATCATCTGTCCGATCTTCTCGTCCAATGTCATTCTTCCGACAAGATCATCTACCCTTTCGTCAACGGGAAGGGTTGAGTCCCAATATTTTTCCTCTTGCCCGAATGCTGAATGGCATCCGACGAACAGGCAAAGGCCCACAGCCAAAAACTTGATATTCATTTTATTCGGAGTTAGTCAACATTCCGCGGAAAGTTTCCATTCCTTTTGTGGCGACTTCACGGATATGAGTGATGCGAGGATCGTGTACAGCCACGTCCTCTGGATCGATAAGGAAGATCGGGACTCCGTTGGAAGCATAGCGGTACAGGCCGGCGGCGGGATAGACGTTCAGCGACGTTCCGACAATCAGCATGATGTCAGCGTCAGCCACTATGTCAATGGCCTTCTCGATGTTTGGCACAGACTCGCCGAAAAAGACGATGTGCGGACGCAACTGGCTGCCGTTCGGAGCCTTATCTCCTAGATGAACCTCATCGTAACCTATGTCGATCACCTCTTTCTCTGAATATGTCCGGTCATACTCCCCATCCTCCGGGCGTACCTTTGTCGCCTCGCCGTGAAGGTGCAAGACTCTTGTGCTTCCGGCCCTTTCGTGCAGATTGTCAACGTTCTGGGTGATGACCGTCACTGAATATTCCTTCTCAAGGTCGGCGATGGCGTAGTGCGCGGCGTTCGGCTTCACCTCGCTGAGCCTCTTGCGCAGACCGTTGTAGAAGTCCTGCACCAGTCCTCGGTTGCGGTACCAGCCCTGAATCGACGCTACCTCTTCGGGATCATATTCACCCCAAAGGCCGTTGTTGCCTCTGAATGTGCTGAGTCCGCTCTCGGCGCTAACCCCGGCACCCGTCAGAACGGCGATCTTCTTTTTCGCTGAGTTCATATATTCATTCATCCGTTTCATCCAACCGGCGATCATCAAAAATCCGCGGCAAGATGGAATATTCGCAAATTATTGATTCTTTTTAAAATAGTAGTTTCTGAGCCAGTACTCGAACAGTGGGTCGAGGATCACCGGTTTAGCGTCCTCACCGACGAAGGTAAGGATTTCTTTCTTCATCAGTGCATCCTTGAGGCGGCGCACATTGGCGGACGAGTTCAAGGAATATTTCCGGATCACCTCCGCTGTGCTGAATTTGGTGTAGCCGTCAATGATGGCCTTTAGCAGACTCACCTGGAAGGTGGTGAGGTCATTCATCATCGAGATGAAGCGACCTCGGTTGATGGCTATCACGGTCGCAAGTGCCTCCAGCAGGACCGGTTCCATTATGTAGCCTTTGGACAACGAATCGCATATTGACGTGAAATGATTGATGTAGAAAAGGTTGCACTTGAAGAGGCGGCACGCTCCGCTGATCAGGTCCCTGTCGATGACCTTACCGCTCGCGAGGAAGCCTTTGATGATGTGCTCGACAATCTCCCTCTCGTCCACCTTGCTCAATTTCAGGCGAGTGGCACGGCGGTAGAAGAAATGACGCTTCACGAATATGTCCTCCATCGCATTGACCTGAGAACCTATGAATATGTAGGAGAAGATCTTCAGACCTTCCGCCTTGACCTCGTCCATCACTTCTTCCATCTGTTTGAAGATACGCTCCCCGTCATCGGCAAGATCCAGGTTCTGGAACTCGTCGATGATCATGAACGTCTTCTCTCCCCTTTCCGCCGCAAGGGCGTATGGAAGCCTGAGGACGGCCTTGAGGTCCACGCCATCCAGATCCCAGTTGGTGGAAAGGATTGTATCATTGTCAGAGAACGCCTTGCGGTCGAAAACCCAGTGCGTTCCCTCCAGATGAGTCGTGACGATCCTCTCGTACTCGTCAGGAGTGGAGGCCACAAGCCGTATGACAGCGGCGCCAAGCCTCTTGACGAAAGACTCGCCGTCCCGGATGTCGAGGGCGGTCATCTCCCCCACCGTGAACCTGTCCCCATTGACTTTCATCTTTGTGAAAACCTGATGGACAAGAGATTTCTTTCCGGTTCCGAATGGCTCCCAGAGTGTCACGTTCTCACTCTGCGTCAGCAGGTTGCCAAGTATGGCGCAGTCCTCCTTACGGCCAATGAAATGCTGGCCTGTGACGTATCTGTTGTACAAAAACGGGCTATCCATCGAAATAACATTTTTGTTTTGACAAAATTAACATTTTTTTCCTATCTTTGCACCCGCTTTAGGAAGCGCTTGGATATTTGTCGGTAAAATTTGCCGTAATATTCAGGTTTTAGAGAAAAAGGAGGTGGTAACAGCATTATGATCATAGTTCCTATCAAGGAAGGCGAGAACATCGAAAGAGCCCTGAAGAAATTCAAGAGGAAATTCGAGAAGACCGGCGCCATCCGTGAGCTCCGCGCCCGCAAGAACTTCGAGAAACCTTCTGTAAAGAAGAGAGCCGCGAAGATGAAGGCAATTTACGTTCAGCACCTCCAGCTGCTCGACGAGCAGTAATTGAACCTTAAAAGGAAATTCATGTCGGACCGCTTTTGGCGGCCCGATTTTTATTATATTTGTGAGCTATGAAAAAGGAAGTCAACAGACGTGGGATGAGACGCTGGCTGAAGCCGGCGCTATGGACGGTTTTGGGAATGTGGGCGCTTGTCGTGATCGTGCTTCAGGTCGCCCTGAACTCCAATGTACTCACGCGCGTGGCGGACAAGCTGGCCAGTGAATATGTTGACGGGGATGTCACGTTCTCCGGCATCAAGGCCTCGATGTTCAGAAGCTTCCCTAACCTCAACGTCACGGTTGACGATTTTTCCATCACCTACCCTCACGACAGGTTCGCGTCATTCGACTCGCTTGACGTTCCGGGAGGCTATCTGCTCGGTTCGGGACGCGGAGAGACGGCCGACACTTTGGCTTATTTCAGAAAACTGTCAGTCTCAGTCAATTACCTTGCGGCTGCCGTCGGCAAAATCAGAATCCGCCACGCCAAGCTGGAGTATCCGAGAATATTCGCGCATCAATATGATTCGACATCGGCGAACTGGAATATATTCGGAAACGGCTCCGTGAAAGAGGACAGCGACACTTCATCCTCGTCCTCTACCCTGCCTCCTATCTCGATTGGGAAGGTCAGTCTTGACGGACGGCCGTTCGTGGTCTATACAAATCCGTCAGACACCATATTCGGATGCATATTCCTTAAAAGTCTTTCAGCCAAAGGGCATTATGACGCGAGGAAAGGTAAGATCGAGAGGGTGAACATGTCCTTGGATTCGCTGTTTGTGGCAGGCAGACTGCCGGCGGACACAGTCGCTCTTGGGCTTGAGCGCCTTTGGATCAAAGAGAGGAACAAACATTTTGACATCAGTCTCAAATCCAGACTGTTCCTTGGATTGAAGTCTTCGGGGAGGATGGCGATTCCGGTGGAGATCGCAGGAGACATATTCCCAGAGTTGGATAAAAAGGCGGTTTCGGTGGAGAACCTGCAGGCCTCGATCGCCACTTTAGGGCTGAGCGCCAGCGGGAAAGCCGACTTCTCGGGAGAGAATATTCACATAAAGGCGGTGGCCGGCATCGACAAGGCACCCGTCAATGAGTTAGTTGAATATTTCGGAGACAACTTCCCTGTTTTGAAGAAGTTGCGCACAGACGCGCTTTTAACGGTCAACGCTTCCTGCGATGGTTCCTACGACAAAAGCAACGGCAGTCTTCCGCCCCTTTCCGTGCAGATCCTGGTGCCGGATTCGCGGATCGGTTGGGAAGGAATCGACGGAGACGGACGTTTTGATCTGGACATCACGGCCAGAAGCGAGAATGGCAAACTGACCGCAGAGGTCCCGGACTTCTGCTTCAGTATGGGCGGAATGAAAGTGACGCTGAGCGGAACGGCGGAGGATCTGACGGGCGGCGACCCGCTGTTCGACATCAGCTCCGACCTCCATTTCGTCTTGGACTCCTTGGCCACCTATCTTCCTGACAGCCTTGGCCTTACCGCCCGTGGAGACCTGGAGGGCATCATAGAAGGAGGATTCCGGCTTTCGCAGCTGGATTTGTTCAACTTCTCGGAGATCGGACTTGAAGGTCTTCTGGAAAGCAACGGAATCCAGATCAGCGTTCCTAAGGACACCCTGTTCGCCTACATCGGCCACACGGACATCAGTCTCGGGGCGTTCAACCACGAGGAGGAAGGTCATGAAGGACACGAGGAACACGACCACAGGCACAGCGGTCTGATGATGGCGATAGACAGTTTGTTCGCCGAATATGGAGCTTCGACTTTCATCCGCGGCACCGGCCTTAACCTTTCGGCCCATAACTCAGAAGAGCCAATGACAGGCAGACCTGACAAACACCCCATCCACGGTCATCTGGACATCTCATCCATCGGAATGATGGATCTTGACTCATGCTTTGTAGGAGCGATCGGTTCGGCCAACACGTTCAAACTGAGCCAGAACCTGATCGGCAAGAATGTCGTGCCGTTCCTAAGCCTGTCCAGCGATAATAAAAAGATAACGCTCCGTGAAGGTGTCAACCGATTCTCCGTGCTGGACGCCAGACTGTCGGTGGCCGCGCATCCGAACTCTGTGGAGACGCGGATGCGCAGGAAGCATTTGCTTGACTCATTGCAGAAGGTCTATCCCGGGGTGAAACGCGATTCATTGTTCAAAAGGGCCTTCAGAAAGTTCACAACCGGAATGCCGTTGCCTGACTATCTTTCCGAAAAGGATTTCGAGAAGAGTGACATCAAAATTCAGCTCGGGGAATCCATAGCGAACTACATCAAGAACTGGGACATCACCGGAGACATCAATGTGGTGGAGGGGCTTGTCATCTCGCCGTACTACCCACTTGACAACAGGATCACAGGGTTCAGTGGAAAGTTCTCCAACAATGCCATTGACCTGAAAGAACTTTCATTGAAATCCGGGGCTTCGGATATCTCGGCCCAAGGCAGGCTTACCGGCCTGAAAAGGATTCTCACTTCCGGCAAAGGCAGACTCAATCTGGATCTGGGAATATCCTCGGACGTGATTGATGTGAACGAGATCCTTCTGGCGCTCAACGCCGGGGAAAAGTTCACTCCTCCAGACCACAATGCCGCACTCTCTGGTGTGGATGACGACGATTACCTCAATTCAGTCAAAGAGTTGACCGCCGCCGATTCCACAATCACGGCTTCTTTGATTGTTTTGCCGTCCAACCTCAACGCCAAGGTCTCACTACAAGCGAACAAGATAAGATATTCAAACCTTGAGACAAGTTGGGTGGCTTCGGATCTTGTGATGAAGGAGCGTTGCCTCCAAGCCACGAACACATTGGCGACGACGAATATGGGCGATGTCTATCTGGAAGGCTTCTACTCGACTCGCACCAAGAAAGATCTCAAGGCCGGATTTGACCTCACCCTCGCCGGAATCACAGCCGAGAAGGTGATTCAACTGTTCCCGGCCGTGGACAGCATCGTGCCTATGCTAAAGTCTTTCAAGGGCCTTCTCGACTGCGAGATAGCTGCGACAAGCGCGATCGACACTTCCATGAATATAGTTCTTCCGTCTCTGAGCGGCATCGTCAAGATAGACGGCCGGGACCTTTCGCTGGCAGAGAGCGAGGATCTGAACAAACTTCGCAGGACATTGATGTTCAAGGATAAGGACTCCACACACATAGAGTCGTTGTCCATCCGAGGTATCATCAAGGATAACCAGTTGGAGATATTCCCGTTCCTGCTGAACATCGACCGGTACTCGATCGCGGCAAGTGGCCTGCAAGGTTTCGACCAGCATTTCAAGTACCATCTCTCCGCCCTCAAGTCGCCGATTCCGTTCAAGTTCGGCATCAACCTCAACGGGACGTTCGATGACTGGAAATGGAAACTCGGCAAGACAAAGTACAAGAGCCGCAACATCCCACTGTTCGATGATCAGGTCAACAGTCTGACGCTCAATCTCACCACCGCAATCCACAACATATTCGAGAAAGGCGTGGAGCAGGCCATCAAGCAGAACGAGCAGTCCCAAAAGGCGATAGAGACCAAAAAGAGCGAACTTGAATATTCCGCATCCTTGTCAGAAGACCTCTCAGCCGAGGAAAAGAAAACCCTTCAGGCTCTCGAAACCGTCACCGGCGTTGCGCAGTAGCCCCCAGTCCCTGAATCTGTCGAAGGGTCCTATTGCACCACCTATCGCACCAAAAAGATTTATTTGAATATTAAGAGATTTCTCCATATCTTTGCAAACCTTTCGGACTCGGAGCAAGGGCAGCTTCCAATCGCCCGACCTCCCTGCGGAATCCCTATCATCATCTAGATTCCCCTGCCGAAAGGCCTTGCGGGTGTGTTGAAATTGGTAGACAAGCCAGACTTAGGATCTGGTGCGCAAGCGTATGGGTTCGAGTCCCTTCACCCGCACAAGGGGACAGCCTCGTTTGAGGCTGTCCTTTTTTCATCCCCATAACCCACTGAGAATCCATCCAATAAATCAAAAACAGAGTTCCTGTTTTCGGTTCGATAACTGCGATTTTTACAGAACAAATAAAACCGAGGGGTGAAGCAGAGAGCCTTACGGCTCAGAGTGGACAGAGCCTGATACAGACATTGCCCTAATAACGTCTGTAGTGGCCGCTGTCTCTCTGAAGATTCAGGTTGATTGATTTTGTATGCCAGAAGGTAACGTACTTCAAAAGCAGCTTATGGCATCAAAATTCCAATCACTTTATCTTACGATAGAAAGTACCGCTCTGGCCTTTTATGTGATATTCCTTTGTTACATTCCAAGTCTCGTCGCCATAATAGATCCGTGACTTGTCACTTGTGCGTATATATTCATTGCCATACTTATCCACAAACACATTCCCGTCCGCAGACGCACTGACTCTGCCCGAATTTCCTCCTACAATTGCTCCGATTACCCCAAGCGCCGCAAGCAGCGCAAGAGCCATCCACCAGAAATTCTTCACCACGAAAACGCCAAGGTTCAGAGCCGGAGCGGCAAGCGGAAGACCTGCCATGACGCACCCTACCACAGATCGCCAACCTCCAGGACATCCAAACAAACCTTCAATTGTCACCATATAAAACGCGGCGAAAGACATAAGGGCCAACGCCACGGCATAAAACAATGCCAATGAATATTTCAATATGCTCTCGTCCAGCATCTCATGTGAGCAAAATCCCTTCAACATCGGCATCACCCTCTCCACGGACAACGCCAACCCGACCGCGGCAAAGAGCAGAACAATAAAGCGTACAAACTCATGCCAGCCATCCTTTTCATAAAAAACGCTTCCCCACAACGCCAATGCGGCGCAGACGAGCGGTGCAATAAAGTGTAAAACTGTGATGATCATAACAAGTCGCAATAATTTAATCAATAGGTAATTATAGGAATATCATTTCAAATCAAGGCCATACAGAATCGTCTCAATCTCCGGCAAGCCATCACGAGCCACAATCGTTCCATCGGGAGCAAGCAGCAAGTACGTCGGGACAAAAGTGATTCCGTAAAGGCTTGCGACGGAGTCTTTCGTTCCCAGAATGTTCTTCCATACAAGTCCACCTTCCTCCATCATTCCAAGGGACACCGAAGCCTCCTCCCAAACCGGAACTCCGACAACATCAAACTTGCCTCCCGCATATCTGTCGTACAATTCCCTGATGTGAGGGAAAGCGCGACGGCATGGACCGCAGCTTGTTGACCAGAAATCTAAAAGAATATATTTCCCTTTTCCTGCGAAATCCGAAAGCCTGACAGTGTCTCCTTCGGCATTGATTCCTGTAAAATCCTGAAACCGCATCCCTTTTGACGTGTTGTACAACGCCTCAATGTCTTTTTTGAGTTTTGCTGTCCTTGGCTCGGCCAACATCACGGGTGCCAACGAGTTGACCAAATCGTACCGCGTCTTTGGATCCGTGTTGCCAAAATTTGTCAGGAAGAAAACCGCCACATAGCCTACGGCGTTGTCCCTGTTAGACTCCACGACCCTTTTATATTCATTAAGCATTAGAGTGCTGTCCTTGTAGTTCCTTCTGCGAAACGCTTTCAAAGAATCTATCGCGACACTCAATGAGCTATCTCTATCTCTGCTGACAATGCAGCGGCCGTCAGCACATTTGCGGATTGTCAATATTCCACCTTCCGGCACAATAGAGACCGCCACCCTGTCCCCAAAAATCACATCGTAAGATTTTGTCCTGTCAGTAGGCAATTCCACACGGAATCGTGAACCCTTTACCGGAACTTTCACGCTCTCGCCTGTCCGGTAAAAAAATTCCACCTCAGTCGGCCCAGCCACCGGCTCAAATTCTCCTTCGACAACCGTCTTGCTCTGCGCGGCAACCACAATGCCTAACAAAGTACAGATAGCCAATATAATCAAACGCTTCATAATATTGAATCATATTTTGCAGGGTCATCGCATAAAATCGCTTTTCAATATTTTCTCGCTCAAAAGGCAATATGAGCAGCTTGTTATTCCCCTACACGCATTGTCAACCCTAAATATAGCACAATTTCCACAAATGCAAAAGCCGTTCATGGGCTTATGAAACTCCTCTCATATTTTCCAAATCATAGTGTATCGTCAATGCCAGACTTTAAATCATACTTTTGTACAAGAGAAGCCATTTTGAAGTACTAAATGCGTCAAGCATATCCTTGGTACAGGGAATCGCCTTTTGGTGTACCAATTGGGTATAAAAGATTAAGGTGATATGAAATATAGCTGTATCAAGTGGGTTTTCAAAGGATATATTGATACAGTGTGGGATTTGATACAATTAAAAACCGAGGGGTGAAGCAGAGAGCCTTACGGCTCAGAGTGATGACTGACTACAGAAATCACCCTAATAACGTCTGTAGTGGCTGCGCACTCTCTC
>CAVKML010000021.1:0-48650 GCA_963657715.1 uncultured bacterium | reverse complement strand
GTACTATTCCCTATTTAGTTTTCCATTTAACGAAAAAGTCATAACCAGATGTACGGCTCTTGCACAAGTAGCTTATGCAGCATATGCTTGTGGGTATTTATGGGAACTTCGTAGCGAACGACCCTTTAAGGATATTGATGTCGATTTCTCTCTAAGCACGAAACAAATACGTATTATAACAATTACCGTATTAATATATTTTGCATTTTTCTTATTATTTGGTGGTCTTGATTATTTCGAAGACAGATATATGAGAGGAGAAATGAGTTCAAACATTATGGTGCAATACCTTATGTTGTTCTTCCCATCAATCATAGTTTTCTTCAGCTCTACAATATTCCTCTGTAAAAGTAAAAAACAAATAATGCAAATATATGTAGTGCTGTCACTAATCGCCATTATCCTTTTATCGTCAGGAACTAGAACTTTTCCTCTACTCATCTTTTCAACTCTCTTTATTATATATTGCCTACGCAACAAGGTCTCAATCTCTTTTGTGGTCCCTTGCATAGTGGTTGGGATATTATTAATGTCTTTTATTGGCAATATACGTCAAGATGGAGTAATAAGTTCAGTTCATATAGTTAACGAATCTTCTGAATTCGGCATCCTGGAACATTCTTCTGACTTATTCATCAATAACAGGAACCTGTATGTATTTTATGATTTCATTGAGAAGAATTCCTACACCTATGGTTTAACCATGGTTTCCGTTTTATTATCTCCAATTCCTTTTGCTCAAAAAACATTTATGAATCTTACGGGTATTCCACATTATCTATTAGGCTCAGCTGATTTATCTACATTTTTAGAATTTGGAGATCCCCCCGCATTCGGTTTAGGGACCAATATGGTAGGAGATGTGTATATAGCATTTGGAGTTATCGGCATCCTCCTCTTCTTCTTCGTTTTAGGTCGTTTCATTATCTATATAAGGGGGCAAATGTTAAAAGGATCATACCACTCTCTGATTGTATATTTAGCACTCGCATCTGATGCCATCTATCTGTGCAGATCATCATATTTCGATGCTTTGAAAATAGCTCTTTGGGCATTACTTTTCTCATTAATTATCAAACACATCGGCAGTAAGTCACTAGCCTCTTAAACAAATTAAGACCATGAATATCCTACTAATCATACCAGAAAATATTGGGACCATAGCTAGCATATCCTATGATTTATACATAGGGCTATGCAAACAACCTAATACAACCGTATATGTTGCATGTCTGGGTCAGTATTCTGATTCAGGATTTCAATTTAAAAACACATTCAAGTTAGGCAACTTAAAAAATGGAATAGTACATAAACTCTACTACCGTATCTACAAACTAAGAATGTTAAAAAGAGAATATAATATTGGATTATCTATTTCAACTCTGTTAGGTGCGACTTATTGGAATATCCTATCTGGAATAGGAGAGTCTAAAATAGGTATTTTTCACACACGGCTTTCTCAAAGAAAAAGTGTCGGGTATATGACTTATCTAATAAGTCTCATTGCAACTAAAACTTTATGTCAGAATCTCGACAGATTAATAGCTGTAAACAAAAGCGCATATAGAGATCTAAAAAATCTGTTTAAACATAAAGACATAGAGCTTGTTTACAATATCCACAATTTCGAAAAAATATCTCGCATGGCATCGTTTCCATTCGATGATACAAAAGAGGAAGAATTCTTCAACAATAGTGTCATTTTATACGTAGGTAGCCTATATCATGATGTAAAGGGTACAGATCGTTTGATAAAAGCATTCGCTAAAATCTCATCATGCATGCCTAATTTAAAATTAGTTTACATAGGTGATGACAGAGATAACTCTTTGCCATTACTACATAAACTAACAACCGAATTCTCATTACAAGGATCAGTCTTTTTCTTAGGCAAGAAATCAAATCCTTATCAATACATGAAGCATGCTAAAATGCTTGTGTCTCCTTCAAGAGATGAAGGACTTCCTGGTGTACTCATTGAAGCGCTTTCACTAGGAATAAAGTGTGTTGCAACTAATTCATCGGAAGGAATTTGGGAGATAATGCAATGCGACGGAGACTACAAATCCAATCTAAACACTATTAAACAAACGAGATTTGGCTATATAACTCCTAATTATATTAATGACGAAGAATATACAATCACGTGCCTATCTGAAGCGATGAAACAATGCCTGCATACAGAATTTGACATATCGATGCATTTCGATAAAGAACGATTCTCTGAAGGACAAATTATACCGCATTATCTAGTAAAAAAGTGAGATGTTAATGACTATTGTCTTTTTCTCCAATTTCATAAATCATCATCAGGCGAATGTGTCGGATGAACTGTACAACCTGACAGATAAGAAATACACTTTTGTAGAACTCTGCCCTATCTACGATTGGCTTCTGAAGGGAGGTTACTCTGACTTGTCGTCCAGACCGTATGTAATTCAGGCTTGGAAAAGCGATGAGGATTATGAAAAAGCAATAAAACTTTTATACGAAGCTGATGTAGCTCTATTTGGAGGACCTGAGGCCTTAAAATTAGAGGTGTTACGTGCAAAGACTGGAAAACTTACCTTTGATGTGAGCGAAAGGTGGCTTAAAAGAGGGTTGATCAATATGGCATCCCCCAGATTTCTCCGGTTCTTTTGGCATTACTATACAACATTCGCACATCAGAATGTGTATAAATTATGCTCCAGTGCGTTTGCTTGCAGAGACCACTATAGACTGCACAGTTTCAAAGACAAATGCTACAAATGGGGATACTTCACAAAAGTCGAAGACTTTCCGCTTGGATCATTAAAAAAACTGGATGTTTCCAGCGGAGAAATCACACCACATATAATGTGGTGTTCCAGATTTCTCCGCTGGAAACATCCAGAGTTGCCCGTCTTGCTGGCCCAAAGGCTCAAAGATTTGGGGTATAACTTCCGGCTTGATATGTTCGGAGCAGGTGAAGAATTGGAGAGGACAGAAAAATTGGCGAAAGAGCTTATGGTGGAAGACATTGTGTCTTTCTGTGGCAATCTGCCAAATGATGAGATTCTTGAACAGATGAGGAAGCATGAGATATTCCTATTCACCAGTGACAAGAATGAAGGTTGGGGAGCTGTTCTGAATGAATCTATGGCCAACGGATGCGCGGTTGTAGCCAGCAATCTTATTGGCTCGGTGCCATTCCTGATTGAGGATGGTGTCAACGGATGCATATTCAAATCTGAGAATATAGATGATCTGACGATGAAAGTCAGATTTCTTCTTGACAATCCTATCAAACGCATTGAGATTGCCAGGAATGCGATCAATTCGATGAGAACGATTTGGTCTCCTGTAAATGCGGCAAGGCATTTTCTTTTATTAGCCTCTGCCCTGCAGAATGATGATAAGAACCGCATTCCCGTTTCTGGACCTTGCAGCAAAGCTAATCCTATCTAAATCCAACAATATGCCTATACTTCTACAGATAAATGTCACCGCGAACTGGGGTTCGACGGGGAAGATCGCCGAACAGATCGGGTTGTGCGCGATGGCGCATGGATGGGAATCGTACATCGCTTATGGGAGGATGATGAATCCATCAAAGAATAAGCAGATAAAGGTGGGTACGATAGCGGATGTATATGAACATTATGCTGAGAATCTCTTGCTGGACAACGAAGGGCTTGCCTCACGTCATGCCACCAGAAAGTTTCTTCGTCAGGTTGATGAAATAAAACCGGACGTGGTGCATCTGCATAATATACACGATCATTGGCTAAACTACCGGATGCTTTTTAAATACTTGGCAGACAGAAACATTCCAGTCGTATGGACACAACACGACCAATGGGCGACCACCGGACATTGCATGTTCAATCTTTGTGGATGCGAACGCTGGAAGGACGAGTGTCATGACTGTCCGTTGTCAAAGTGGTACTCTCTGGACAAGTCGCAAAGAAACCATCGATTGAAAAAGGAACTTTTGGCGGCTATCCCCTCTTTGACTATCGTGCCGGTTTCGGAATGGCTGGGAGGAAACATCCGGCAGTCACATCTGAAGAATCGTCCCATCCAGGTCATACACAATGGAATAGATATTCACACATTCTCACCTCAAACAGGCGATGTCCGTGAGCGGTATGGCATTCCCAAAGGCCGGAAGATCATACTCGGAGTTGCCGCTGTTTGGGATTCCCGCAAGGGGCTTGATGACTTTTATGAACTTTCTGGGCGACTTCCTGCAGATGAATATTCTATCGTCATTGTCGGGAAGCTTACGGAAAAGGCCAGAGTGGTGTCCGACGGGTGCCAGATGGTGTTTGTGAACAGAACACAGAATGCGTTGGAACTGGCACGGTTGTACTCATCGGCATCGGTGTTTGTCAACCCAACCTACAATGACAACTACCCTACCACAAATCTTGAGGCGCTTGCCTGCGGAACACCCGTCATCACTTACAGGACAGGCGGCAGTCCGGAGGCAATAGATGAGAGAACGGGAGTCGTAGTTGAACAAGGTGACGTAGAGGCTTTGGCTAAGGCTATTCGTAATATGAAGGTTCGTCCTTTGACTTCCTATGATTGCAGGAGACGAGCCGAACAGTACTTTGACAAAGACAAGTGCTTTGAGGAATACATCCGGCTATATGAGAAATTGCTCTACCATAAAAAGTAATTCTCTGGAATTAATTGTTATCTTTGCAATCAACTGATTTAGTCGACCCTATTGAAGGATAATGACATGAAACTGATTACGATAAATAAGGATCGAATACTTTATCTGCTGTCGTTGTTCAGGATGACAGAGGGGGAACTCTTGCACGCTGCTGGAAAGGGGCTAAAGAGGCCTTTGCTGTGGGAAGATGTTTATCGTGATTCAATCCCTTTAAACACATTGAAGCGTGTTGATTCTGTCTTTCATAAAGGGCTGATATATTATGTGGATCCTGAGACCCCGAAAATTGGTAGAGATGTCAGCGTGTTCTTTCGCAAAGAATCTTTCGAGACAGAGTTGAACTTGGGGGCAAGGCAGAGAGTCCGTGAGTTTGAGGATTTGAAGACTCGGTTAAACACTATTTCAAAACTATCAGATGTTAAACTTCTCAGAAAACTCCCAACATATACGGTAGATGACAATCCCCGAGAAGTCGCATATTCAATAAGAGATAATGTTTTGCCAAGCTTCACTGCAGAGAAGCGGATGTTTCTCCGCAATTTCATCAACAAACTAGGAGAAATGAATATTTTGGTCTTCGAGTTTGTTGACATCAAGCAAAAGAAGGACAAAGCGAATGTGGATGGTTTCTATCTGAATCCTAATGCCATTGTTCTTAAAAGAAGGCAAGAGTCTTTTAGCAGAGAAATTTTCACCTTGGCTCATGAATTGGGACATTACCTGCTGAATAAGGAGGAAATTGAAGAGGTTGATGTCGCTGAATTGGCTCATTCCAAGATTTCAGCTGTTGAAAAATGGTGCAACGCCTTTGCATACAATTTACTCATTGGAAAGGAGTTGTTCCTAAGGTTAGAGGCTATCAAATCATTTGATGCATCGAATGACTACGGACATGATCTTGTAGGTATGATATCAAAGGAGACAAACCTAAGCAGGCTAGCCATATTTACGAACTTACTTATCCAAAAAAAATTGTCGCATGAATCGTATGCCAACATAAAGGAGGATCTTGAGAATCAGTGGCGCGAGAAGGAAAGGCGAAAGAATCTTAAAAGAGAATTGGATATAGAATATGGAACAGCAAGACAAGGAAGGAACCCACAACCTATCAGAGCAAACATTGTTAATGATATCTACTCTGTAGCTCTTTCGTCAGGTGTAATTGGTGAACAGGAATACTGTAAGGCCATGAGGATAAAGCCGGAGAGCATAAATGCATTTAGAGGGCTATGAGGACAGTAGTGGACACATCTTCTTTAGTAGCAATGGCAAGATATTATCATCCGTTTGATACAGTTGATAGTTTGAATGCTTATTTATTGTCTGAAATCTGTAATGGTTCTCTTATCATGTTGGATAAGGTACTAACCGAGTCTAAGTATGTATCCCAAGGCTTAGCATATTCATCTTTTTCATGTTTGCATGAAAAAAGGATTGCTGTGTCCACGGCTGAGTTGACGCCTAAAAGAGCATTCTATAATATGGTTGACAACAATTTTGTTGACCGGATAATGAAGAAGATGAAGTTTGCTGATGATGAGGTCGGATACCTGAATGAACGTGAAGCATTTCTTAATGGAACTGACTGCGCTATCATAGTCTATGCGATGAACAATGGAACCGATCTAGATCCGATTCAGATTCTCACAGAAGAGAACCCTAACCAAAACGATGGAAAGCTATTCAAAAAGATTCCTTCCATATGTGGACAATTGGGGATCAAAACTGTAAATGCAGTAGATTATTTGAAGCTAGCTGATTCATTGAACATAGAAATCAAAGGGCAATAATATACCGATAATATACAGAAAGGCCACTTGAGCCTCAAACACGTTAACCCACTTGAGACAAGCGGGTTGATTTTTTTTGACACAATTATAATCTCAGAAGTCATATGAGAATCCTTATCCACAGCCTGACGTTCAGTCCGGATGGGGTTTCGACGGCATATCTTTACAAGGATATCGCGTTGAGATTCCATCGTGAGAGACACGAAGTCACCGTGCTGACTTCCACGCCACACTATAATCTGGTCCCTGACGAGATTCAGAGACAGCCACTGAAATGGAAAGTCTGGCCGTTTTTGAAGAAGAGTGAACTAAATGGCATCAAGGTCATTCATATTCCTCAAAAGAAGTTCAAGAGCACGCTTCTGCGATTATTCAGTTTTGCATATTTCCACATCGCGGCATTCATCACAGTGATCTTCATCGGACACATCGACGCAATCCTATCTCCATCTCCACCATTGACCTTGGGTTGGATAAACATACTCTACAAGAAGATAAAGAGATGCAGGATCGTCTATAATGTTCAGGAAATATATCCGGACATACTCAGCCTCAAAGACGGTGTCGTGCGCAGATTTCTCATCTGGATGGAGAAATCTGTTTATAACAGGTCTGATGCCGTCACCACCATTGACAAAGTATTTTACAACACCATCAAGGATCGATTCCAAAAACCTGAAAAATTATCAATTATCCCTAATTTCGTTGATACAGACATCTACAACGACACTGTAAGTCTGGAAGGCTTGGACAGGTCAATCTTCCCGGAAACTGAATCCATCAAAATGCTTTATGCGGGAAATATTGGTTTCGCTCAGGATTGGGAGACTTTCATCGGGATGGCTCAAGAGACAAAGGATCTGCCTATTGATTACTTTGTCATCGGGGAAGGTGTCATGAAACCTTTCGTTGAAAAAGAGGTCAAGAGACTGGGGTTGATCAAGGTTCACATTCTGCCTTATCAGAACAGGACCTTGATGCCTAAAATAATTTCATATTCTGACATGCAGTTCATTTTCATGACTCCCTCAATGGACATGCAAGGATTTCCTTCGAAGGTCTATACTATAATGGCATGTGGAAAACCTCTGCTGGTTTGTTCCGGGGACAGAACCCCTATAGTTGATTTCCTATCCAATATAGGGTGTGCGAAAATCATAACTGACAGGAACATACAAAACAGGACAAAAGCAGCAGCTGAATATCTCAGACAAGTCAGCAGGCAGACTCTTTCAGCGATGGGAGCTAAAGGCATCGATGTCATCAGAAAAGAATATTCCTCTGAAATTGTCACCAAACGCTATGTGGAGCTTATCAAATCCATAGTCAACATACAATCAGAACGTTAACTCCTCCCATCACAACGCAACCTGAACCGAAACTTAAGCCGTACCGTCAAGCGGAAACTTCACAATCCTGTAACTTTTTTCTCGCGTATTATGAACCCAAAGATCTTGGCCGCGCTCCCGGGAGTGGCGGCGTGTGTCATTGTGACTTTAATCTACCCGTTTGTGCTGCGGTATGCGATCAGGCACAACATTGTTGACAACCCTAACGCACGCAAGCTTCAGAGGACACCGGTGCCGGTGTTCGGTGGAGTGGCGGTGTTCATGGGAGTGTTGCCGGCGGTAGTGGCCACGGGCATATTCTTTAATGATTTTCAGACCACTATGGTGAACCTTTGTTCCATCATGGTGATGCTGGCGATTGGGGTGTGGGACGACAGGATGGACATCTCCGCCATATTCAGATTCATTGTGGAGATTATGATTGTCTTCTTGATGATGCTGGCGACGGGCTGCTTCATCGATGATTTTCATGGGTTCTGGGGCATTCACATCATTCCGGAATATATCGCTTGGCCACTGTCGATCATTGCTGGAGTGGGGATCATCAACGCCATCAATCTCATTGACGGAGTTAATGGATATTCATCGGGGTATATGATCGTTTCCTGTCTTCTGTTCGCAGCGTTCTTCTTCCACTGCGGAATGATCACACTCGCGGGGCTCGCGCTAATCGGAGTCGGAGCGTTGATTCCATTCTTCCTGCACAATGTGTTCGGTGGCAAGTCAAAGATGTTCATCGGTGACGGAGGGACGCTTATGATGGGAACGGCGATCGCCTTCTTCGTTGCGAACTGCCTCTCATCCGACAGCCCAGCCAAGGAACTTGAGGCGCGGAACTTCGGACTCATCGCATTCACTCTAGCCGTGTTGAGCATACCAGTGTTCGACACTCTTCGGGTGATGTCGGTGCGAATGAAAAGGGGGCTATCCCCCTTTCATCCAGACAAAACCCACCTCCACCATCTTTTCATTGACATGGGTTTCTCGCATTCCGGCACGACAATGGCAATCCTTTCAATGAATATCATGACGGTGCTGTTCTGGTTCCTTTCATGGAAACTCGGGGCGTCGATCAACCTTCAGACCTACATCGTGGTCGCACTCGGCATCCTCAACACTTTCGTCTTCTACAAATTCATGAAAGTGCAGGCCGCCCATGATTCTCGAATATACAAATTCATGTGCCGTCTTGGGGTCCATACACACATCGGACACACCCGTTTCTGGCGGTTTATGCGCAGGAACGTAGATAGGATGTCATAAACTAATTAGAATAATCAAAATGATAGCAGTCACGCAATTTCTGGACGAAGAGATGGGCAGAATCCTGAAAGCGGAGAGAAGCAATGAATGTCTGGTTCATCTGTACCATGTGAATGATTGTTGGTCCGCTGTGGAGAAATCGGCGTACTACCTTTCGCAGTTTGTCAGTTGCAACATCATCACGCTATTCGCGGACATGAAAGGCGAACTTCAGGATGGGCAGATAGTTCTGGCCAGCACTTCCGAAGTGCGGCTGGCTAACGCGCGGAAAGCCTATTCGATAGTTCAAAAGGATGGCGACCACCTGATCCTCAAGCCCAAGGATATTCCAACCAACTACGCCGAATGGCACAAAAGTAACCTGATAGATGATCTTGAGGAAGACGACTTTTGATCTTTTTCATAATTTTCCACAGAATATTTTGGAGGTTAAATATTTTTTCCTACCTTTGCAATCCCAAAACCAAAGAACGCTGGGTTCGTATAACGGTTAGTACTCAAGATTCTCAATCTTGCAATAGGAGTTCGATTCTCCTACCCAGTACAAGGGTGCCGGAAACGGTGCCTAATGATAAGAAGGAATCATTCGGAAGAATGGTTCCTTTTATTCGTATATTCGTTGCTGTTGATTTCGTTTGCCGAATCAGCGATATTAATTAAATTTGCATCCACTAAACCAAATTCAGATGAAAATGAAAAAGATAGCTCTTTTCACGGCGACTCTTTTTGGGGTCGCCACAATGTCAGCGGCTCCCAAGGCGACAGGGACTGTGATAAAAGCCTCTGACTCCAGAATCACTTACATCGGCAGGACGGAAGTGAAAGACGGCAACGTCTCATTCGACTGGACCGGGACTTACATCAAGGTGAAATTTCAGGGGAACACACTGAGCTTCAAAGTGTCCGATACCAAGAAAAACTATTACAACGTCTGGCTGGACGGCGCCATGTCCGAGAATCCTGACAAGGTGATCGCTGTCCACGGAACCGACACCACCATAGTGATATTCAGCGCAGAGGAACTGAAGGCCCGCTTCGGCAAGGACAAAAAGGCGGCGAAGGCGCCGCACCAGGTCATCCTCCAAAAACGCACAGAGGGAGAACAGGGCAAGACCACGATATATGAGTTCATCACTGACGGTGGATTCCAGCAGGCAGAAGCCCCGAAAAGCAGGATCATCGAATATATCGGAGACTCCTACACCTGCGGCTACGGTACTGAAAGTTCAAACAAGGAGCGCTTCAAACCCGAGACGGAGAACCAAAACCTGACGTACGCATGCGCGGTGGCAAGATATTTTGACGCGGACCAGATTGTAGTGGCGCATTCAGGAATGGGAATAGTCAGAAACTTCAACAGCAAGTTCACCGATTATTGCATGCCGGAGCGATACATTCAGACATTCGACGGGGAGAAAGATGTCAAGTGGGATGCCAAGACATGTGGATTGAAGCCGAACATCACAGTCATCTATTTGGGTACCAACGACTTTTCAAGAGGCATGCAGCCGGCGGAAAGAATGTTCGTCAAGAACTACATCAAATTGCTGAAAGAGATCAAGGACAACTATGGCGAGGACCATCCGATTCTCTGCATGGCTCCTAAGCACGACTACCTGATGTTTGACTACATCAAGACAGTCCTCAAGGATTGCGGACTCAAGAATGTACACATCATGACTCTCACCTCATCGGTACACAACAATGTCTCGGACATGGGTGCGGACGGGCATCCTAACTACAACGGACACCGCAAGATAGCCTATACCGTTATTCCATACATCTCGACAATCATGGACTGGGAACTGAACGGGAACGTAGTAAAATAATCAATCATGACAACAAAAGGCAAGATATTCACGTGGACAGGTGTCATTCTGGCTTTGGCACTTGCGGCATTCATCTATTTCAGGTTCTATTTTGTCTTCGGAGACGGAGTCAAGGCCGGGGAACTCAACCAGTTCATCTACAAAGGCTATGTCTGGAAAACTTATGAGGGAAAACTGATCCAGGCAGGCTTCAGAGGCACAAACAAGAACACTGGCGGAGCGACCATCGAGTCCTACATTTTCGATTTCTCAGTGGAGGACGAGGAGGTCGCCAACGAGCTTATGAGATGCAGCGGCAAATCTGTCGAGCTGCATTACAAGGAATATCTCGGAGCCCTTCCTTGGCGCGGGATGCAGAAATACGTCGTGGACAGGATAGTCTCAACCTCAACTCTCTCTGAATAATGAAAAGGATCATCACAATCATCGCGTTGGCGGTGCCGCTTGCCAGTGGCGCGCAGACAGGAGTCGTCGCCAGGCATCCGGCGAACAATGAAGGGAAGATGCTGACAATGGAGGAGGCCGTTCTCGGCCGGAATGTACGTCCGGCAGGAGTGGCCGCGTCCTGGAAAGACAGCGACACGTTCATATTCAGAAAGGATGGAAAATGGATGCAGGAGAACCTCATCACCTCCAAGGTTTCCGAATATGTCGCCGAAAGGCTTCCGGAAGGATTTCCGAGAGGGGCCGGCGACATCACACGAAGCGAGACAGGCTCATTCGCCTACACAATTGGCCAAAGCCTGTACGTCTTTGACAAGTCTCCGGTTCCTGTCGCCGAAAGCGAGAGTCCGGACATCACCTACGGTCAGTCCGTCAGCCGCAATGAATTCGGCATAGGCAACGGGATTTTCTGGTCTCCTGATGGGTCAAGACTGGCTTTCTACAGAAAGGATGACTCCAAGGTCACAGACTTTCCTCTTCTTGACATCACCACGCGCACCGGGTCACTCAAGAACATCAAATACCCGATGAACGGCATGGACAGCGAAAATGTGAGACTCGGAGTCTATGATCTTGCCACAGGAAAGACAGTCTGGTGCGATGTCAAGGAATATGGCCGCGACCAATACCTGACAAATGTCTCATGGTCACCGGACAGCAAAAACATCTTCATCCAGGTTCTTGACCGCACACAGAAACATCTGAAACTGAATATGTACCGCGCAAGTGACGGCTCTTTTGCCAGAACAATCCTGACAGAGGATGACTCACGATATGTGGAACCGCTGGATCCACAGCATTTTCTCAAAGGGACATATTCATTCATCTACAGGACGAACAACAGGGACGGGTACCGCAACCTTTACCTATGTGACACACTTGGCACAGTCAGGAGGCTGACAGAGGTTGACGCAGATGTGGAGTACCTTGCCAATGACGGCAGGTTCGTCTATTACACTTCCGCCGAGGTTTCGCCGGTGGAGAACCATCTGTTCAGGATCGAGGTACGTATGCCTCTTCGACAGTCCCGGAGGCCAGACGTACAGAACATGTCAAGGATTCCGGCAGACATCGTGAACAAGACCAGATTCGGGAAGCCGGTCAGATTGACAACCGAAGAAGGCTGGCACACAATCAGCCTCAACGAGGACTGCACCAGATACATCGACAACTACAGCAGTTTCAATGTGCCACACGTCACGAACATCATGACAGCCGACGGGAAGCTTGTACGCAACCTTGTCACCTCCGAGGATCCTCTCAAGGGCTACAAGACCGGAGAAGTACTTTTAGGGACTGTCAAAAGCGCTGACGGCAATTATGACAACTGGTACAGGCTGTTCCTCCCGACGGATTTCGACCCGGCGAAGAAATATCCTGTCATCCTCTACGTCTATGGAGGTCCACATTCCCAGATGGTCCAGAACACATGGCTCGGGCAGGTTCGCATGTGGGAGATGCTTATGGCCCAGAAAGGCTACATCGTTTACGTGCAGGACAACCGCGGGACCCAGAACAGAGGTGCTGAATACGAGAAAGCCATCCACCGTCACTGCGGCCAGAATGAGATGGCCGACCAGATGGCAGGAATCAATATGCTCAAATCCTTGCCTTTCGTGGATTCCGACAGAATCGGAGTCCATGGCTGGAGCTACGGAGGATTCATGACCATCTCCCTGATGACCAACTATCCGGAAACATTCAAGGTCGGGGTGGCCGGCGGCCCGGTCATCGACTGGAAATGGTATGAGGTCATGTACGGTGAGCGCTACATGGACACCGAGGCCACAAACCCTGACGGTTTCGCCCAGACCAGCCTTATCAACAATGTCAAGAACCTCAAGGGCAAACTGCTCATCTGCCAGGGAGCGATAGACAACACCGTGGTCTGGCAACACAGTCTGAATTTCGTCCAGAAATGCATCGAAGAGAACGTCCAGCTGGATTATTTCCCTTACCCTTGTTCAGAACACAATGTCTTCGGTACGTGGAGAATACATCTTATGGACAAGGTTACCAATTACTTTGACGACTATCTGAGGTAGCGCGATCAGCCAATAGTTGTTTTTGGCTTTCGACACAACCATAAGAGGGTGACTAAAAAGACTTTAGTCACCCTTTGCCAGATTATGAACAAAAACAAAAGACAAAGATCAAATGATCACGGCAAAGGAGCGCTTCTGGAATCCAGAATGGCCTGGAAGACATATTCCTTGCCGCCTATCGTGATTGATGCCCGATAAGGGTCTGAAGCCTTATAATGGAATGTTCCTTCGACCTCGCCATAGTACATGTCCTTAACAGAAAACGAAGTGAATTTCATGGTAAATCCATCATAGACATTCCTGATTATGAAAGGTTCATTCTTATCGGCGACAACCACTCCATCCTTTGAGTTCAGATATACCGGTATGCTGTTCCTGATGGTCACACCCGAGAGCACACCTTCGTTCATGAGCGTTGTGGCGTACTTGTGATCCAATGCCGGGGTGGTCTGGGCCAAATAATCCAGCATCGTATCATACCTCTTGAACCTATAAGTGTCCGTCACGGAATCGTAATAAGCCTTCCTCTCGTACACATGACCGAAAGTTGAATAATCGAACGAGAAACTAAACGAAGTCTGTCCAAGGATCAATTCATAGTTGGTCTTGTTGACCGGAACCTTCCTGGTGCCATCCTCGGACAGCACGAGCTTGTCATTGTAGCTGGTGAATGGTTCATCATCTGATCCACCTCTGACTCCACTCACATTAAATCCGCCTATACCGCAATATTCAGGGATAATTGTCTTGGACGATGATTCCAGTTCAAATCCGTAATCCGGGAATGGCTCATCATAATAACTTTTCTTCTCTTTGGGTTTTACCGGCACATAATTAACATCCATGACGGTCGGAAGAGCGCCATCACCGAACTTCACAGGCATGACCGTAGTACTCGGGACTGTATCACACAATCTGTCCCATTCGTTCTCAATGCCCTTATTGCCGAACTTCATAAAATGATCTCCGACGATGTAGTCGGCAGGCGTTTCATAGTTCGAATTCAGATCCATTTTTCTGAACTTGTTCACATCGTTCAGACACCGGTACATGAAGTAACCTGTTTTCGCATCACTTCCGGGAAATCCGAATCCTCCCCAACCTGTCTCGTCATTACCTTCAACCGTTCGTGTGACTACATAGGTGGCTGAAATCCTTGTGTTAACCCAAGACGAGCCAGTCATTTTCACATTGACTTTCACTTTGTACGGGACACCGCATGTCGCGGCGATATGACACGCGTCAGTGATGGTCTTGCCCCTGAATGAAAAGCTTGACGGTTTGGTCCTTGATGACAAATCTGAGATCGATGGGGCACCGGCATGCCATTCCGGCAACTCGTCGCGAGTCAGATAGATGTATCCTCTTTCGTCAGATGTCTTTTCGTAAGAGTTTCCATCCTGATCATTGAAGCGTACCGTGCAATTCGGTATCGCTATCGGCCCAGGCTCGGTCACAATCAGGGCGCAGCCACCTGAATACGGGTTGACATATTCATAGGTGGTGTCACTCGCTTCAGCGACCAGTTTCACTTTTGCCATTGACCTGACAGGAGCAACATTGTACTTGGTCCAATCAGCCTCCTCAACATACAATGTGTCAACTACAGCAAAAGAAGTCGCCGACTCTCCATTACTTCCCCTGAGGTACTTGAAGAAATCCAAGATTGAAACCGCAGACCTCGGCCATTTAGGATAGATGTCAGCATCATACACTCCATTATCAGGGTTGTCCAACCCTTCATTGCTGAGAACCAGTTCTTTCCACAAATCATAGGCGGATTTTCCATCCTTGCCATCAGCGCCATCCGCTCCGTCCTTTCCATCGGTTCCATCCTTACCAGCCACGCCATCCTTGCCGTCAGAGCCGGAAGTTCCTGCCGAGCCTCTGAGATATTCATAAAAATCAGCCACGGAGGTTTTCGACGGATCCCATTTATGACCAGGATTCTTCGGATCATCCAGACCTGACGCGGACATGACATCCGCAACCCATAGCTCATAGGCAGATTTTCCGGCGGAACCGTTCACTCCATCTTTGCCGTCAGACCCGTTCTTACCGTCAGCTCCATCCTTTCCGTCAACGCCGTCTTTTCCATCGGCCCCATCCTTGCCGGCAGAGCCAGTGTCACCTTTCGGCCCCTGCGCCTTTATTCCGGTGTCAACGCCACCTATCCACCAGTTGCCGTTCGATCCTACTTCCGGAGTGGCACCGTCCTGGCCATCCTTACCGTCAACACCATCCTTGCCATCAAGACCTTTGGACTGTATGTGGGTAAACACAGTATCCTTCGACTCCTTATTCACGAATATCCATTCTCCAGTCTCAGGATCAATCTCCGGAGTCAGCCCATCCTTCCCGTTGGCACCATCTTTTCCGTCAAGTCCAGCGTCTCCTTTTTCTCCTTTATCCCCAGCCTTGCCAGTCAAGTATTGGAAGAATTTCTGAACAGACAAATCATCCAACGAGATCACGTTACCATTCTGATCAGTGACCGTACCTCCAGCACTTATCGTCTCACGGACATATTCCTTCCACATTTCGTAAGCGCTTTGGCCATCAATGCCATTCTTGCCAGAGGCTCCTGCGTCACCTTTCTCTCCCCTTGCTTTGACACCGGTGTCAGAATCGCCTATCCACCAGTTTCCATCCTTGATGTAAGGGATCAGTCCGTCCGAACCGTTGTTCCCGGTAAGGAACCAAAAGAAATCCGCCATTGATGTCTTGGACTTGTCCCATTGGTTTCCGGGATTGTGAGGGTCATCCACACCCGACATGACGTATTCTTTCCACAACTCATAAGCCGACTTACCGTCGGTTCCGTTAGTTCCGTCCGCTCCATCCTTGCCTTTCAAATAGATGAAGAAATGATTGATGTCAACAGGACCGGTGTAATCAATCTGTTTTTCCTGAATAGCCTTGACCCACAAGTCATAAGCGGACAGTCCGTCCTTTCCGGGAACCCCTTGGATACCCTGCTCCCCACGTGGGCCTATAGGCATTGTCACCTCAAGGGTGTTGCATGACACCAACGCCGCCAAAGCGATGAGGGAGGCAATTGGCAATCTGAAATTCTTTCTCATAAAAACAATATGATTTATAGTTGGTTAAGATAATTCCACAATGACTCTGAAGTCACCCTTTCGATAACAACCTTACGGTCCCCCCTGCGTTGCTCGTCAGAAGCCGTGTCTGGAGCCAAAGCGACGCGTTTGCCGAAACCTCTGTAACACAATCTGGACGCAGGGATTCCTCTTGACACAAGAGCCTCATAAACCGCCTTCGCGCGAGAGAGGGAAAGCTTATCGTTGTACTCATCGGAACCCTTGGCATCAGTGTAGCCGGCGACAAGAAAACGTGTATCGGCGAAAGCCGCCAATGTGTTAGCTATCTCGTCAAGAATGAGCTGCGAGTCGGCCGTGATCGTGGCCTTGTCGAAATCGAAGTTCACATTGTCCAGCAACTCGGCGAGGGTCTTTTCCAACGGTACCTCCTTGATGACCTCACGGATAACCTCCACAGGCTTCTCGCGTACAACTTCCTTCTCCACAACCTTATGTGGATAAAGGGAGGCATATTCATCAAGATGCTTAGGAATATAACGGTCTGCGGCTGTCTTGTTCTTGTCGCGACCTCCTACCCTCAGCACGACACCGACAGAAGCTTGAGCGAAGTTTATCCCGTCGGTGCCTATCGAACGATTATATTGTCCTTGAATATGCACTCCCAACCGGTTGCCCAACCATCCTATCACGCCGACTCCAACCGACACCGGGAAAAATGTGTCCGAGTCGAAAGTATAGCCTCTGTTCCATGCATCCTCAGCCTTCCACAAAGCCTCTTTGGTAACATCCCCCTCAAACTGTCCGAAATATGCGGTCGGGAAACTCTTGTGGAAGCAATTGATTCCCACTCTAAGATATGGCTGGATCCATTCACTTCTGACAAACGGACGGAACTGCAACCCCGGACCGGCCATCAATGAATATCCCTGCTTTTCACACTCAGCCTCATAGTATCTGGCAAGTCCGACAGTTCCCTGAAGATCAGCGTACAGCCATTTTTTCAGTTCCATGGCCGAATAAAGTTCGATCCCGCCATACAACATCTTCTCCTCCAGATTGAAGATGTAGTCTCCTCCGGCAGTCTGGTGGAAATTCGACACGGTGGTCCTTGTGATGTTCATGGCTGCTCCACCAAGGCCGAATTCCCATGCTCTTGGAACTTTCTTGTCTTGCGCATGTCCGGTCAAAAGGCATGGCAGTGCCAGCACGGCGGCGCATGCCGCCCTGTTAGGTTTGATTTTCATAAGAGATAATTATTTGGCTAACAGTTATTTCAGAGCATATTCAGTAATATTCTCGATGCCCGGGATGCCATAATACGCCGCGATCAAGTCCCCTTTCAAGAAGATCTTCCTGCCGACAAGATCCGGATTATCAGCCAGATTCAACGCTGTACGGATGTCCCCTTTGGGCAGTTTGACAGAGAAGCACGAACTCTTGGTCTTGACTGATGAACGCGAGGCGATAGCAAGGCCGGTCATGGATGTAAACGGGGCCGTGAACGAAATGCCTTCCTTTGCGGATGACAGGTCTCCTCCTACGACATAGCCGCAAACCCAAACGCCTTTCTCACCGATATGCTCCTTGGCTTGCCCGACACTATAAGCCATCGCCTGAGTTGTGCCAGGCTCTGCCCCCTGCCCCGAACCGATCTCATAGTCCATACTGCTCCAGACTCTGCTCGTGTCAACCGAAATTGAGATACCTCCCTCCTCTCCAGGTTTCGGAGGCTCGACAGCCGGACAGGATATTCCCAATGTAAGAATCTCGCAAGCTTCCAGAAAACGTGTCAGCAGGACATTCGTGGAGGTCCCATCGTTCAACGAGACGGTGACGTTACCGGCCTTGAAATACCCTACGCGCTCTTCCGCACGTCCATACCTGAGTTCTCCGTCAACCGACGAGACAGTCACGGAACCTTCCGGATAGACTGTGCTGAAATCAGCATCGAGACGTAACCTCAGGCCTGAGTTAAGCTGCGTACAGTTCAAGCGGGCTTTCGCGTTAGCTCCTGATTGGACAACCACGACCTGCTCGTCACCGAACTGTGGGGCGGAAAATTCAGGTTTGTCGAACACTCTGGACACAGCCTTCACAGTGTAACTTCCTGGGTTCACAAGCATTGATTCAGGAGAATCGCCGTACGCTCCATCATATAGGACATCACCAGCCGAATTTCTTACGGTCAGAATAAAAGCATCGGTGTCAGGTAAATCCACAGTAGCCCGAGTAAGCAGTCGCTGTGAGAAACCCCAGCTTAACGTTCCCTGGGCGTTTTCTGAAGGAATCTTGTTGCATGCCAATGCCAGAACGGACACAACCGTCATTCCCAGCAGTGAGGTCTTGAAAAGGAATCTGATAGAACTCTTCATAGTTGTAAAAAAATTAACGGTCCGCACCGTTGCGAGCCGTCTGCAAAAGTATGGGTACAAAACGTAAATAATGAAAAGAAACAGAAATAGTTTTCCGAAAGAAACGTAAATTTATGTTTTTTATATAAAATTCACGGGGCAATCGCAGTCACTGCGATCACCCCGCTACTTAACCTAAACTTAAACTATGAAAAACTTCATGTCAAATATACAAATTCTTTCATACAAATCAACAATATGAAACGATTTTTATACTGTTTTTCTTTATCTGCATCAAGATTTGCATGAAAAGCACCTTCCCAAGCACAAAAACAACCATGATCAAAGCTGAAAATCACTTCGCCTCACGCGCTGCCTGAAGAAGGTTCCCAATAGATCTTTGCGCCTTGACACTTGGTCTCAGCCCCCAAAACATGACACATGCGGCCAGTACAATACCGGACAGGAGAGTAACCATTCCCGGTACACCATCTATTCCGAATATTCCCAACACAACGAATATCGCAGCGGAAAGGAGCACAACTGCGACCTTCCCTTTCCTGTTCTTATCACCTTCCTTCAAACAAAGAGCATAACGCCGGATCTCCTCTCCATCGGAGTTGTGTCCGATAAGACCGGCATCCTCAAGGCGACATGAAATGGCGCGCCAACGCAATGGTGTGGACCAATCCACGAACAAGTCGCACTCCCCTGTCGTGTCAGGAAGTTCATTCGGCGAGATTTCGTTTGATCTTTTCACATCTCCGAGTTTTGTCATCTCAGCCTTGATGCCCCCTAGCACCGTCCCGAACGGTTTCTCGCTCGTGAACAGCACCATGCCGGCATCCATCATCTGCACTTTTTTGTCAATCATACCGCAAATTTAACAATCTTTGAATATACCCACGCAATTTTTGACCTTCTTTACCAACATATTCACATAAAAAAAGAGTTGGCTTTTTAGGCCAACTCCCTTTAGTGGTACAATGTCTCAATTAAGAGAAGTTATCGTAAAGGATGCTCTCCGGCTGCACTCCAAGGCTGTCAAGCAGCTTGTTGACGGAAGCCACCATCATAGGAGGTCCGCACATGAAGTACTTTATGTCCTCCGGAGTCTCGTGGTTCTTGAGATATGTCTCGTACATCACGTTGTGAACGAAACCGGCCGTGTACTTGACTCCAGCGGCATCCGCTGCCGGATCAGGACGGTCAAGAGCCAGATGGAAGTGGAAGTTAGGGAACTCCTTCTCGATCTCGGCGTAGTCCTCAAGGTAGAATGCCTCGACAAGGCTGCGGGCTCCATAGAAGAAATGAACCTCACGCTTTGTCTTGAGGGTCTTGAAGAGGTGCATGATGTGGCTTCTCAAAGGAGCCATACCAGCGCCACCACCCACGAAGATATATTCCTGAGAATCAGGATCATTCTTCGGAAGAAGGAACTCACCGAACGGACCTGAGATCCAAACCTTGTCGCCCGGTTTGCGGGTGAAGACGTAAGATGAACCGACTCCCGGAGGAACAGGCAGCATCTTGAACACACCCTTAGGCTGGCTCCTGTCAAACGGAGGAGTGGCGATACGGACGTTCAACTTGATGATGTCACCCTCAGCCGGATAAGAGGCCATGGAGTAGGCCCTGACCGTAGGAACTTCGTTCTTCGTCTTGATGCCGAAGAAACCGTACTTCTCCCAGTCGGCCTTATAGATGTCATCCACATCAATAGTAGAGAAATCAAGGTCGTAGGCCGGGATGTCAATCTGAATGTACTCACCAGACTTGAAGTCAAGGTGAACTCCCGCAGGAAGCTTCACCGTGAACTCCTTGATGAAGGTGGCCACGTTCTTGTTGGAGATAACCTCGCACTCAAGCTTCTGAACGCTGAGGGTGGACTCCGGAACCTGGATCTTCATATTCTCCTTGACCTTTACCTGGCAACCGAGCCTGTAGCCGTCCTTGATCTGCTTGCGGCTGAAGAAACCGGTCTCGGTAGGAAGGATGGTTCCGCCGCCTTCAAGCACCTGAACCTTGCACTGACCGCAGTTTGCCTTTCCACCGCAAGCGGAAGGAAGGAAAATCTTCTGATCAGCGAGAGTGTGCAGAAGGTCGCCGCCCTGAGGCACATCAAGAGTCTTCTTTCCGGCGTTGATGTCGATCTTGACAGTTCCGTCCGGCGTGAGCTTGATCTTCACGTAAAGAAGCAGAGCGACCAGAACAACGGTCACAACCACAATTGTGATGATAGCTGATATTACTGTTGAAAACATATTCTCTGCCTCCTAATTAGATTGTCAATCCCATGAAAGTCATGAAAGCCATGGCCATCAGACCCACAGTGATGAAAGTGATACCGATGCCTCTGAGTCCTGCAGGGACCTTCGAGTAGGACATCTTCTCCCTGATCGCGGCAAGTGTCACGATGGCGAGAAACCAGCCGATTCCGGAACCAAGAGCGTAAACAGAAGCCTCACCTACATTCACGAAATCTTTGTTCTGCATGAAAAGCGAACCACCAAGGATGGCGCAGTTCACGGCGATCAAAGGAAGATATATTCCGAGTGATGAATATAGTGCCGGAGCGAATTTCTCCACGATCATCTCGACAAGCTGAGTGAAGGCCGCGATGACGGCTATGAATATGATGAAGCTGAGGAAGCTCAGGTCCACACCTTTTATCAAAGCGTCAGGAGCAAGCACATACTTGTTGAGAAGATAGTTGATCGGCAATGTCACAAGAAGGACGAATATAACAGCGACACCAAGACCGGAAGCTGTCTTCACATTTTTCGATACCGCCAGGTACGAGCACATACCAAGGAAGTATGCGAAAATCATATTGTCAACGAATATTGACTTTACGAATAAGCTTAAATATTCCATAATCAGTACTTGTCTTTGTCGTTATTTTTCCTGAAGGTCCTTCTGAATGCTTCTCTGGATCCAGATGATGCAGCCGATGAGGATCAGCGCCATCGGAGGGAGGATCACGAGACCGTTGTTGACATAGCCCGCGGCGTAGAAGCTTTCAGGGATGATCCTCAGACCGAACAAGGTGCCGGAGCCGAAGAGTTCACGGAAGAAAGCCACAACGATGAGAATCAAACCATATCCTACACCATTGGCGAGACCGTCAAGCAGTGAAGGGATTGGCTTGTTGCCAAGGGCGAAAGCCTCGATACGTCCCATCACGATACAGTTTGTGATGATAAGGCCGATATAGACTGACAGCTGCTTGTCGATTCCGTAGGCGTAGGCCTTCAGGAACTGGTCCACAAGGATTACCATCATGGCCACAACCACCAGCTGCACGATGATGCGCACACGGTTAGGAATGGTGTTTCTCATCATCGAGAGTACAAGGCTGGAAAGGCCTGTGACGATGGTCACGGAGAGGGCCATGACAAGCGCTCCCTTCAACTCGACTGTTACAGCGAGGGAGGAGCAGATACCCAGCACAAGGACAGTGATAGGATTGCCCTTGAAAATCGGGTTAAGAATCGTTTCTTTGAGTTCTTTGTTCATATTACTTCCTCCTTGATTATTCTGTTACAGGGCATTTTACCGCTGAAGAGTCTGAGCAGCAAGGCATAGAGCCATCGCACTCACCACCGTTACCACCGCAGCACTCCTCGGCCGGAACGACAGAGGAAAGGAACGGAGCATAGGCCTTGAGCCAGAAAGCGATGGCCTCGCCAAGACCCTTGCTGGTCATTGTCGCGCCGGTGATGGCGTCAACCGAGCTGTTCTCATCGGCCGGAGTTCCAACCTTTACGACACTGAACATCGGATCAGCGGCCACATTCACCTTCTTGCCGATGAACTCGGCCCTGAAAGAAGGGTCGTCTTTGATCTTGGCACCGAGACCAGGAGTCTCGCTGTCATGATCGAAATATGCGCCGACGATTGTCTGGAGATCCTCGTCAAGGGCGATGTAGCCCCAGATAGGTCCCCAAAGACCAGCGCCATAGACAGGGACAACCGTGACAGACTTGCCGTCCTTGTTAAAGACATAGACAGGAAGGTCTGCTGCGTCACTGCCGTCCTTGATGTTCTTGTTCTGAGCCTTGAGACCATCCTGAAGCTCGATGCTCTTGACATCGGTGTTGAGGTCACGGACCTTCTCGCCTTTCAGGTTGATGGTGTAGGCTTCCTTGATGTTCTGTGAATATGCTTCCAGAACCTTGTCGTTACCCATAGCGCTGCACTCGTCCTTTGTGTAGAACTGTGCGGCTGTCAGCATCTGGCTGATGGTCTCGGCCTTGATGTTGGCATCCTGCTTTGGTTTGAGCGTCATCGCCACGAAGGCAAGAATCGCCGCTACAAGGGCCACGACAACTGTCGTGTAGATTACTGTGTATGCGTTACCGTTAGTATTCATATTCCTTGAAAATTAAGCGATTGTTACCTTTTTTGCTCTTCTGCCAGTAGCGGCTGATGTCACATAGTGGTCGATCAGCGGAGCGAATGTGTTCATGAGGAGGATGGCCAGCATCATGCCCTCGGCGTAGCCAGGGTTGAACAGTCTGACAACCACGCATAGAACTCCGATAAGGAATCCATAGATCCACTTTCCGGTCTCAGTCTGGGCTGAAGTGACAGGGTCGGTCGCCATGAAGACGGTACCGAAAGCGAAACCACCCATGACAAGCTGGTAGTAGGCAGGGACATCAGTGGCACCGCAGACATTGGCGAGCCAGCCGACAAGAAGGGCTCCGGCAACGGAGGAAACCATGATCTTCCAGCTTGCGACACCGGTCCATATGAGGATGACGGCACCGATAAGGATGGCGATCACCGAGGTCTCACCGACAGAGCCGGGGATGATTCCCGCGAACATATTCCAGAAACTGTAACCTGCGTTGTTGATGGCCTCAAGCGCACCCTGTCCCTCTGACATATAAGAAAGAGGTGTGGCGCCAGAGATGGCGTCGGCTCCGCAGCGAGGCGCAACCCATACCTCTGATCCAGACATTGAGATCGGATAAGAGAAGAACAGGAAAGCGCGGCAGAGGAGAGCCGGGTTCAGGAAGTTCATACCAGTGCCGCCGAATACTTCCTTGCCGAATATGACCGCGAAGGCCACAGCGATGGCGAGCATCCAAAGCGGAACGTCCACAGGGACGATGAGCGGAATGAGCATACCGGACACGAGGTAACCCTCGTTGACCTCCTCACCCTTGATCTGGGCGGAGGCGAACTCGATTCCAAGACCTACGATGTAGGAAACGAGATAGAGCGGGAGAACCTTGAGAAGTCCCCAGAAGAACTGGTTCCAGAATCCCGGAAGGTCTCCGACCGCGAGATTGTGCTGGTAGCCGACATTCCACATACCGAACAAAGCGGCAGGGACAACGGCCAGCACGACGATGATCATGATTCTCTTGATGTCAACAGCATCCCTGACGTGAGCGCCTCTGGCGGTCACAGTGGCAGGAACGCGGAGGAAGGTGTCAAAGGCATCCCATGTAGAATGCAGCCACCCCAACTTTCCGCCTTTCTCGAAAAGGCCTGGTTTTACTGTGTTTTCTTCCATAGCGATAATCCTTTAAGCCATTTCCTTTATCATGAGGTCGATTCCCTTGGCGATGATAGCCTGGATGTCGTTCTTTGAAGGATCCACGAACTCGCAAAGGGCAAAGTCCTCAGGAAGAACCTCATAGATTCCGAACTGCTCCATCTTCTCGATGTCCCCGGCAAGGCATGCCTTGATCAGATAGACTGGGAAAAGATCCATAGGGAGAACCTTTGAATATACATCCGAAACCACGAACGCGCGCACGCCGCCGTGGGTGTTGGTGTCCATGTTGTACTTCTTCTTAGGCAGAAGCCATGAGAAGTAAGTCATCGAAGAGCTGAACTGGTTGAACCTGAAAGGTTTCGCCCATCCAAGGATTTCCCTTTCACGTCCTTCCTTGATCAAGGTAACCTGATTGTCGAAGAATCCAAGGTAACCATCCTCTCCTACATTCTCGCCGGAAAGTACGTCTCCGCTGATGAAACGGGTCTCAACGCTGTTGTCGTAGTAACCAGCCAAAGCCTTGATAGGCATTCCAGGAAGGGTGACAACGTAAGAAGCGTCCTTGACAACCGGTCCGGTCACAGCGACCTTGCGGGTAAGATCCAGCTTGCCGGTCTTGAGCAGTTTGCCGATGGCTGCGAGAGCAAGCAGGGACAGTGTCCAGACAGTCTCGCCCTTCTTGATCGGCGAGATGTGGCTGATCTGCACGCCCACATTGCCGGCAGGATGCTTCTTGCCGTTTACTGTGTGGACAGTAGCGTCAGTGAGCTTTGCGAAAGCCGAAGTCTCACTGTTCACGCAGACGTGAACCTTTGCGAGCTTGGACACAGCCGTGATACCAGCCTGAATGGCAGCGACCTCATCCTTGAAGGCGAACTCCGCGTCAGCCGCGAGAGGAGCCGTGGAGAATGCGGACACAAAAATAGCCTTAGGTGTCAAAGCCGGATCGGCGATGATTCCATAAGGCCTCTGAATGACGAATGGCCACAGACCGCTCTTGAGAAGGACTTCCTTCACCTCCTCGGCCTTAAGACCGGAAGGATTCTTGGCTCCGAAATCGACGGCCTCATTGGTGCCGTCAGCCTTCACGAGCACAGCGAGAAGCTTTCTCTTCTCTCCCCTGACAATCCCGGAGACCGTTCCGCTTACCGGAGAGGTCAGGAGGATGTCCTGGTGCTGCTTGTCTGCCAAAACAGGGGATCCTGCCAGAACCTTGTCGCCTTCCTTCACGAGGAGTCTCGGGGAAAAACCCTTGAAATCCGTCGGTTTGATGGCAACGGTGTCAGGCACGATCGTCTTCTTTGCTTCTAGGGCCGCCGCTCCGCTGATCGGAATGTTCAGACCCTTTTTCAAATCGATGATGTTTGACATATAATTAGTGTTGATTGTAATACAACCATATTTTTTACAACCTGCAAATATAACAATTATCCACGCAAATCCGAAAAACATCTTGCAGTTGTTGTCATTGGCTTTCCTGCACGGACTTTCAGGGGCGGTTCATTTTCCGTTATTTTCCATAAGTTTCCGCAAAACCTTAATGATAAACATAGAATAATTCATATTTTTGTACAATAGAACCAAAGCTAAAGTACCAATGAAAGCAATTCCATTTGAATGTAAAGTTGATGGTGAGACGACACTTTACTGCCTTGCCAATGATTGGAAGAAAGGAGAATACCGTTATTCTCTTGAGTTATCCACGACAGAAATTCCTAAAAACACTATCTTGGTCGTAGGGGTTAATCCGGGAGGTAAAACTGCCCCCGAAGAGCAATCTTTCGGTCGAACTGTCTGTCGCGTGTGCAAGTTGGTCATTGGCAATAGAGAAGGTGATACGACATATGATAGCGTATTGTTCGTTAATCTGACACCAGTAATCGCAAAAGACCCATCTATGTTAAAGAATATAGATAGTACACATCTTCCTAAGGATAATATTGAGGAAATCAAATCCCTTATACAAGAGCGCCATGGTCGTATCCATAATGTCCTTTTCTGTTTCGGTAATTCGTTCAGACATAACGAAGAGCAGTTTTCCAAAGTTATCAGAGCCATAGAAGAGGCATTACCATCGTCAAAATACAAATATTGGTGCCTGGGGATAAGCAAAAAAGGCTATCCGATTCATCCGCTTGCGCGTATGAATGACATGAAACTGACGGAATGTACACTAAGTCAGATACCTCCTTGCGATTATTCTTTTCAGAAGAAGGTCTGAAAGACGAGGGATTAAACTAGAGTTTCTTTTTATCTACCAATAGAAATTTGTCCGGTGAAAGCCATCTTCTCCGGACATGCTAGTTATATCTCTCGTTTCTCCGGCAGAATGCCGTTTCGGAGGACATTCTCATATTGAGAGTTCGCACCCATCGGAGCAGGATCTCTATACGCGCACTTACCACGGCGTATTTTCGTCTCAAAAGAACATTTCAAACAAATCAAAAAAATTTCCGTAATTTCGTACCCGATATGGAAAAGAACGAAAGCGCTATTTTTGAAGGGCTGAACGACGAGCAGAAGAAGGCGGTCGGCAATGTGGACGGACCGGTGCTGATAGTGGCTGGTGCGGGATCTGGAAAGACAAGGGTGTTGACGAGCAGGATCGCCTACATTCTGGAGAGGGGGTGCGACCCCGCGAGAATAATGGCTTTGACCTTCACGAAGAAGGCTGCCACGGAGATGAAGGAGAGGATCGCGGTGATGGTCGGCGAACGGAAGGCCAGAAGGCTCTTTATGGGAACCTTCCACTCCATATTCATAAGATTTCTAAGGGAATATGCCGCCTCGCTCGGCTACCCTTCCTCGTTCACCATCTACGACACGAGCGATTCGGTGAGCGGCATAAAGGCGTGCATAAAGGAACTTGGGTTGGACGACAAGGTCTATAAGCCGAAGGACGTGCTGTCAAGAATCTCAATGGCGAAGAACAACCTCATCACCGCCACCGCCTACCGGAACAACCAGCAGGCGATCATCAATGACACGCACGCCCGTAAACCAAGAATATGCGACATTTACTCCCGCTACGCCGAGAAGTGCAAGAATTCTGGTGTGATGGACTTCGATGACATATTACTGAATATGAATATCCTGCTTCGGGATTTTCCCGAGGCCAAGGAGGCGATAGCGTCCCGGTTCGACTACTATCTCGTGGATGAGTATCAGGACACGAACTTCGCCCAGTACCTGATTCTTAAGAAATTAACTGAAAAGCACCGTAATCTCTGCGTTGTGGGTGACGACTCCCAGTCAATCTACGCTTTCCGAGGGGCCAAGATCGAGAATATTCTTAATTTCAAGAAAGACTACCCTGAGTGCCGGATTTTCCGTCTGGAGAGGAACTACCGCTCGACGGTGAACATCGTGAATGCAGCCAACTCGTTGATAGCCAAGAACGAGAACAGGATTCCGAAAACCTGCGTGGCCGTCGGTGAGGAGGGCGAGAAGATCCGCCTTCTGAAGAGTTGGTCGGAACAGGACGAGGCCGTCACCATCGCCTCGGAGATTGTGGAGAGAATGCAGTCCGACCACGCCAAGTATCAGGATTTCGCCATTCTCTACAGGACAAACTCCCAGTCCAGGGCCTTGGAGGAGGCCTTAAGGAAGAGGAACCTGCCGTACATGATCTACTCCGGCAACTCGTTCTTCGACAGAGCCGAGGTCAAGGATATGATGGCTTATCTGAAACTGGTCGTGAATGTCAACGATGACGAGTCGTTCAAGAGGATCGTGAACACACCGGCCAGAGGGATCGGAGACACTTCGCTCAATGCGTTGGCTGCGATGGCTTTCGACCTGAAATGTTCGTTGTTCAAGGCGGCATATTCAGAGAAATTCGCTGACTACGGCCTCAAGCAGGCGGCGGTCGCCAAGATCCGCTCATTCTGCGAGATGATCGACAGTTTCGCATCCAAGGAGGCCACCACTAACGCTGACGAACTGGCTCTCGGTATCTCAAATGCCTGCGGTCTGTACGCTTTTTTCAAGAACGACCCGTCAATCGAGGCCCAATCAAGGGCATCCAACGTCGAAGAACTTATCAATAGCGTCACACATTTCATTGAGGAGCAAAGGGATAGTTATCTCCGCGACCTCTTGGCGGAAGGACAGGCCGAGGAGGATTCCGAGATTGAATATCCTGTCTTCACACTGGGGGCTTTCCTTGAGAACATCTCCCTGCTGTCCAACGTGGACGTGGAAGACGAAGAGGACACTAACAACAAGATAGCCTTGATGACCGTACACTCGGCCAAAGGTCTGGAGTTCCCGTACGTTTTCGTAGCCGGTTTGGAGGAGAACATATTCCCGTCAGGCGGGATGCTGGCATCTCCGGCTGACATCGAGGAGGAGCGCCGTCTTTTCTACGTTGCTATGACCAGAGCCAAGAAAGCGGTGAGTCTTTCGTTCGCCAACACCAGGATGCGCAACGGCAAGCACGAGTCCAACTCCCCGAGCCGTTTCATAAAGGAAATTGACACAAAATACATCGCCAATCCTCTGATGAATGACAACTTCTCGGACGAGGACAGCCTTGATTTCGAGGATTTCGGAGGGTTCGGTTCCCGTGGATTCGGCCATGGAAATGGTTCCGGGCGTTTTTCAGGAGGCTCAGGGTACGATTCCGGTCGCTTTTCCGGCAGTTCCGGTTATGGTTCCACAGGCAGAGGTGACTCATCAGGACGCTTCGGAAGCAACTCCGGCAACGCCTCGCCAGGTAGATTCGGAGGAGGAGGAGGAAACCGTCCAGCCAACAAGTACGGCATGGGCAGCGGCAATTCCTACGGATCTTCCGGGAGCGTCAGGTATGAGCGCAAGCCTGCATCGACACCAAGGCCTTCCGACACAGCATCAAGGATCGAGGCCCTGCGGAACCGCCCGCTGCCGCCAAAGATCTCCGACACCGATTTTGTCCCCGCCCCGATGACCGATTTCAAAGTCGGGCAACGGATCGAGCACAACCGCTTCGGCCACGGCAAGATCCTAGAGATCACCGGCACAGTGCCTGACCTAAAGGCCAAGATCGCCTTCGACTCCTACGGTGAGAAACTACTGCTGCTGAAATACGCCAAGATGCGCCTCATCTGATTGTCGGCGCAGACCACGTCCCTTACCGGCTCCGGACTATCACCCTCTCGATCCTGCGCGGAACCGAGGTCATGATTTCGTAAGGAATCGTGTCAAGAATGCCAGCCAACTCGCTGACGGTAGGATCATCACCGAATATTGTCACGGTATCCCCTACTTCAGCAGGTACGCCAGTCACGTCTATCATGCACATATCCATGCAGATGTTGCCTATTGTTGGCACACGGCGGCCGTTCAGTGAGAAACTGGCGTGGCCACAGCCCAAATGGCGGTCGATTCCGTCGGCGTAACCGACCGGGATCGTGGCAATTCTTGTACCTTCCGGGGCAATCATGCCGTGCCGGCCATAACCTATGGCACCGTCACCAGGCTTCAGTTCCTTGATCTGCAATATTTTGACCTTCAATGAGGCGACAGGTTTCAGACGCACCTCGGGCAGAGCGCTGATCCCGTATATTCCCACACCAAGGCGAACCATGTCATGTTGAAAGCGCGGGAATCTCTCAATGCCGGCAGAATTAAGAATATGCCACATCGGGTGATAGCCCAACACTGACTCTACTTTCGCGGCATTTGTCTCGAACATCGAGATCTGGCCAAGAGTGAACTGATCCATCGCCGGATCCTCCGCGGCAGCAAGGTGTGAATATACAGACTTGACTTTTACCTCTGAATGAGTCCCAAGATATTCAATAAGTTCATCCAGTTCACTGGTCATGAATCCAAGTCGGTGCATCCCGGTGTCAAGTTTGATGTGAATCGGGAAATCCTCGATGCCACGGCTTTGCAGGGAGGCTACAAGAGCCTTCAAGGTATATAGGTTGGGAATTCCAGGTTCAAGGCGATTGTCAATTATTTCGTCGAAGTAGTCCGTGCCGGCTGTAAGGACAAGAATCGGCAGGCTTATGCCGGACTGGCGCAACTCCATTCCTTCGACAGGAAGTGCGACCGCCAGATAGTCAGCGCCGGCATTCTGCATCATCAAGGCGAACTCCACCGCCCCATGACCGTAGGCGTTGGCCTTGACAAGCACCAGCAACTTGGTCGTCCTGTTCAGTTTGGAACGGAAATATCTATAGTTGCCCAAACAATTCTGAAGATTCAGCTCCAGCCTTGAGAAATCTGTTACTCCATTTGACATATTCAACGCAAAAAATCTGACAAAATTACTGTTTTTCTGTCAAAATATCCGCCAATATTTCTACATTTGGAATCTGGCGCATTAGTTGCTGTGTCTGCATTGTGTGGGCAATCACATGTGGAAAGAGAATTCACACCGGGCCATTGCCGGTCACGGAGTATTGCAAATTAATTGAATTATGAGTACTGGTTCCATCTGGATACTTATGATCGTGGTCATGGTCCTCGGTCAAATCGTGCAAAGCATGCTTCAAAGCAGGTTTGAGAAATATTCACATGTTCCGACAAACAATCGGATGACCGGAGCGGAGATCGCCCGCAAGATGCTGACCGACAACGGCATCACCGATGTCAAGGTTACTTGCATCCCCGGCCGGCTGACAGACCACTACAACCCACAGACAAAGACCGTCAACCTCAGCGAGGCTGTTTACAACTCAAGCAGCGTAGCGGCAGCGGCTGTAGCGGCGCATGAGTGCGGACATGTTGTCCAGCACGCCAAAGGGTATCTGCCACTGCGGTTGCGCACGGCTCTTGTTCCTGTCGTAAGTTTTTCCAACAGGATAGTACAGTGGGTTCTTCTGGCCGGTGTACTCATGGTCTCCATGTTCCATAGTTATCCTGTGCTGATCGCCGGAGTGGTTCTTTTCGCAATGACCACACTTTTCAGTTTCGTGACTCTTCCTGTCGAGATCAACGCCAGCCACCGTGCCGTCAACTGGCTTGAGAACGCCGGCATCACCAACTACGAGACCAGACCTATGGCCATAGACGCTCTCAAATGGGCAGCCTACACCTACGTCATCGCAGCCGTCGGCTCCCTCGCCACCCTCCTCTACTACCTCTCCTTCCTCAACGACAGGAGGTAGAGCAAAATTATTGATGAATATGCCAACCGATGCGGCCCTCTACAACCGCATCGGTTGTTTTTTGTTTTGCAAAACGGCGGCATAACCTCACCCAATACACGCAGCCGAAATGCGCTTTATATGCCGCCTATGCTTTCTATATGGTTAGGCGGCATAAATACACCCACAGAATGCCCCGAGAGGCACATTCCCTGCCGACATTTTACAATCTCCACCACAAACACGGGCCTATATCCACAAGCCAGAACCAATCCACGCTGGGGAACCATTTAGCTTTAAGACTATTTCCTCTTAGTGTAACCAACAATTCATGCAACATCTAACCGGAGAACTCTTCACTCCCCTACGACCTAAACGAATCCGATCCAGTTTTTGACCGGCTCACCGATGACACGAGCCATCTGGGTGTTCGGGCAACTCATCGTTTTCCTAAGCGTCCGCACCAGCTGGACTTTCTGTTCAAGCGGAAGTCTGCGAATGTCTTGGCGGCCAAACTTTTCCTGGCTCAAAGTCTTGGCGCGGCCACGGACATCGGCATCACTCAAGAAAGTACCCACATTTCTGAGCATAGAATCATTCACCTCGTCCTCACACTTCAACGCCAGGAAATAAAGGAATCTCCTCACACTCCCATAAATCTTCTTCTCTATAATCCGACCACCTGAATATAGCCTTGTGTCGATAACACCATATTCATCAAAAGTCCAGTCTGATGGATATTCATGCCTGACTTTCAGGATATTCCTTCGCTCAACCATAGTCAGGTCTCTGATAGTCCGTCTACAGCTTCCGTTCCCTTTTAAAACAGAGCGACTTCCGACAAAACAATCCGATGCGTTGGACCAACGGTACTCTGATGGCATCTTGTCAAATCCAGCAGCCAACGGATTTCTGAATATGTAGGCGATAGTCTTCATAAGTTGTCCCCTTGTGGTGATCGCCAGGACAGAAAACCTGAAACCTCGCCCTCTGTACTCGTGTGAAAAACGTTTGGTCAAATAGTTGGCCACGGCGAAAACGTACATTTTCATAAATCGGCGGCAGTTCTCTTCCGCACCATAAAGACAGAAATGCACGTGATTGTCCATCAGCACAAATGCAAGCACAGCAACTCCGGCTTTCTGAGCCAAAGCCGGGATCACATTCATACCATAGATTTTCGAATCGGTCTCCGGGAACATTACATCCGCACAGTTTCCATCAGTGTAGCAATGATAGCAGTCACTGACCGGATCGAAGAAATCATTTGAATAAGTTTGGGCCATAATCGTATATACAGTTAATGATTGTATGCGGGAAAGTGGACACGTACTTACGAAGATGGCGCACAAAAACGTAAATATTCATAAAAAACATAAAATAGTGGCGGCAGTTTTCATGATGTGGTGAAAACATGGAAGCCGTCGTCACTCCGGCGATTTAGAATTTGTGAATATGGCGGCACGACATACGCGCTTTGGGGCCCGTACAGAGCCGGTAGCATGCCACCTATGATTCCAAACAGTATAGGCGGCATAATCACACCCGACACAGGACACCGTATTGGCAGTTGTTTGCTGCCATTTTACAATTTTATCTGACCGAGAAAGCCGCTACGGTTTTCTGGAGAGTAAAACTTGCTTGGTGCCATTTTACGATATCGGAATTGATAGTGTGGCTGTGAAGAAAGTATGTGTCACCGGGGTGGAGCGACAAGGCGGCTTCTGCCGATCGGCCGGAAGGCCGATTCTTCCCCCTGAAAGGGGGTGCAGGGAGGTTGAAAGGTCGGATTTATCCGACTTTGTTAGTCAGAACAGTGTCGGATGACTGTCGTCAAGCTGGGCAAGGATGCGCTCCATGGCGGCTTCGCGGAAGATGGTGGAACGTTCCTTGACACCGAAGCGGTCACAGTACTCTTTCACGGCTGCCAATTCCTTATCGTTCAAGTAGATCACCTGACGATGAGTGCGCCGGAGAGAAGCCTTGCGCATTTTGAGATATTCCGGATCCGGAACAGTAGAACTTTGCTTTTTCCTTGCCAAAACAGCCTTTCTTTAGACAAAAATGAACCGGGAAGAAGCGGTTTCTCACATAAGAAGAGACTCAGACAACTTCCCGGTTGCAAAAATAAACATTTTTAGTGAATTAGCCTACGGGCAACGTTTTAGAACGGTCCGAACTGTGAATCTCATCACGGGATCACGGTAGCGAATCTTTACCGATTCAAACTTAGAATCATCCAACGGATCGTCCAATCTCGCTGCCCAGACATGAGGAGAGTTCGTTTTCCTCATCGGCAGATATTCAGGATTGCGAACCTTGCCGATCTTCCGAGGAATGGACTTGTTTCTCTCGATGACCGCCAAAACCTCCGGAGCCGTCCTGGCAACAAGGTCTGCCCCGATCCAACCCTTACGGCCAGGTATCTTCACCTGAACCTTCGCGTCAGGAGCACCTCCATAGACATTGACAATCAAATCCGAGCCATCTTTGACCCACGCCGACGCGACATCATCCCTCAGCACTGTTTTATAGGCCAATGAATATTTCCCGTTCCGCTTGAAGTCAACGACAAAGTACCCTCTCGGAGCGCCACATACCATCGTGGCATCCGGGTAACCAGTCTCGTCATTGACACCGAGCCAGAAAGTTCCGCAAGTCGCCCCGGCCTGAACCTCAGGAATTTCCATGACATCTCCATCTAAAGCATCGGCTGAAACGGAAGATCCGGCGACAAGGTCACGATAATGTTCAGTCGAACGGATTCCAATCACATCCCGACAGACCTTATGTGTGTGTCCACTAATCAGAAGCAGGTTCGGATGGACTGACAGAATGGCGAACAGAGAATCCTTGGCTGTGAACTGGGTGAAAGGAATATGCGCGGAAAGGACCGCGAGCATATTCTTAGGAGTGACCATCAGAACCGAGTCCAGCCAGACCTTCTGAGAATCCCGCAAGCCGCCTTCATATTCCTTGCCCCCGAGCCTGACATCATTCATCAGGATAAAGCGGATCCCGCCCTTGACGAAGGTCGTGTCCTCGTAGCCGAAGACCTTGCGGTAGGTGCTGATGTCACGCTGGCGCTTACGGCCGTCAATCGCCGGATAGACATCTCGGTCATGGTTGCCAGGCACGCAGAACCACGGACAAGAAAGGGAATCAAGGCTGGCCTTGGTCGGCTCCAGCAGATCGACCTGATTGTTCACCAAGTCTCCCAGAACTATCACAAGGTCAAGATCTTTCCTTTCACGAAGTTCCTTGTAGATGGTTTTACGGCAATATTCAAGCTGCCGCATCCCGTCCGCCTGCGGATCCCCCACGAAAGCGACTCTCAAGGGATGTGAATATGACGATGGCGCCGCCCCGAGGAACAGCGCCGCCATCAAAACCGCACAGAGACTATCTGTAAATGAACACTTTCTCGGCATTGTTGGCGTCGGTGAATGCGATGTAACCTACTCCGGAAGCGGCGAAAGCGATGCAAGGACTTGAAAGAGCCTCAGTAGCGACCACGACAGGCTCCGCCCACTGCTTGGTGTCGGTGTCGAACCAAGTCAGCCTGAGGGTAGTGTTCTTGTAGTCATAGTACAGCATATACGGAGTTCCGTCAGGAGCGACAGCCAGTTTCGCCACGTCGTGGTTGTCTCCGTTGACAAATGGATAATACCCTCCGCCGACAATCGACCACGATCCTGCCTCAGGTGAATATTTCTCGACAATGACACGATACTCACTTGTAGTCTGTGCATCGTCAACGGTAAGAAGGTAAACTGTTCCATCCTCTGTGGCTGCGATGTCATAAACAAAACTACCGGTCTGTGAGGCACCTTCCCTCGCGAAATTCGCACGCAGCGCTGTCCAGGAGCCGTCAGCGTATTTAAGTACATCATGTGGATACGGATTTCCTCTTCTGATCACAAAAGCGTATGCAGTTGTTCCAGCCTTGCAGGTCTTAACAGCGGCCATCGATGTTATGTCCAAAACGGTACTATTGTTCCAAGAACCGTTGTACAAAGATGCCACAAGATCGTTTCTTTTGAACTGCTCCGCTTTGGCGTTACACTTCTGTAGAAGGACAAGATTATTGTCGGACACTGCCGCAAGACTAAGATTCTGAGCCATAAAATTGTTGACGGCACCAGAACCTACCACAGACCATGCCTCTCCTGAGCACTTCATGACATTGGCGCTCTTAGGGCTTGTCTCGTCATTGGCGTAGGCCACATAAAGACCTCCCTTGGAATCAACATCAAAATCGAAGTTCGAGGAGGCCACCTTATTACTAAATCCAACGCTTCCGACAACATTCCAAGCACCATCCACGAAATTGACAACGGTAAGTTTGTCAGCACCAGCCGACTCGGAGCCACTCACACTCTTCTCTTTGAAAGCAATGTACGGAGCCTTGTCGTCAGGATTGACACGCAGGACGGCATCAGAGACAGGAAGCGCTGAATATGTCACAAGCGGCTCCAGCTTACCGTTCACGCTCGTGACAGAGACAGAGTACATGGCATTCTTGCTGCCGTCACTGTTGGTAACGATGTAGTCAACCGGATTCGTGAAGTCATTGACAGTCTCACCGCTCACCTGAACGACATCGCCTACTTTCACAACATTGCCTTCATTGGCCGTGAATGTGGCGACAAGTCTGGACTTGTCAGCTGTCTTCATCATAGACACAGAGACAGCGCCTTTGGAGATGACACCCTCAATGTCTGAACTGACAGCCTCCTGGTTATTGGCAAGCTCGAACTTGAAAGATGTCAGTTCAGGCTCAGGAATGATCACGGGTTCCTCTTTTTCCTTGTTGCAGGACGCAAGCGCGGTCAACGCGACTAACGCGGCGCACAATAATCTAGCGTTTTTCATAACAAATGAACTATTAGTTAATTATACAGATTTTTCTTGGTGATGACCAGCCGGCTGAACTTGGCATCCGGTCCCGGCATTCCGATGCAGAAGCCATCCGTGCCGCCAATCAGGGCTATGGTCAAGGTGTTGTCAGCCGAGTCATCCAGCACGTGTTCCTTCCAGCGGATGCGGATAGGCATCCGGTATATTCCCGGCAAGAATGCCAGCGAGGTTCCCTGTGTGACCACCTCATAGTCAACTCCTTCCTTCAAACCCGAACCGGGAGTCACAGAGAAATCCACGACAGCGTTCTCGCCTCTGGACACTGAACTCATTGTCACATAGTAGGTATTGACGTTCTCAACATCCGAACCGACCACCGCCGTCGAAGCGCCGTCCTGCGTCGCGATGTAAAAGAACGGGGTGTCGTAAACCGGCAACTCCTTCGTGCAGGAAAGCGCCAGAACGGCAGACAGAGCTATCAGCAAAATATTCTTTTTCATATTCATTCTTTAAAAGATTCAACGCTAATTAGATGAAGGATTCTGTTCCATCTCCGGATTGGACTCCAGCTCAAGGTGAGGGATAGGGAGGACAAAACGGTAGTCGGGATATTTCAGGGACAGGACGGACGAGGTCGAGTTGCGCGAACGGCTCAGATTCTCGTGGCGGCGGGTGATGTCGAAGAGGCGGTGGCCCTCGAAACAGAGCTCCTTCATCCTCTCGTTCTGGATAGTCTGTTCCAAAGAGGAAGCGTCGATCACGACTTCCGAAGCGTCGATGCCCAATGCCCTGGCCTCCAAAGCCTTGATGTCATCGATGGCCACGGAGGTGTTGCCCAGTTCGTAATTCGCCTCGGCGTTGACGAGGTACATCTCCGAAGACCTTAGGATGAACGGGTCAAAATGCCTGTCCAATTTGTTGGTCGTCTCGTCGGTACAGTAAAACTTCATGCAGACGTTGTCGTAATCCACCACCTTGCCGGAAAGATCATTATAGGCGCTGTGACGGAAAAGCGTGAGACGCACGTCACGATCATCGGAGAAAAGTTCCTTCAACTTGGAGGACGGCCTCGCCGAAGGACTCTCGTAATAATAAAGATCACTGATGTAGTCAGACTGGTCGTAGCCGTTGAGCCGCAAGATGGACTCCCCGCCCCTTGTCGCCACGTTCACGAACATATTCCTGTACTTGTCACGCGGTGTCAGAGGGAACTCCTTCATCACTTCGGCTGACAGGGAAGCCGCTTGGGAATATTCATTCATATAGAGATACACCCTTGCGAGAAGCGCCTTGCAGGCCGCCGGAGAGGCGAAATATTCATTGAATGAATAGTCCGGCGTGAATGTCGAGAGAGCCTTTTCCAAATCAGCGACAATCTGGGAATATACCTGCTTCACCGTGCTCCGCCTCATCTTATCGGTCACAACTGGAATGCTCGTCATTATCGGAATGCCGAGGTGTGACGCGTCTGAAGTAAACGTGTAGTTCTGTGAATATGTGAGGCAGATGTCCAGATGCGTCAGAGCGCGGAGGAAATAGGCCTGCGCCAGGATGTTATCGATCACGGACGAGCTATCAGGGTACTTCTTCCGCAGTTCCGGAGCGTAGGTGATAATGTAGTTCACGTTTTGGATGACGGTGTAGCCAAGTTTCCAGATGTAGCCCACAGCCGTTGTCTCCTCCATGTAGGTGGAGATGAAGTTGTACTGGTTAGCCCAGGTCGCATTATTGGAAGAAAGGTCCAGAAGGTCGCCGGCGACCTCAGGATAGGCCAGCATCTCCCTGTCATAGAATGAATATAACAGGTGGTAGCAACCATTCAAGGCCGGCTGGAGGGCCGAGACCTCCGAGAAATAAGTGTCGATGTCGCTCTTGCCGACCTGCTCCACCTCAAGGAAGTGGCAGGAAGCGGAAAGCATGGCCACAGCGGCCAGCGTCATTATCTTTGAATATATTGTCTTCATCATAGCGCTGTCATCAGAATGAAACGTTAAGGCCGAGAGTGATGGTCCGGGTCACCGGATAGCCGTTGCTGAGTGTCTTGTACGAGTTGAACTTCCGGCTCTGGCCCGGAACGAACAGGTAGAGGTTGTCGCAGATAAGCGAGGCGGTAGCCCCTTCAACTTTCAACTTAGAGGTCACAGACTTAGGCAACCTGTAGGACAATGTGAGATTGCTGAGGTTGAAATTCGTCTTGCTGTAGAGGAACCTTGTCGAGTACCTTGCCGAACTGGTTGTCTTCTGCGAGGCGATCGGGTACTTGGAAGCCTCTCCAGGTGTGGTCCAGCGATAGTGATAGACCTCGACAGCCTGATTCCCGGAGGTGATGTCGTAACCGTCCTTGATGAACAGCGATGCATACGTAGGTAGTGAATATCCTCCGATAATGTAGTTGATCTGGAACGACAGCGACCAATTCCCGTACGTGAGGTTGTTGATCAACCCGCCGAAACCGAGAGGGGTCGTGCTCTTGTCCGCCACACGGTTGTCGGTGGAATAGGTCTTGGTCAGATTCCCGTCCTTGTCGTACCACATCGGCATTCCGTCTGCCGGATCCACACCGGCCCAACGCACAAGATACCAGGTGTTTGAGTCATAGCCTTCCTTCCAGACCTTGTCGTTGAAACCGGTCTGTATGCCGTTGTACAATTCGAGAATCTTATTGGAGTTGTGCGAGAAATTGAGTGTGGTGTTCCATTCAAAATCCTTGCGGGCGATGTTGTGGCTGGTAAGGTTGATCTCGAATCCGGAGTTCCTTATCCGGCCAACGTTCGCGTAGATCCTGTCGTCAGAGATTGTCCTGGAGACATAGATCTTGCTGAGAAGGTCCTTTGTGACATTGTTGTAATATTCAACTTCGATGTCCAGCACCCTGCCGATCTGGGCGTCCAGACCGAAGTTGATCATCCGCGTCGTCTCCCATGATAGGCCAGGATTCGGTACGGTGAAAAGCGTGGCTCCGGTCACACCAATGTAAGAATAAGAGTCATCGTAGGAATATGCCCCGGCGGCCACCGAGGTATCGATCCTGGAGTTTCCGGACGTTCCGTAGGTGGCCTTGAGCTTCAGAACCTTCAACCAGTCCACATCGTAGAACGCCTCCTTGTGGATGTTCCACGAAGCCCCCACCGACCAAAACTGAGCCCACCTCTTGTACTTGCCGAAAGACGAGTTCCCGTCCCGCCTGTAATTGGCCGACAGATAATAACGCGAGTCGTAGGAATATGTTCCCCTGACGAAATAGGACATCGTTCTGGAGACGGAGGTCGCACTGCCACCTGTGCGCGTGTCCTTCTCAGCATAGTCGATCTCCTTGATGTGGTCGTTCATGAAGCCCCTGCCGGAGGCATAGGCTGTGTTGTAGCCGGAATGGTGAAGTTCGAAACCTGCATAAACGCCGACGGAATGAAGGCCGAACTTCCTGGAATAGTCCAGTTTGTTGGTGTTCGTCCAGTTGAAATAAGTGGCATCCTCCCTGCGGGATTCCCCTACCGGCTTGCCGTCCAGCATTCCGGCCAATGTCTGGCGGGAATAGTAGATGCTCCCGTGATGGTGCTGGTACTCGACCCCGAAGACACTTGAGAACTTGAGCCCATCGATGATGGTCCAGTCCAGTTTGAAGTTGCCGATGGTCTTCAATGAGTTCTGTATGTTGTCGTTATACTCTCTGTTAGGCAATTTGTTTCCGAGGAATTTCTTCATTACGAACTCCTTGCCGGTGTCGCTCCAGATCTTGTTGTAAAGCCTGTAAGTCTTGCCATCCTCCAGGTACGGGGAGAAGATTGGCAGGTTGTCAAGATATTCATCGGTCAGATAGAACAGATTGTCATTGTTATAGGTGGCCATCAGCGACACACCCATCTTCAGACGCTCGGTCAGGTCATAATCCTGGTTCATTCTGAGGTAGAACCTTTGGGATCTGTCGGTCTTGACAGTGTTCTCGTTGCGGTAATATGACCCTGACACATAGGTCTTGGCCTTCTTGGTGCCGGTCGAGAGGGACAGCGAGGCGTAAAGGGTTGAACCCAGCCCCATATATTCCTTGAACCAATCGGTAGAGGTGGTGCTGTAGGAGTTGTAGTCGTTGTCCTGGTAAGGGAAGTCGGACATCAGGTTGCCGCCGTTGACCCAAGCCTCTTTGGCTACCTCCAGGTACTGAGACGCGTTCATCACCTTGACCATCGTACTTTTGTCCGGTGACGCTATGCCGTAGTTGACGGTCGCGGAGACCTTCAGCGGCATATTCCCGGCCACTCCCCTCTTGGTCGTGACAAGGATGACACCGTTCGCGCCGTTCGCGCCATAGATTGTGGTCTGGTCAGCATCCTTGAGGACTGTGATGCTTTCGATGTCGTTAGGATCCAGCAGCGACAGTGGTGAGACCGCCGTGGACATCCCGGGCATAAGATTGTTCCTGTTTCCCGTGTAGGTCGGCACGCCGTCGATTATCCACAACGGCTCGTTGGAAGCCGACAGAGAGGCGTTGCCTCGGACTCTGACATTAAGCCGTCCTCTGGTAGATGCGGCCGCGTCCGAATTGTTCTCTACAAGCAGTCCCGGCACCAGCCCGTTCAGGATGTTGTCGATCCTTGCCTTGGGCTTGTCCTTGAGAGCGTCAGCGTTGACCTGGAAGGCACTGCCGATCATATCTTCCTTTTTCTGCTTGACACCGTAGGCCCCCACGATGACGGCCTCCTCAAGGCTTGAATCATCAGAAAGCCTGACGTTCAAAGTCTTTGGTCCACTGACCGTGAACTCTTTCGTGGTCATTCCAAGGAACTGGAACACAAGCGTGTAGCTCTGTCCCTCCGCCGGAGCGGCTATCTCGTAACGCCCGTCAACGTCCGTGTTAACCCCCAACTTGGAATTCTTCACATAGACAAACGCCCCGACCAATGGCTCGCCGTCCTGAGAGGTGACGGTTCCTTTCACAAGCCTCTCCTGCCGGTTTTGCGTCTGCGCGGCAGCGTCTCCGCCACCGCTGACCGTCGGCAAACTCCAAGCGGAAACCGCCAGCAAGGCCGAAAGGACAATAGTCAAACATCTATCATTCATGTCTGTCATTCGCATATAATCATGACTTAATGGTTGTTCAAGAGATTCAAACAGCCTCCTGATCCGCGGCGACATATTTTTCCGCCTCAAATCAAAGTGGTGGCTAATATAAACATAATTTTTTAATAATCAATCATTTCACTAAAACGTTCAAGTCCATGACGCGGTCATAAACCGAGAGAATTACAGGCATAATCATTCACATTTTCTTAGAAGATTCTTTAGAAGTGGTTTTGATTTGTTTGTTTGAAGATTTGAGAGTGAAAAACTTCAGGTTCGACCGCTTCTTCCAAGGAAGATAGCGGTGCTATCTGACTGAAAAAGCGGGAAGAAAATGAAGATTTTTCACCTCAAAGAACATTTCAAACAAATCAAAACCTCTTCTTACTTTCGGCAAAAAATGATACCTTTGCAGACATACGAAATATTCATGAGTCAAATGAGCAACAGAGTACTGATTTTCTCCGCCCCGTCGGGTTCCGGCAAAAGCACGATAGTGAACCATATTCTTGGAATATACAAGGATCAGATGGAATTCTCGATCTCCGCCACATCCAGAGCGCCGCGTGGCGCCGAGCAGGACGGGAAGGAATATTATTTCGTTACTCCGGAGAGGTTCCGCGAGTTGATATCCAAGGACTCTTTCGTTGAATATGAGGAGGTTTATGAGGATCACTTCTATGGCACTCTCAAATCCGAGGTCGAAAGGATCTGGGCGGCCGGCCATGTGATCATATTCGATGTGGATGTCAAAGGCGGTGTGAACCTGAAGAAATATTTCGGTGACAAGGCTCTGTCCATCTTCGTCAAGGCCCCGTCCGTGGAAGCGCTCAGGGAAAGGCTCGTCAAAAGGGCCACTGACTCTCCAGAGGCCATCGAGGAGCGTGTCGCCAAGGCAGCCGAGGAGATGACATACGCCCCGAAATTCGACTATGTGCTTGTAAACGACGACCTTAAGACCGCTTTCGCCGAGTCCGAGAAGGTTGTCGAGGACTTTCTCGATGATGGCAAGCTGAATTACTCAACAATAATATAGTCTTGTGAGGATAGCCGTTTACTCCGGGTCGTTCAACCCTCTGCACATCGGCCACCAGGCCATAATGGAATACCTCACGAAGGAGAAGGAATACGACTGGGTCTATCTCGTTGTGTCCCCGAAAAATCCATTGAAGGATTCTATCAGCGCGGATTCCGGAGAAAGCCGGTACGAGGCCGCCGTGGCTGCGGTCAAGCGTCATCCGGAACTTCACGTCTGGGTGGATGACATCGAACTAAGGATGGATCCGCCACACTACACGATCAGAACCCTGGACGCTCTCAAGCAGCGGGAACCGGACAACGACTTCACGCTCGTCATCGGCGCCGACAACCTCCAGAGCATCCGACGCTGGAGGGATTTTCCAAGAATCCTTTCTGAATATGGAGTGACGGTTTACCCGCGCAAGGGGTTTGACGTGGACATCATCAAATGTCAGCTGATAGAGGAGTGCAAGGACTTTCCAGCCCCGTATGTCCTTGATTCCGAAGAGATTGTTCCTGACGGGATGAGGAGTTTGGAAGAGACTCTTCTGCGTTCGTACAACATCGAGGTCATCAACGCCCCTATAGTTGACATTTCTTCTACAGAGATCAGGGACGGCATGTTCGCCGGCAAGGACATGTCAGAATTTCTTATGTGAAGACCAATTAGAAAACAAAAAAGGGAAAGCTTAGCACATCGCACCGCTACGACCTCCTACCCTTGCTGCCTTCCGACCCTGGGGGAATTCAGAGGGAGCTGGTCGTGTACGACTTTCCCTGACTGCAAATATACTACTTTTCGTTGAAACTGTCAAAAATGAACGGCAGTATGTCGTCAACTTTATCAAATTTCCATGTTTTTTTCGTTCCGAACATGATCACGCTCATCGGACGGCCGGACAAAATCTGGTACTCGGCCATCACCTGACGGCAGGCTCCGCAAGGTGAACAAGGGGTCTCGCCCAAAGTGCCATTGAAGCCTCCAACAATGGCTAAGGATAGCATCGCCTTGCCTGGATTGTTGGCGTTGGCCGCGAACATCGCTGTTCTCTCGGCGCAAAGCCCGGAAGGATAAGCGGCATTTTCCTGATTGGCCCCTTTCACGATCGTGCCGTCATCCAAACGAAGCGCAGCCCCGACATTGAATGTCGAATACGGAGCATACGACCCTTTCTGCGCCTCAATGGCCGCATTCACGAGTTCGATGTCCTGAGGATCCATCTCTTCGAGGGAGGAATATTCAGTATAGTTTATGTCCAGTTTTACTGCTTTCATATTCAGTGGTCTTTTACACGAATTTTCAAAGTTAGCAAAAATTGTGCATATTCAAGCAATTGAGTAAATTTGTACACCCTATTTCATGAAAGGCCTCTTCACCGCTTGCGGTGAAAGCAAGTCCCTTTCCCGAGGGAAGGGATTTAGGGTTAGGGTAACGTAAAGTGATTTTCAGCAGGCAGTCACTTGATACGTAAGATACATTTATAGAAAGTAATTGCCGGCTGCGAGAGATGAAGTAAGTTATGAAAATCTGCGTTGGACTTTCGGGAGGTGTAGATTCAAGTGTCGCCGCACTGCTGCTGAAGCGGCAGGGGTATGATGTGTTCGCGATGTTCATGCAGAACTGGCACGACGCGGACGCGACGCTGCACGGTGACTGCGAGTGGGAGGAGGATCGCTTCGTGGCAGAGATGGTCGCACGGAAGATCGGCATCCCGTTCTATTTCGTGGACCTTTCCAAGGAGTACCGCCAGCGCGTGGTTGACTATATGTTCAATGAATATTCCGCCGGCCGCACCCCTAACCCAGATGTGCTCTGCAACCGCGAGATCAAATTCGACGCTTTCCTGAAGGCAGCGCAAAAGTTGGGGGCAGATATGGTCGCTACCGGGCATTATTGCCGCCGTGAGCCGTTGGTAGGTGCTGATGGAAAGCAGGTTGTGATCGACGGGCAGCCACAGTGGAGGATTCTGGAAGGAGTGGATCCGAACAAGGATCAGAGTTATTTTCTTTGCCAGCTCACTCAGGAGCAACTCGGCAAGGCTCTTTTCCCTATCGGTCACCTGACAAAGCCGGAGGTCAGAGAGATAGCGCATCTGGCGGATCTTCCGTCAGCAGACAAGAAGGATTCACAGGGAATATGCTTCGTCGGGAAGGTGGATCTGCCGACGTTCTTGCAGCAGAAACTCAAGCCTGCAGAGGGCGATGTGGTGGAGGTTTACGATGCCTACTATACTCAGAATGAGCAGTATCGCTTCATCCACGACACACTCGCCTCGCTTCTCAAGACACCCGGCGAACCAATGATGATCACTGAATATACCTCCGAGGATTCCGGCGGGAAGTCGTTCAATAACCGGCGGGTCACTTCGGTCACTGAGCAACAAACATCGGTCACTGAACCTGTCGAAGTGATCGAATCCACAGGAAAGTCCGATTGGAGTGATAAAGGCTCCGCACCTTCCGCGCTTCGCGCTCCATCCCGTCTCGCCTGCGGCGAGCCACCCGTTCACGAGGCCACGGGCGGCCACGGGTTCGGAGCCATTACCACTCCAACCGAACGGTTATCGCATCGGAACGAGTTCGATGTGAATAAGATCGCGGAATTAAGTGACGAGAATCTGATGAGATTGTCGGAACCTATCAGGTACGACGACATCAAATTCGAGACTGAGACCTACCGGGCTGGAAAAAAGCACATCAAGAAGACTCGGTACAAGGAGAATCCGTTCGGGAAGATTGCCGGTCGTCACGACGGGGCGCAGTTCTACACGATCGGCCAGCGGAAAGGCCTCAACATCGGAGGACATAAGGAATCCATCTTCGTGATCGCCACGGATGTACCCCGGAACATCATCTACGTCGGCGAGGGACACACACACAAAGGGCTATCACGCAGCTGTTTACGAATCGCACCCCAAGATATTCATTGGATCAGGACCGACCTTGAGATGGCAGACGGCGAGATCCGCCGCTACCGGGTCCGCATCCGTTACCGCCAGCCGCTTCAGGATGCGTTCATGATCAAGAGACCCACCGGCATATTCATCCTCTTCGACACTCCGCAGCGCGGCATCTCCGACGGCCAGTTCGCCGCTTGGTACTCCGCAGATGACGAGATGCTGGGTTCCGGCGTATATTAGCCGTGGAAGGCAAAGTTCTAACAGCCAGACATACAGCAATCCTCCTCTCTACCAAAATTAATGACATGAAAGACAAAACCAAGATAATCAAACACATAGCGCCACCTCCTCCCCACCGGAATTGGCAGGAGGAAGATACCGCATTTAACTGAAATATAAAGAGTTAACCTCCACGGCAAAATGAGTGGATTTCATCGGTGTCTAATACTGTCCAGAAATATTCAGAGATTTGGCTGCGGATTCGCCAGCAAGGTAGCCGGTGGAGAAGGCGCACTGAAGGTTGTAGCCGCCCGTGTCGCAGTCCATGTCGAGAACCTCGCCGCAAAGATAAAGACCAGGTTTGAGGCGTGACTCCATTGTCTTCGGCATCACCTCGTCCGTGGATATTCCTCCGGCTGTGATGACGCAACGCTCGTAGCCGACAAAGCCGATGATCTCAAACTTCCAATCCTTCAAGGTCTTGGCCAACAGTTCAAGATCAATGTCGTAATAACGTCTTGGCTGCCGTCCAAAACGATGGCCTTTCGACCAACCTTGGGACCGATCATAACGACTCGATAGATTAACGCCACGGGACGCTGAGCTTGTCGAAGCGCCGAAGCGCCCGTCCGCATATTCAGACTTCTTAAGGTCAATTTTCAGGATGTCCGGATTCCATGCCTGAAATCCCGGAATCAACTCCCACGGCATTAGCTTGCCGAGCAGGATTCTGTACATCTCCTTGCCGTTCAGCCCACGTCCATCCTTCCACTGACGCGTGCGGGGATCATTCTTGATCTCTTGCCAAAGGGTTTTGATGCGTCCGGTCAGCTCCTCAAGAGATACACCCGGCTTGAGATCAAGTGAAAATGTCACTTTACTGCCGTTCATCAAGGCCTTTACGCACTTGCGGCTTACCTGAAATCCTATCGGTCCCTCGATCCCGCCATCCGTGAAGTCAACGTCTCCGAACTCGGACTCAGACTTCGAGCCGTCGAATGTCACTGTGAGGCTGACATTCTTCAATTTAGCACCTTTCAAGGCCTCACCGCTTCCGGTCATCGGAGTCTCTCTGTGAATATGTCCTTTCATATCCGTCTCCGGCCTGTCAATAATTTTGTAGCCTTTAGGCACAAGGGCGGTCAAGGACGGGAAACAAGGAGTGACATTGTGGCCGAAAAACTTAGCCCATTTGTAGCCGTCACCAGTGGAACCTGTTCCCGGATAGGAAAGTCCACCTGTTGCGATAATCAGTTTCGAACACTCAAATGTCTCACCATCGGCACATCGGATTGAAAATCCCGGTTGGATGTCCGCCACCTCCCTGTCAGTCAGCAGCGTCACCCCATGGCGAAGGACAACCTCAACGATAGTATCAAGCACATCCGAAGCTCTGTGCGAATATGGAAAGGCACGGTTTCCCCTCTCGACCACAGTCTCAAGGCCATTGCTTTCGAGAAAGTCTATCGTGTTCTCCGGCGTGAAGTTATAGAACGCCGGTTTCACGAAATTAGGATTAGTGCGGATATGCTGGGAAAACTCGTTCCAGTCCTTGAGGTTCGTGAAGTTGCACCTTCCCTTGCCCGTGAACAGAATTTTCCTGCCGGGACGCGGCATTTTCTCCAGAACAGTAATCCGTGCCGAACTCCCTAGTGGAAGAGCCTTAGTGGCACCGTAAGCGGCCATAAGCCCTGCCGCTCCACCTCCAATGATGATAATATCTGAATACATGGTGCAAAGTTAAGAAATTTTGATTATCTTTGCAGTCCATTTCCACGAGAAATGCAGCAAGCCACTTTAGCTCAGTCGGTAGAGCAGCGCATTCGTAACGCGCAGGTCGTCAGTTCGAGCCTGATGAGTGGCTCTGAAAAAAGCGGGAAGCTCCACTTGGAACTTCCCGCTTTTACTTTTCTTTTGAGTTCTTATCTATTTTTAATGGTATTAGAGTTTTATCAAGTCATAATTCAACCGACCCAACAACCCATACACCATAACGCTTACCATTTTCTCTTTTTAAGATTCCTTTTTCCACCAGAGATGCGGTCAGACGCTTGGCTGTTCTTGTTGACTTACCTATATGCCCCGCAATTTCCAATTGGGTCGCCCTTGGATGCTTATTAAGAAATTCCAAAACCGCCCGCTCTTCCAAAGTGACACCCAAAGTGCCAGAATGGCCCTTTGACGTATCATTTGTGACCCTTTTGATTTCAACATTGGCTATATGCATATCACGATTACGTAGTTCGTGATGAGTTCCGAACAAAAGATTCTCGAAGAATCGTTCTAAATATACTGATGTCGAACTAACGTCCTTTGAATAATTTGTGTAATTAGCACGAACCAATGCATTTCTGAAATACCAAGAATTATTAGCGAAGGAGTCATTATCAACATCAAATCCGAAATTGCGAAGGTATTTTATAGCAAACACCGATGTTGTTCTGGTATTACCCTCACTAAACGGATGTATTTGCCAAATTCCGGATATAAATCTGCAGATATGCTTCAGAGCCTGAGCGGAATTTAACGAAGAGTAATCCGTTTCCTTCTCTTCACGGAAATCATAGTCGAGTGTATCCTTAATCATCTCGTACGAAGAGTAAAGAACTGTATCGCCATCAAGTACCCATTCCTTTTTGGTGATGTTATAAGTGCGGTACGTTCCGGCGTGGCTGAATATACCCGTAAACAATCGCCTATGAATGTTGGCAAGATATTCAGGAGAAAAATTAAATGTCTGTTCGGTAAGTATTTCCGCAATTCTTACCGAAACTTTATCGGCCTCTTCCGTTCGAACCTCAGAACCATCCCTCAATGTCTTTGAATGATAGTAATCATCTATCAGGTTCCTGACTTCATCTATGGTGATGTCGCCCTCTATATTCTTTCGAGCATTCTCAATGAGGTATTCAGACGTCTTCAGTCCATCAACATCTTGAAGACCGATAGCCGTTTTCCAAGCTTGAGATTTTTCCCGTTGCGATGGAGTTCCTCCTTTTATGTACTCGTCAAAATGGCCCATATCATCAATTAATCTAACTCTTTGACCATCCGGTCATAAAGGTGGCCGAAGAAGAGGATCTCGCCGTCGGGGCGGAAACCGAGGGCGGAATAGTAGGTCTTGAGGCGGGGCTTGGCTTTGTCCACGATAAGGCTTATACGGGGAAAGCCTTTCCTGCGGCCCTCTTCAATGCCGTCAAGCATCAGCAGATGGCCTATTC
>CAVKML010000020.1:0-49288 GCA_963657715.1 uncultured bacterium | reverse complement strand
GTTACCAAAATTTGCCATAGAGGTTTTCTTTGATTATGAATAAATTATTATATTTGTCGTAAATTAGTGGAAAATAAAAAACCGAGGGGTAAAGCGGATGCCTTTAAGGCGAGTCTTGGTTCACAAACAAAGATACCCTAATACCTGCGATAGTGAGCTTTGACTTTCACTTCTTTACCATTGCAAAAGCGCGTGTGGGCTTTTACTTTGACAATTCGATGATACTCCACTTTAATGGATATCTCGAGCTGAGCGTGTGATGTTCTTTTCTTGTACATAATGTTATCTGAGAGTGTAAAAGAACTAACTGCTTCCCCTCAAAGTACACCCCTCGGTTAAATCTATAAAAAATCAGGCATCCATTTAGGGGTAGATGCCTGATTTTATTTCTCAGACTTTTATGTACTTTGCAAAAATAGAAAGTTTTTTCTGGTTATCAAATATTTTTCACGAGAAAAGAACCGAACTACCATTCTTACGGAAAGAAGTACCAAGATTACACATATTTAGAGGTAAGAGGTGTAACTTGTCCAAGTTTTGCATAAATTGCGGTCTGAAATTGAATGAATATGGAGGAAATTTATAAGATAGAGACCATTGAGCAGTACAACAATATGTACGGCTTCAAGACGATGCATCCGCTTGTGGCCTACGTGGAGTTCAACGAGAGCAACAGCAAGTTCGTTCCCGGGCGGCACACTATGGGATTCTACTCATTGTTCTTGAAAGAGACAAAAGGATGCGTCATCAACTATGGCAAGACGAAATATGACTTCGACGGACAGACGATCGTAAGCATCGCGCCGGACCAGGTGGTGGGCTTCGAGTCCGTGGCCGGTGTTCCGAAAAAGGCAAAGGGCATCCTTTTCCACCCGGACTTCCTGCATGGAACTTCACTTGAACGAAAGATGAAGGACTACACTTTCTTCTCCTACGCTTCCAACGAGGCGCTGCATCTCTCAGAAGATGAAAGAAAGATCATCACGGACTGTATGGCGATTGTCAGCAAGGAACTCCAGAACCCGATCGACCGCCACACCAAAAGCCTCATCACCACGAACATAGAACTGATTCTGGACTATTGCCTCCGCTTCTACGAAAGGCAGTTCGTCACAAGGCAGGATCTGAATCTCGGCGCAATCGCGAAGTTCGAGAAACTGGTTGATGAATATATCGCCTCGGGCAAGACCGAGACGGAAGGCCTCCCAACGGTCAAGTACTTCGCCGACAAGGTGTTCCTCTCTCCGAACTATTTCGGGGACATGGTCAAGGCCGAGACCGGAAAGACCGCTCAGGAATATATCGCAGTGCGCCTTTTCAGTTACGCCAAGCGTCAGCTCGCCTCGCCGGAACTCTCGGTCAAGGAAGTGGCCGCCTCGTTGGGATTCCTCTACCCGCAGCACTTCGTGAGGTTCTTCAAGAAACATTCCGGGATGACTCCGAGTGAATACCGTCGTCAACAATCTTAATGAATATATGAAACTCAAGACTTTAGCCTTGATATTCACAGGCATTCTAATGACAAGCGTTAATCTTATGGCACAGAACAAATCAACATTGAACGACAGGCAGCGCTCCATTGTGGCCATCGCTGCCAACGAGGCGAAAGGTGACATCGACGCACTGGCCGTCAGCATAGACAACGGTCTGGACAACGGACTCACCATCAATCAGGTTAAGGAGATTCTCTCCCATCTTTACGCCTATACCGGATTCCCACGCTCCCTTAACGGACAGGGAACTCTCCAGAAAGTCTTGGATCAGAGAACCGCTGACGGAAAGCAGACCGTGATCGGTCCAGAGGCTTCTCCGATTCCGGAGAACTTTGATGCGCTCAAGGTCGGCACGAAAGTCCAGACACAGTTGAGCGGCAAACCTTTCAACTATGCTTTCTGCCCGGCTGAGGACTACTACCTCAAAGCCCATCTCTTCGGCGACATATTCGCAAGGGATGTCTTGACTTGGGCTGAAAGGGAATTGGCGACAATCAGCGCGCTGTCCTCGATAGATGGTTTGGCTCCGCAGCTTGGCTCGCATGTGGCTGGTTCAAGGAATATGGGGTTGAAGGATGACGAGATCCATGCAATTCCTACCGCCCTTGCAGAGACTGTCGGAGAAATAGAGGCTTACAGAGCCGCACAAGCCATCGCAAAGGTCTTTGGCGAGGAATTCACTCAGAAGCAGCCGCTTGGTGACACGGATTTTCCGCAGGGACAGCCTAACAGCGCCTATGCCCAGTACTTTATCGGTAACAGCTATCTGGCTCCTCTCAGGCCGGTGAATCTGGCGGAAGGCGAGTCAACGGTTCTCCCTATGTCCAACGTTACCTTTGAGCCTGGCTGCCGCAACAATTGGCATATTCATCACGGAGCGAGACAGATTCTGATATGTGTCAGCGGCGAGGGGTGGTATCAGGAATGGGGAAAGCCGGCCATCAAGTTGAAGGCTGGAGATGTGGTTGACATTCCGGAAGGCGTGAAGCATTGGCACGGAGCCACAAAAGACAGTTGGTTCCAGCATATCGCCACCCACGTCGCCATCGGAGGAGAGTCCACCAATGAATGGCTTGAGCCGGTCACTGACGAGCAGTACGCAGCTTGCGGAAAATAATCAAAAACAGATAGAATCATGAAGAAATTAGTGTTTATCATCGCGGTTGTGTCATTGGGACTTATCGCCCTCACGGCCTGCGGACAAAAGAAGGAGAAAAAGAATATGACTGAAAACAAGACACTTGTAGCTTACTTCTCCGCCACGGGAACCACCGAGTCTTTGGCGAAGAAGATCGCCACGGCGACCGGCGGAGAACTTTACAAGATCACTCCGGAGGTGGAATATTCCGCTGAGGATCTCGACTGGACCGTCGAGACATCACGTTGCTGCAAGGAGAACGCCGACCCGTCCTCACGCCCTGCATTCGTGAAGACAAAGGAGAGCTTGGACGCCTATGATGTCGTTTATCTTGGCTTCCCGAACTGGTGGAACGGCGCTCCGAGGATCATCAACACATTCATCGAGACATATGGCCTGAAAGGCAAGACCGTGATCTTGTTTATGACATCCGGCGGCAGCGGAGTCGAGAATTCCATGAAGATATTCAGAAAGGAATATCCTGAAGTCAACTGGAAAACCGGCAAACTCCTTAACGGAGCCAGCCAGAAGGCTGTTGACGAGTGGGTCAAGAGCTTGTAGATGAGCGGCTTTATCAGACCTGTAAGATTGGACGATGCCGGACGCATCGCTTCCATTTACAACAAATACGTTTCAGCGACCACCATTACCTTCGAGACCGAACCGGTTTCCGTCGAGGTGATGCGTGGTCGCATCAATTCTATCTCCTCCGCCTTCCCTTACTTTGTCTATGAATATGACGGTGTGGTTCTTGGTTATTGCTACGCATACCTCTGGAAAGAACGTGAAGCATATTCCAAAACCTTAGAGACTACTGTTTATCTCGCTCCCGAAGCATGTCATCAAGGAATCGGCACGCAGTTGATGCGTCACTTGATTGAGGATTGCCGCCGCCAAGGCTACCATGCCCTCGTCGCCTGCGTCACCGCCGACAACCTCCCCAGCATTCATTTGCATCAACATCTTGGCTTCCGTCAAGTTTCAAGATTCTCTGAGGTCGGCCGCAAATTCGACCGCTGGCTCGATGTCATTGACCTTGAACTCATTTTGTAGTTACCTATCGCGGTTTTGTACAGGAAAGATCCGTTTTATGTACCAATTCCTGTTAGAACATCATTCGGTACACGAACGAAACATTTGATGTACCGTCAGGGGACCTAAAGGTCCAAGCACCATACGGGCGTATTTATGACCATTTCGCTCCCGTAAAGGTTCATAAGCGCCTCCACGGGAGCAAATATAGCGTTATCACGCTCGTGATGATTACCGTTCTTCTGTATTTAATGCACTGTCAGCAGAAAAGATCCTCCAAAGTGACCTCGTTCTGAACGATGTCGCTGTGCGAGTTGTGCTTGAGACCATTGGTGGTTATTAAGGTAAGAAGAACGGACTTGCGTGTTTGGGTCTCTGTTCGGAAAGTGTTGAGACGAGCGGAGAGTTTCTGCTCTTCGTTGAACGAGATCTCGAACTTGTCCTTGCTGTATTTCATCTCACAAAGGTTGATTGTCTCGTCCTTGCGGTCAATCAGGAGGTCGATCTGAACGCCTTTCTTGGGTTCGCCTCCTTTGCCGCGCCAAGAGCAAGCCAACGTTTGGACACCTGAGATGCCGAGAGCCTGCTTGATCTGCTTTAGGTGGCAGAGGCACAGCATTTCGAACGAGAGGCCGCACCATGTGTTGTGCAGCGGGCTGTTGACGGACGTTGTCCAGAAGTGCTCGTCCTGATAACTGTTTTGCTCTATGAACCTGAAATAGAATAGGGTGTAGAAATCTATCAATTGATAGAGCGAGGAACTGTCCAGCCTCTTTCTGTTCTGTGATGCGCTGCTGCCGAATGGGGAATATTTCCGGATGAAACCACAGTTCTCAAGTTCTTCAAGGACGGTGCTGAACGCTCCATTGTCTGTAAGACCAGTGGCGGCGAGGATTTCCTTTCGTGTCAGTCCCATTCCTTTTGTGGAGAGGGCAGTGATGACTTTTATGTGTGGACCGGCGTTCTTGAATAGAGCCTGATAGAGGTCGCTGAACTCATCCTTAAGTTCCGCGTTTGGGGAGAAGAAAAGAGTGTCAATGTTCTGTGCAAGGCTCTTCGACCGATCCATCATAGACATATAATAGGGTATGCCACCCATCACCATATAGCATTCCGCGATCTGTTTTCGGGAATATGAGAAACCATATTCCTTGAAATACTGTTCGCACTCCCTGAGGCAGAATGGTTCAAGGAACAGGTGATGTGTGAGGCGGTTGTGAAGCCCTCCACGGCTGTGAATCAAGTTGTTGATCATCCAGGATGTCGCTGATCCGCAGACTATCAGCTTGACATCGTCTCGCAAAGCAGCCCAACTGTTCCAGAAGTTCTCCAATGCCGCGATGAATCCGGATTTAGGAGTGTCCATCCAAGGCAACTCATCAATGAATATCACTTTCTTCCCTTCAGGCAGCGACTCCAGATAGCGCGAAAGCTCATAGAATGCCAGAATCCAGTTTTTCTGAATATTCAGTCTCTCAGAACCTGAATATTTCTGCATGGCGATAGCGAAAGCCGTAAGTTGTTCGGCTTTTGTGGCATCATGCACACCAGTGACGTAGAACGAGAATTTGTCTTCAGCCGCCATTCTGATAAGAAATGTTTTTCCCACGCGTCGTCTTCCGTAGAGTGCCACAAACTCGGATCTTCCTGACTCCAAATAACTCTTCAGAGCCTTCATTTCCGCCGTCCTTCCGATAACTTTCTGTGTCATAATAACTGGATTTTCTGCGCAAAGGTAGTGTTTTTACCATGGTTGCGCAAATTATCAGACGATTTTCAGCGGAACTATGAAATTTTTCGCACCGTTGCGCAGATTATCGTTAAAAACTTGCCGTTTTAGTTGTACCATCTGATATTCAGGCTTGATTTACAAGAGCATTTCGCCGTATTAATACCTCGGCGGGAGCATTGTTATGGTATTGAGTATTCACTAGGCCTTTTATTGACCCGGTGTGGATTTCTTTTTCGAGAAGTGAATTTTAGACTATTTTAGTCGAAACAATTCCCCAAGGTGCTGTTGTTTCCGAAAATATTCTTACCTTAGCGATGTTTTAGGTCTTTTGTGCCTGAAACAGACATATTGATGAAAGTGTTTTCGCACTATCCTTCAAAAGAAATCTGACAGTTTCATTTAAAAGCAAGGATAATCGACAGCACCGTTCATCTGTATTCGTTTGCGTGTTCTCCACACTCAACGATACAGGTGTGGGGATTGTTTCGGTTTATTTGCTTTTAGGTTTTGTCAGAACCTCTTTTGAGATAAACGAAAAGGCTCCACACTTTCTTTGTTTACAACTTGGACAAATACGGTTATTTTCCCCGTACATTTCTTTCTGGTAGTGGACTCTGAGAGGGGGCTTGTTCCATTTTATGGTAATATTGAGCTAATAAAGAAACATTAAAACAACAGCGGAATCCGAAAAGCTGGAATAGAGTAGGAACTGGATTAATAATAGCGTAAACTATGCTTACAGAAGTATTTACTGTTAATGAGAATGCCAATGGTTGCACAGCGGGATGCTGCGACGTTTTTGGCTACGGTTGTTCTTGCGCCTGCAATAACAGCTAAAGTTTCGGGGCTGTTTATTCAGCCCTTTTTTTCTTGGATTTAACCAACAATCATATACAAATGAATTATGGATGTGTCTCTGTTGAACAGTCGTGATATATTTCCAATACCGGTTGGGACCTTTTTTGAAAAAGAAAATGATGCGTGCTATATGGTGTACGCCCCGTTGGCCAATCTTTTCTATCTGTCCAGAAAGGATGAAATTGAACGGCTGGAGAAACAACTTGCGAAGGGAGCGGAACTTACGGATCCTCTTTTGATGAAGTTATTGGACAGAGGTGCGTTTAAGGACATGGCGGCTGAGGTGAGCCCGGACACTTTCTGTACATTGCATCTCCTGTTGAATGAAAAATGCAATTTCGGCTGCAAATACTGTTATTCAGCGAAAGGCCGCTCGACCCGTGAAATGACGGAAGAGCAGGTCGAAACAATGCTGGAATATTTCCTTTCATCTGAACGCAAGGCGGTAAAGGACAGGACCGTCATGTTCATGGGTGGTGGAGAGCCGACATTGTCATGGCATCTTCTGGTGCATTCTGTCAGCTATGCGGAAAGGTTGGCCGCGGAGAACGGAATCAACCTGCATCTTTCGCTTACGACAAACGGCTCATTGTTTGACGAGTCAAGGCTTGAGTACATGAAAACGCACAATTTCACTGTCCAGGTGTCGTTCGAGGTTCTGCCTGATGTCCAGAATCTTCAAAGAGGGCAGTACGATGTGGTCGCCGCAAATGTGCGTAAGATGACAGAATGTGGAATCAACAACTACATCCGCGCGACCATAACCGAGGCGAATGTTGACAGGATTCCTGAAATGGTCGAGTATTGTCATGCCCATTTCCCGAAGGTGACAAAACTCAGCTGCCAGCAAGTGGTTGACCCGGATTACTTTAAGACAACGGAGATTGTACACGATTTCTTCAAAAGATACTCGGATTCGTTTCGGAAAGGAGAAACTTTGGCGGAAAAATATGGCATAGCCTTGAGATCATCATCTTCACATCTGTTGAACTATTCAAAGAGGGAGCGTTTCTGCTACAATCTTGTTTGCCTGACACCTTATGGCACACTGACGACCTGTCCGGATGTGTCCTCTCCTGTGGAACCAGATTATAAGGATGCCGTGATAGCGGAGATCAAGGATGGTGCGCTGAAGTTTGACCGTGAGGCGTTTGATCGGGTGTCATACGGAAATATTCATACAATAGGTAAATGTCGTGGCTGCTACGCCAAATGGAACTGCGGAAGCGGCTGTCCAAGCAGCCGTCGGGTTTATAGGCCGGAGATCTTCGACGCGGTCTGCGATCATTACAGGAATATGCTGTGTCACAGCCTGATGACAGAGATATCGCGGAAGTACAAGGCATCCACTGGTAGGAATATGTACGAAGCGTTGAAATCACAATTATAATTTCCATGAAATACAATAACTTGCATAATAATAACATCTTTGCTGTTCCGGTCGGTGATGTCTGGAATGTCGCTCCGGAGAGGTTGCTCTTGTTGTACGCTCCGTTGAATGGAAGCATAGCCTTGGGTACGAAAGACTCTGTTGTGCGGATGGAGTCATGTGCCGGTGGACTGAACGATGATGAGAGCCAGAGACGGATTCTTAGTTCGTTTCAGGCATCCGGTAAGGTGCCTGTCCATCGTTTGCCGGCGACCCCTCATGACTTGTACCAGATTGACATACTTGCCAATTACACCTGCAATTTCAAATGTGTGTATTGTTATTCCGCCGCTGGAAGATCCTCCGGGCAAATCGCATTCGAGAAAATCAAGACTGTGGTTGACTATCTGTTCCGCAGTGGGAAAAAACAAAAGAATCCGTACATAATCAATTTCAGTGGAGGAGGGGAACCGTTGCTGAGTTTCCCTTTGATAAGACAAACCGTTGAGTATATTGAAAACGTGACCAAGGACACTGATTATAAATATAACATCGGTTTGGTCACCAACGGCAGCCTTATAACACCGGAGATAATAGATTTCCTGCAGGATCACCGCGTTGACATGGCTGTCTCGTTTGAGATTCTGGAGCGGCTTCAGAACAAGGAAAGAGGCAGTTATGACAAGGTCGCCGCGAACATCGACATGATGTTGGAAAGAAAATATCCTTTTGGAATCAGAACCACATTCACTCCCGAGAGTGTTGGCTGCATGACCGAGATGATCGAGACCTTGCATGACAGGTTCCCCGGACTTAGAAGGGTGGTGTATGACACGGTTCTGGCACCCTCACTTTTTGATTCTCCGGCAAGTCTTCAGAAATATTATGATGACTTTTTGGACGGATTCTATAAGGCGAAGGTCCTTGCGTCCAATTATGGAATACAGTTGGACAGCGTGGCTGTCGAGATGCTGTCTTTGATAAGAGACAGAACTTGCGAGGGGAAAATCGTACTGACTCCGACGGGAGCGGTGTCATCATGTGCCAGAGTGTCTTCGACGAAGGAAAGGTTTTACGATGAGTATGTCTATGGCGAAGTTGAGAATGACAGACTTGTGTTTGACCAAGACCGGTTTTCAAAGATAATTGGCGAGAACAACATATATTCACAGAAGGAATGCGGAGAGTGTTTCGCCAAGTGGAATTGTGGGGGAGGATGTCGCTTGTTCCATCATTCGTTTTCTCCTGAATATGAGCGCGTAAGATGTGAGTTTGTCCGCAAGTCCTTGAAAAGGCAGTTATTGGAGACCTTAGCGGAGCGCTTTAGAATAAAGAACGGAAAAGATTTTTTCACTCATATTAAAGAACAGATTGACAATGACGCTATCTGACCGGAATAGATTGAACGTCTTGTTGGTCGTGCCACGCTATCAGACTTACGGGATGGATCGGCATTATGTGATGCCGATAGGTGTCCTTGCCGTAAGTTCGTACCTGAAGAGGGCGGATGTGGCTAATGTGTTTACACTCAACCTTAACCATGAGTCGGGGACGGAATTTAATGTCCTTCGCGACACATTGGTAGGCAATGATATACAGCTGCTTGGTGTTGGTGGGCTGTCAGGAGAGTATCGTGACATAAAAAGAATAGTGTCTTATGCCCGGGACATTAAGCCTGAATTGAAAATAGTGGTGGGAGGCGGGATAATGACGGCAGACCCTGAAGCTGCGATGGAAGCGTTGGAAGAGGCCGATTATGGGGAAATCGGTGAAGGGGAAATCACTACAGTTGAGTTGGTTCGCGCTCTTTCTGACAGTTCCGTTGATTTTGAGAGCATAGACGGGCTAATATTCAGGCGTGACGGGATCTTGGTCCGTAACAAACCAAGAGCTGAGATAATGGATTTGGACAGTTTGCCGATGCCGGATTATAAGGGATTTAGATACGGCGACTATTTGAGGGAAAACCCTGATTTAAGTGATGTCGCGAAAAAATATTCACAAGTATCTGTTGTCGGAGGACGGTCATGCAAATTCAATTGTACTTTTTGTTTTCACCCGTCAGGAACAAAATACAGACAGCGTTCGCTAGATTCTATTTGCAAAGAGATAGACTATTTGGTCGCACATTATGAAATCAACTATATAGCACTTAGGGAAGAACTGTTCGCCACCGACAACTCACGTGTCGCCGATTTTTGCCGTCGTGTCGCCAAGTATGATTTCGACTGGTCAATACAACTGCGTATTGATAATGTGAACGAGGAGTTGGTGTCTATTCTGAAGGGAACCCGTTGCCGCTATCTATTCGTCGGCGTGGAAAGTGCTGTGGATAAAGTTCTTAAAAGTATGCGTAAAGGTATTACGCTTGAAAGGATAGACAAGGCTTTGAGGATGTTGAAAGACGCCGGTCTGACCGCCAGGTCGGGAGTGATTCTTGGTGATACTGTGGAGACGTATGAATATGCTCTCCGCACAATCGATTGGTACTTGAAAAATAGGGAGGAGTATCACCTTTATGTGGATATGATAATCGCTTTTCCGGGTTCCGTTCTGTACAGACGTGCCTGTGAGAACGGTGTGATACCGGACAGGGCACGCTTCCTTAAGGACGGCTGCCCGATTGTCAATGTCTCCAAAATGTCTAAGGAAGAATTTGAAAGGCTTCTCGGAATTGTCGGCAGGATTAACGGAAGGGTTTATAATTATGTGTGCTATGAATAGATGGCGTTTTGACAAGTCTTCGGAAGAATTGCTGAGGAAACTTGTGTCGGTTTCTGCTCCTTCGGGGGAGGAAACCTTCATGGCTGGTTTTATTCGCGACAGGTTCAAAGACCGTGCGGAGGTTGATGTGAAGACTGACGTTTTGGGTAACGTGTATGTTTCCTTGCAGAGAGGATCCGGCCCGAGTATCGGGCTAGTCGCCCATATTGATTCCGTTGCTTTGCAGGTCACTCAAATCGTCTCTTCCGGTATGTTCAGGTTCCGTGCTGTGGGGAATGTCTTGCCACACGTGCTTTTGGGACAGAGAGTCATGATATTGACAGCATCAGGTATGGTGGATGGTGTTGTCGGTTTTGACCAGACATCTCAGTTCGGGCAGCCAAAAGGACTGGTCGAGAGTGATCTGTGGATAGACGTTTCTTGTGACAAGTGTACTGCCGTTCAGGTGGGGGATTTTGCTGTGATGAAGCCATGGCTGCTGGTGAACGACTGTGGGTATATCTGCGGAACATCGTTGGATAACAGAATCGGAGTCTTCGCCGTCTTGCAGGTTATGGAGCGGATCATCGAGTCGGATGTTCAAGCCAATCTGCATTGCATCTTCAGTACGCAGGAAGAGATCTCGTTGCGCGGAGCTTCTGTGATTGCCGGTAATTGCGAGATGGATGCCGCATTTATAGTCGATGTGGATTATGCGACCGATACCCCGGTCTCACACCCGGAGCAAACGGGAGCTTTATACTTGGGCAAAGGGGCTGGACTGAACCGGAAAGCGGACAATAATATTTCTCTGTTTCAAAGAGTCCGTCATGTCGCGGATTTTATGAATATCCCGACCCAGATCAACGTCGGGCGTTTTATATGCCGTGGAACGGATGCGTCTGTCCTTCAAATCACCGGTAAGGGGCTTGCCACTATGAATGTCAATGTTCCATGCCGCTACATGCATTCTCCTGTTGAGGTCTGTCATGTCAGTGATGTCGAGGCGGTTGTCGCATTATTGACTGAATCTGTCAAGTGGCTTACAGAGAATAATATAATCTATTTTGTGCCAGGAATTGACCAGTAAGATTCATGAAGGATATTTCATTCCCGATAAATATAGCATTGTTCACAATACCCACGAACGCCGTGTTGGAATATCTGGCGCATGAATCCAGTGTGGATTTACGCTTGGTGGATGTGACTCAAGGACGGAATGTCTTGTCCTTGGATTTCGGGCATCTTGACATGATTTTGACATACCGATGCCCGTTCATGCTCCCGAAGTCATTATATTCATCGGCCCGGTTTGGCGCTTATAACATCCACCCTTCATTGCTGCCGGCTTATCCGGGGCTTAATCCCTGGAAAGACATCTTTGATGATGTCGAGAAGTTTCGTGAACATTCCTCCGCGCCTTTCCGCGGCGGCGTGACGTTACATGCCCTTTCAGGCACCCCTGATGCCGGGGCGATTGTCCGCCAATCACCATTTGATATAGGATTGGATGACACAATCAGTTCAGCCCGCGATAAATCGGATGCCATAGCCTCATCGCTGTTGAGGGACTGGTTGGGTACTATGATGATTAAGTAACATTAAAATATTGATTATGAAAAAAGTGGACGTTTTTATCAGTTACAAAAGTGAGTATCTTGGAGTCGTGGAAGAGATGTCTCATTATTTAGCTGCCGCACAGATTAATTGTTGGTATGCTCCTAGGGATCTCGATTCCCATGGGGCTGGAAAAAGCTATGCGGATGAGATCATCATGGCCATTGACGAGGCGAAGGTGATGATTGCTGTTCTTTGTGATGAGGCTTTGAAATCAAGATGGGTTGAAACTGAGGTTTTCCATGCCTTGAAGAAAAGCAAGACAGTTATTCCATATGTGGTAGGCAAGGTGCAGGTGGAAAACGGATTCAGGGCGAGGGTGGATGGCCTTCATTGGATAGATGCCTATCCTGAGCCGGAAAAAAAGTTTGCGGTTCTTCTGCAGAATATAAAATTGATTTTGAACGGAACATTGGAATCGAGAGGTGATAATTTGATTGTCGGAGACATGGTTAAACCTGAATATGATTCGGACTACAATGAAGGAGAAGTCCTTCTTAAGGAGAAAGAATATGAAGAAGCGGTCGCGGCTTTTCTTGTGGCGGCGGAGAATGGTAACAGAAACGCTCAGTTGAGATTATGTGAGATATTCTTTGAACTCGATGATCGAGCGGGTTCCATGTCTGATAATATATGGCGGCGCATGGAAGACCTTTCAATCAGAGGTGCTGATTATGCTGACTTTATTCTTAGTACTCGCTATATCGGCAATTTGGATGGACATGCAGATGCCGCTGTTGCTTATTTGAAGAAGGCGGTGTCAAGCAATCAGATTCCGTTGGCTTTTGTCAGACTTGGTTTGCATTACGACTTTGGAATCGGTGTGAAGCAAAATTCTGCGTTGGCGTATAATTACTATTCAAAAGCTGCTGAAATGGGTTGTGTAAAAGCTTATAACTATATCGGATTCATGTATCTGAATGGCAATGATAAAATCTGGCGTGACGAGAAGATGGCTTTGGCTTGTTTCACGAAAGGTGCTGAATCTGGAGACGTGAAATCTATTCGGTATCTGATTCAGATGTTTGCAGACTCTACAATGAAAGATATTGACAAAGCTCTGTTCTGGGCTCGGAAAGCTATAGACTTAGGATATGATGAAGGCTACGTTTACATGGGAAATGTATTGAAATTCTCATCGGAACCAGATGCGGAATCAAAGATGGTCGAGATGTATAAAGAGGCGGCTATGCGTGACGTAAAGGAAGCATATTCTGCATTGGCGGATTATTTCTGGCGGAAGGGCCAGCATGATGAAGCCTATAAATATGCCGTGCAAGGCAGTAAGGTATATGACTATTCGTCCCTATTCTTATTGGGGCAGTTCTATGAGCAAGACGGTGAGTTTGAGAAAGCATGGGAATGTTACTACAAGCGTTTCCTAAAGACTCATGATGGTGGAGAAAACCTTGGAAGACTTTTTGTCGAGAAGAAATTCCGTCCGGAGAATTTTACGGTAGAAAGTATGGCCGGTATCTTGGAATTCAGTATAGCGAATTCTAAGGTCGGCGTGATCAAATACCTTGCACGATTATATTCAGAGGATGAATATGGTATGGTGAACCAGAATAAGCTTAACAAGGTATATGCAAAAGGTGCTGCTCTGTCTGTGCCAGAATATGAGTATAAATATGGCCTGTCCTTTATGGATGATGGTGAAGAATATAATCCGTACAAGGGTTTGGAATGGATTGAAAAAGCCGCTTCCGCAAATTATGAGGAAGCTGTTAAATACTTGATAAAGGCTTACAGCGATGGCGTTTATGCTGATGAGGAGAAATTTGGGTGGGTCAAAACATTGAATAACCATGGGACTGAATCCTGCTGAATTAGATTTTGCGAAACGGCACTATCCGATGGATGAAGTTATTCGTCTGTCAAATGTGACTGAAGTGTTTGACGCGTTTGATACAAAGTATATTTACCCGTACGAAGATCACATATTCCTTGGACATTTGATAAGGGAGAATGCCTTGATCGCAAAGGAGTTCCGGAATGCGGTGGATAGTCTGAAGCCGTATGAGGATAATCTGATCGCAAAATGCCATCTCGCTCGCCTTTACTCATTGGAATATAAGTATAACTCATTTCAGCGTGCGTTAGAATATGTTCAGGAAGGTGCGGAGGCAGGTTTGGCGGAAGCGCAATGGGTTTATGGAAGATTCTTGCTGTCAAGAAATGGAGAAAAGGCAAGGAATGAGGCTATGTCATGGTTTAAAAAGGCTGCTGATCAAGGACATCCTGACGCTAAATGTGAAATTGGTCTCAGGTATGCTGATATGTATTTTGATGCAGAGGATATTAATTCGGCCAGGAATTACAAGACAACATCGCAGCATCTTTTTGAAGAGGCCGCCAGCTGCCGTTCGGCTTATTATTTGGCTGTGAATAAGCGCTTCATGGAGCATGATTCGAAGGCTGCTGAAAAAATACTCAAGATGATAGTTGACAGATATCCTATGGCTAATTTGGGGCTTGGGTTGTTATATTCAGACCCGAATTTTATCAGGAATATTGACGTTTATTATTATACAGCGTATGAGTACTTAAAAAAGAGTGCTCAGTATGGTTATTTGTCCGCTTACGAAAGCTTGGCACTGTTGTACCATAAACACAAGATATCTGGGCCTGAGACGGAAAAATATTGGGTTCGTATGGCTATCGCACAACGTGAAAGGCAAAAGCAGATGCTATTCGAAAGAGACTGGTTCTATCATAAGCCGAAAACTGTATCTTCAGAAATGCGTGAAATCTATAGTCATTATGGTTACAATGATTTGCCGGCTGTGGAGCCGGTGACTTCACATAAATCCGGCGGATCCAATAAGCCGACGCGCTCTGGCTCCAGAAAGGCGAAGAGCGGATCGTGTCTTGAGGAATTGGTTGCATTGGCTTTGTTGGCAATGATTATCCTGAAGATGTGCTCATAAGTGAACTAAATAAAATTACAGAACATAATTTTAGGCAGCCAATAGAGGATGTGTGGGAATGTGCGGCAAAAGAGGTGGTAGCATGTCACGAGGTTGCAAATATTCAGGTGAGAATCTCTGTTTGAATGAAAAACCATGCACCGGGCGAAAAACCTAATTTGTTGCATTCTCTCCTGTTTAGGATGTGCTGGGATTGCTATGGGCGCGTTTTGTAGTAGTATTGAGGCTGTAGAGATGATAATGTGCTTTTAGGGGAGTGTTATGTGGCATTATCGCGCTTGTCGGTGTAAGCCTCCGGAAAAGTACGACTTACAATGCCGGTACTGAAATTCGATTTGTTTAACAGTATCCGACACTCTATATTGTGCTTTTTCGGAGCGCTCTTTGCCTCACTCTAGTTCTGTTGTATGTGATCAGGTATGCGGTCATGACCATGACGCCGGTGATGGTCCAGGAGATTGGATAGACGAACATCAGTGCGTGGAATCCTTCCCAGACCGGACAGACGGCATAGACCCATGCGATGCGCAGGATGCAGGTGCCGAAAACCGTCAGCAGTGTCGGCAGCATCGACCGCCCCATTCCTCGCAGGGCCGACCCTGGAATCTCGTACAGGCACGCTAACCCTTGGAAAACCAGGACGGTGTGCATCCTGATCGTCCCGAACTCCTTGACGGCTTCCGAGTCGGTGAACAGGCTGAGAAAGAAATCGGACCATCCGGCGAAGATCCAGTTGAGCGCCGCGCATGAAGCCACTCCCATACCCATGCAGATCAGGAATATTCTTTTGACCCTGTCCATATTCCCGGCTCCGTAGTTCTGCCCTACGAAACTGATCGCGGCTCCGTTGAAGGCGGCGATGACGTAGTAGCAATACTGCTCGAAGTTGAGGGCGGCTGCTGAACCGGCTACCGCGTTGAAACCGTAGCTGTTGATGCTGGCCTGAATGATGACGTTGGAGATGGAGAACACCACTCCTTGCAGGCCGGCCGGGACTCCGATCTCAAGCATGTGCGAAAGTTCCTCTCGTTGGATGTGCATGTTGTCCAGATGCAGTCTGTAAGGATCCTGTTCATGCAGCAGAATAGACACAACCAGCACGGCACTGAATATGTTTGAAATCCCGGTAGCGATTGCCACTCCCTCCACTCCCATGTGGAAGACGATGACAAACAATAGATTGAGTATGGTGTTCAGTATTCCGGCCGCGATGAGTATGTAGAGCGGACGTTTTGTGTCGCCGAGACTTCGCAGGATCGCTGAACCGAAATTGAAGACCATGATGAACGGCATGCCAAGGAAGTAGATCCGGAGGTATGACACAGCCATCCTCGTGACTTCCACTGGTGTGCCCATCATCCTGTGTACCGGTCCAGCGACCGCCACTCCCAACACCATCAGAAATATACCGCTGAACAAGGCTACGACCGCCGATGTGCTGACAGCGCTTCGTATCTTGTCCCTGTCATTCTGCCCGATATGGTTGGATATGATGGCGTTAGCTCCCATTGAGATGCCGACGAACAGATTGACCAGCAGATTGATGACAGGTGCGTTGCTTCCAACCGCGGCTAACGCCTCGCTGCTTGCGAACCGTCCCACCACAGCCACGTCCACCGAGTTGAACAGTTGCTGAAGAACACTGCTTGCCGCCAACGGCAGCGCGAACAAAAGTATCTTCATGAGCAGCGGCCCATGAAGCATGTCTATTTCGTTATGACCAAGTTGTTTGGATGCCATTATTGTAACCTCTTGCTAATTCAAGCCTGAATCACAATGCAAAAATAATGTAATTATCGCGCTAATGTTTCCGGAGTGTTTGATTTTAACGATTTACCATATTCCTTAAGACCTACCAGTGTGGAGGTCTTAGGGAACACTTTAGGGCTTATTCGTTCCTCAAAACCTCCGTTTGGAGTTGTTCGGGAACGTTTTGGGGCATATTCGTTGCTCAAAGGCTCGACGGCACTTCACAAGGTGCTCCGCGGAAAACTACTGTCCTGTTGCTTTGGAGGTCAGTGTGGCGGTGCGGTAGGCGGACGGTGTCTGGCCGTTGTACTTGAGGAAATAGCGGCCGAAGAAGGACTGGTTGGGAAATCCGAGCTTGAAGGCGACATCCTTTATGCTGTTCTCGGGATCTTCCAAGAGGCGGCGGGCCTCGTCGATCACTACGGCGGTGATCCACTCCTGGGCGGTTCTGCCGGTCTTGTCTTTCACGATTCTGGAGAAATATCTTGGTGAGAGACAACTCTCTTGGGCATAGAACGTCACCTGTCGGTTCTTTGTGTAGTTCTTATGCAGGGAGGCCATGAATTTCTGGAATATGGTGTCCTGGCGGTCCATAACGATGGACTGTGCGGGCTTCCCGGAGAAATATTCGTACATTATCTGGTAGCAAAGCGCCTTCATCAAGCCCAGAAGTATCTGGTACACAATCGGATTGTCGCATTGTGGGGAGCGGGCATTGATGGCGGTGAACAGGTCTTCAAGGCGATCCTGTCCGTCTTTGTTCAGGGACATGCACGGATTGTTCTTGAAATAGAGGTAGCTGTAGGTCTCGGAGACTGCCTGGATGGCTGAAAGCACGAACTCGAAGCGTGCGAGACCGATCACTCCGGCGATGTCGTCGCTCATTTCGTGGATGAATATGGTGCTGTGCGGAAGATAGACGAATATGTCCCCTTTGCTCATCCGGTAGGTCTTGTCGTTGAACACAACCGTCAGCGTGCCTTGGCGGCAGCAGAAAAAACCGTTCCTGTCCACATTGAGAATATGCCCGGCCTTCTCAATCTCCTTTTTGGACAGTTCGAAAAGGCCTATTTCCGGTAACTCTGTATTGTCCATTTTTTTTGTACTCGATTGAAGTTTTATGACACAAATTAACGAATATTTTGTCTTATTTCCGCCGCGTAAATCGAATTATTGTACAAATTGAACAATTCTGGATAAAAATCAGACTTGAACATAACGGCATTCATCCCCAATTTTGCAGCGTGAAACTTAGAAGTTTACAACGCTTACTAAAAAAACTTATAGATATGATTAAAGAAATGAAAATGAATGTCGTGCATGTCACCTTGCTGGTGGCTTTGGGAGCGATGACGATGGCTTCCTGCTCGACCCGCCAGACGAGCGGCGGAAAAGTGATGTATGTGAAGGCTGACACGGTACGCGCGTCGGCTGGCTCCACTCCATTTGAATATCCCGGCAAGGTCAAGGCTTCGGAGGAGGTGAACCTGGCGTTCCAGGTGGCCGGAAAGCTCAGACGGATTTATGTCGGTGACGGGGAGAATGTCCGTAAGGGACAGTTGGTGGCCGAGTTGGATGATAGGGACTACCGGATCCGGCTGGAGGCGGTCGAGGCTGAATATAACAACGTGAAGGCTGACGCCGAGAGGGTCATGAGGCTTTACAACGAGGGCGCCACAACGGCCTCCAACTACGACAAAGCCCGCTACGGCCTCCAGCAGATCACCGCCAAGTACGAGAACTGCAAGAATCAGCTGGAGGACACGAAGATATATTCACCATTTTCTGGAAAGGTCCAGAAGCACTATTATGACGCTTCCGCCGTGGTCGGCGCCGGAATGCCGGTTCTGTGCCTTGTGTCCGGGGAATCCCTTGAGATAGAGATCAATGTGCCGGCGAAGGAATATTCCTCTATGGATCGTCGCTGTCGTTACGAAGCGAGTTTCGGTTTCCTTCAGGACAAAGCGGTGGCGCTCCGTTACCTTGGGACAAGTCCTAAGGCTAACGCCAACCAGCTTTACACCGTCCGTCTGGCCATCGCAGGGAACGAGGCCGGTGTGGCTCCGGGTATGAACGCCATGGTCAAGGTTTATTCGGGCGAAGGGCAGACTGAAGGTGTTGCCGTTCCGTCTTCCGCCATATTCAGTGACAACGGGAAAAGTTGCGTCTGGCTGCTTTCAGACGGCGTTGTCGGGAAGAGGCAGGTTGAGGTTGATGATCTCCGCTCCGACGGGACGATGACTGTTCTTTCGGGTATATCCTCCGGTGATGTGATTGTCACGGCCGGTGTGCATAAACTGACTGAGGGACAGGCTGTGAAGGTTCTTCCGGCCGCTTCCTCAACTAATGTGGGAGGTTTGTTATGAGTCTGGATTTCGGAAACTGGGCTTTCAGGAACAGCAAGCTTGTCTATTTCCTGATCGCCGTGCTGGTCATCGGCGGGGCATATTCCGCTTATGACATGAGTAAGCTGGAAGACCCTGAGATCAAGGTGAAACTGGCCATGGTCGCCGCGACCTATCCAGGGGCGTCCGCACATGAGATTGAATTGGAAGTCGCTGATCCTTTGGAGAAAAGCATCATGTCGGTCGGCGATGTCAACAAGGTCAGCAGCTACTCTTATGATGATTTCTGTGTCATCGAGGTGGAACTGAACAGTACGGTTCCGGACGGGAATGTCGAACAGTGCTGGGACATTCTTCGCCGCAAGGTCGGAGATGCGGCGGCCTCACTGCCGTCGGGAGTGTCAGTCTCGGTTCAGGATGATTTCGGATTGGTCTATGGAATGTTCTACGCCATCACCGGCGACGGATTCGGCGACAAGGAACTGGACGACTACGCCGAGTTTCTCAAAAGAGAGATCGGGAACGTGGACGGCGTTGCGAGGGTCAACCTTTACGGAAAGAGGACCGAGTGCATAAACGTCTCTCTTACAGCGGAGAAGATGGCGGCTTTGGGCGTTTCGCCGGCCGAGATCCTTTCGACGTTGAACGGTCAGAACGAGACTACATATTCAGGTTACTACGACAACGGTGACAGACGTGTGAAGGTCACGGTCGGGGACAAGTTCCGCACGCCGGATCAGATCGGTGAGCTCATCATCCAAGGCCACGAGGACGACCAGCTTCGCCTGAAGGACATCGCCACTGTGGAGAAGGCCTACGAGACTCCGCAGCGCAATTCCATGGAATATGACGGTGAGCGTGCCGTTGGCATGGTCATCGCCGCTGGCTCGGGAACCGACATCGTCAAGGTCGGGAAACAGGTCGAGAAACGTCTGGAGGAATTGAGCTCCGAAAGGCTTCCTGTGGGAATAGAATGTCACAAGGTGTTCTTCCAGCCGGATCAGGTGACCTCCTCGCTGACAACTTTCGTGATCAATCTTATAGAGTCCGTACTGATTGTCATCGCGATACTGATGCTGACAATGGGCTTCAGGAGCGGACTGATGATCGGAATCAGTCTGGTTGTGATCGTGATCGGTTCGTTCCTGTTCCTCGGAGCGATGGACGGGACTATGCAGAGGGTTTCACTGGCGTCCTTCATCTTCGCCATGGGAATGCTTGTGGACAACGCCATCGTGATCACGGACGGAATCCTGGTCGGTTTGAAGACCGGGAAACCACGCCGTGAGGCAATGACCGAGATCGGGCGCAAGACCGCCATGCCGCTTTTGGGAGCTACTGTCATCGCGATACTGTCGTTCCTTCCTGTGTTCCTCTCCCCGGACTCCGCCGGAGTATATGTCCGGGATCTGTTCATCGTGCTGGCCGTCTCGCTGCTGCTCAGCTGGATTCTGGCTCTGGTTCATGTGCCGCTCATGGCTGACAAGATGCTAAAAGGTGCCAAATACGAAAAGGCTGATTCCGGTGAATCCATGTACAACAGATGGATTTACAGGTTCCTGAGAAAGTCTCTGACATATTCAATCAAGCATAAGTTCGCGTCTATTGTTCTGGCTCTGGCGTTGATCGGCGGCGCTTTGTGGGGCTACAAGTACATGAGACAAGGCTTCTTCCCGGACATGACCTACAGTCAGCTTTACATGGAATATAAACTTCCGGAGGGCACAAGTCCTTCAAGGGTTGAGGCTGATCTGAAAGAGATCCGCGAATGGCTGCAGAAGCGTCCTGAGATCAAGGATGTCACCACTTCTTTGGGTGGCACACCGGCGAGGTACAACCTGGTGCGCAGCATCGCCACCCCGTCATTGTCCTACGGTGAGCTGATCATCGACTTTACCGATCCAAAGACACTGGAGAAGAGTATCGACGGCCTTCAGGAACAGCTGACGGCCATGTACCCGGACGCTTATGTGAAGCTAAAGAGGTACAACATCATGTTCAAGAAGTACCCGATCGAGGCTGTGTTCACAGGCCCGGATCCGGCTGCGCTCCAGCATCTTGCCGACTCCGCAGAGGCGATAATGAACTCCATGCCGGAGATCTGTCTGGTCACCACCGACCGTGAACCTGACGTGCCGGTTCTGGACGTGGTCTACAACCAACCGGCCGCCCGTCGCGCAGGAGTAAGCCGAAATGATGTCTCGATGTCGATGCTGATGGCCAACGGTGGACTTCCTGTCTCCGCGTTCTACGATGGCAACAGGCGGAATACAATCTACATCAAGTGCTTGGACAATGACGGCAATGCCATGGACAATCTGGAGAACGTGCCGATCATGCAGACGATTCCGGATGTCGGCGGAGCGCTGACCGAGGAGAATATGTTGAAGATGAAAACCGGTACCCTTGAGAAAGGCGATCTGATAGAATCCATGCTTGGCACAAAACCGGTGAAGCAGGTCAGTGACGGGATTGACATCGAGTGGGAGACTCCGGTAGTGTCGCGTTACAACGGTCAGAGGTCGCAGAAAGTGATGTGCTCCCCGGCTCCTGGAATCGAAACCGAGAAAGCCCGCAAGGCGCTGGAAACCAACATGGAACAGATAAAGATGCCGGAGGGATATTCATTGATCTGGCAGGGAGAGAAGGGGGCGAGCGACCAGACTATGGGGTACCTGTTCGCCAATGTGCCGATCGCCATTATCCTGATTATAGCGATACTGATCCTTCTGTTCGGAGATTACCGCAAGCCGTTGATAATCCTGTGCTGCATTCCGCTTCTGGGCGTGGGAATAGTCGGAGCTATGCTCATCAGCGGCAAGACGTTCACCTTCTGCGCTATCGTCGGTGCCCTCGGCCTTGTCGGAATGATGATGAAGAACTGCATCGTGCTGATGGACGAGATCGGAGACCAGATAAAGTCCGGGAAAGATCCGGCAGAGGCCTTGATCTCCAGCTCCGAGACCAGACTGCGCGCCGTGATGATGGCCTCGATGACCACCATCCTCGGAATGATCCCTCTGATCAGCGACGCTATGTTCGGCTCGATGGCCGTCACCATCATGGGAGGCTTGCTGTTCAGCACGATAGCGACTCTTTTCTTTGTCCCGCTGCTCTATGCCGTCTTCTTTAAGATCAAAATGAAATGAGAAAAATGAATATATTCCTGTCGGCCCTGATGGTGTCTATGAATATCCTCACGTCTTCCGCCGCCGACAACACTCTGACCCTCTCACAGTGCCTTGACCTTGCGAAGGAGCACAACAAATCCATCAAAGCTGCGCAAAGTCAGGCCAATGCCGCTGAATATACCCGTAAATCCGTCAGAGCCAACTTCCTGCCTTCTTTCGAGGCCACGGGTGGAGTCCTTTGGACGGACGCTGATTTCTCGCTTGCAATCCCTGGGGGATTTCTCCCGGTGGTCGGGGCGGACGGCAATCCGACCGGCGCCGGAGCGTATTTCCCTGGCTATGAGTTGAACGGCAAGGTGGATTGGGTCTATTCCGGAAGGGTTACCGTGACCCAGCCTGTGTTCATGGGCGGGAAGATTGTGGCCGGCTACAAGATGAGCCAGCTCGGCCGTGACATCGCCCGGCTGAACATTCAGTTGCAGGAGGACGAGATTGTGCTCCAGACCGCCACGGCTTACGCCAATGTCATCCGTGCCAAGGAATTGCACAAGGTTCAGGTTCAGTACAATGACCTTTTGGAGGAATTGTTGCGGACTGTCCGCAAGGCCGAGGCCAATGGAATGAGCGACCGGAATGATGTCCTGAAGGTTGAGGTGAAGGTCAATGAGGGCGCTTTGAATCTCAAACGTACTGAGAACGCCGTCCGGCTGGCGAAGATGAACCTTTGCCACTACATCGGTTACCCTCTTGACAGCGAGGTGGATGTGGCTGACTCCTCATTGCCGGAGTCTGGTTCCGTGTCAGGCTCCGCTGACATCTCAGGCCGCCCTGAGTACCAGATGCTTGACAAAAAGGTTCAGGCAGCCGCTCAGCAGATCCGCATGACTAGGGCCGATGCCCTTCCGCAGGCAGGGATATTCGCCGGCTATGGCTACACCCACGGCCTGACCGTCAATGACGAGACGTTCATCGACAAGGCCGGTTTCAGTGTCGGAGCCAAGGTCAGCATCCCGATTTTCCATTTTGGCGAGCATTTCTACAAGGTAAGATCCGACAAGTCCAAGTACGAGCAGGCCGTGGCGGAGCGTGACAGCAATTATGAACTGATGGCCCTTGAGATGTCCAAGGCAGCCAACGAGTTGGAAGAGTCTGAATATGAAAGAGCTTTGTCCGCCAGCAATGTCGCGTCGGCCGAGGAGAACCTTCGTGTCAGCCGTCTCCATTACGATTCCGGTACGGAAACCTTGTCCGATCTCCTTGAGGCTCAGACCCTCTGGCAGCTTGCTGGCCGTGACAATGTCGAGTCAGACATCAACCGCTTCCTTGCATGGCTCTCTTATCTTAAGACTACAGGCAATCTGAATCCAGTGTTCTGCAAAAAAATGTAAAGTGGACGAATATGTGGGATGGAACGGCTATCTGGCACTGAACTTCTTGAGGTCGGAGCGGTAGCGGGCGTAGAAGAAGATGCCGGCGAGGGTGAGGCCGATAGGGAAGCCCAACCATATTCCGTGAATGCCAAGGCCGGCCTTGAAGCCAAGCAGGTAGGCGGACGGGATGGCGATGACATAGTAACTGACGAAAGCCGCGTACATGATCGGCTTGACATCCTGGATCCCTCGCAGCACGTTGGCAAAACAGAGTTGCAGACCGTCGCCGAACTGGTAGGCGAAGAGAATGAAGAACAGCGATACCGCCATTGCGGAAACTTCGGGAGAGTCTGTGAATATCCCGGCGACTTGGTAGCGGAAACAATAGAGCAGAACTGACAGAGTCGCGGAGATGCTGATAATCATGAGATAACCTTTGCCGGCATATTCCCGTACAGATCCTAAATCCTTTCTGCCGAAGGCATTGCTGACGAGGATCGAGACAGCGAACGAGAGTCCCTGCATCATCAGGAAGAACAGTTGCGAAATTGTGATGACAACCTGATGCGCGGCGAGTTGGATGACTCCAAGCCATCCTGCCATTATGGCGGCACATGTGAAAGTGGAGGATTCCAGAGCCATCTGGATGCCGACCGGATACCCCATCTTGAAGACTCCTTTCATCTCGTGGCGGGAAAGGATCGCCTCCTTGATCGCACGGGCATATTCAGTCATTTTCTTTGATTTGAATATGAAAACGACGAAGACAATGAGAATCAGCGCTCTGGAAACGAGAGTGCTGATCCCCGCGCCGGTCAGCCCCATATCTGGAAAACCTAACTTGCCGTAGATCAGAACCCAATTTCCGAATATGTTGAACAGGTTCCCGATCATCAGTAGCGTCATGGAGATCATCGGCCTGCAGATTCCGTCCGTGAACTGTTTCAGCACGTTGAATCCCAGGGCGAAGAGCGTGGAGACTCCGATGATGATGAAATATGGTTTGATGTAAGGCATCAGTTCCGGTGCCTGACCGAAGTGACCAAGGCATAAATAGATGATAGTGAGGAGTATGATGCTGATTCCTCCGATGAGTCCATTGGTGACAAGCCCGTTCTTCACAGCCGTTCCGATTCCTTTGATGTCTCCGGTTCCGTTGTGCGCCCCGATGATCGGAGTCATTCCCGCCGCGAATCCCAATTCGGTAAGAATGAACAAGTTCATGACGTTGTTCACGAACGATGACGCAGCAAGCTCATCCACACTGTGCCACCCGATCATGATGTTGTCCGCAAACGCCAGAATGATGACACACGCCTGCCCGAGCATGATCGGCAGCCCTATTTTAAGTATTTCCCTGATTTTCTTCATAGTCCTCCCTTACGCTGGATTTACGGCAAAAGAACTGCGAAGTTACTGACAATGTTCTGGATTAGCAAATGAAGCTACGCCGTAGGCTTTTTCTCCTTGCTGAGGATTATAGTGGTGACGGCGGTGAGAATCAGCAGGATACCGGCAGCGAGATTGACTGTCAGAGCCTCGTGGAAGACGGTGAGGCCGATCACGACGGCGGTCAGCGGTTCAAGGGCTCCCATGATGGCGGTCGGGGTGGAACCGATGATTCGCACGGCGATTCCCATTGAGACGAGCGAGAAGACAGTCGGGACAATTGCGAGCATTAATGAATATCCCCACTCACGTCCCGTGACAAGCGGCATGAGGTGGCGCTCCGGTGATGTGAACGAGAACAGAACTATTGACAAAGTACAGACTATCAGTACATAGAAGCTCAATTTCATCGCCGACATATCAAGCCTGTGGATTGTCACTCTGTGTGGTAGATATTTAGAAAATCGGTTGTGGCTTCCCTCCAGTTCTGATTCCGGTGCGGAGGCGCGGTTTGCCACAATGATGTACAGGGCGTAGCTCAGAGCGGAGACCATAACGAGCAGAACTCCGACAGTGCTGAGGACGGTTTCGCCGTCACCTTTGTAAAGGAGCAGCACCCCGATCAGGGAAAGTGCGATCGCGGCGGCTGTGGCTTTCGTGATCTTCTCTCCGTAGAGCATTGCCATCAGGACGGCGGTCATTACCGGGTAAACGAACAGCAGGGAGCAGGCGACTCCGCTGTCCATGTAGAGGAAACTACAGTATAGTGTAAGCGATGAGACCACGAACATCAGTCCGAGGGCTATCAGTGTCGAGAGTTCTCCTTTGCTGATCCTGAATGTCTCGCAGCCGGTCACTTCGGCAGGATCTGTTCCGGTCGCTGAGCTTGTCGAAGCGACCTTTCTGTGCGTCAGAATCTTCCCGGCCATGATAATCCCGATGATCAGCGCCGCCAGCCCATACCTATAGAACAGTACAGACTCAACGTTCATCCCTTCCTCATAAAGGTACTTCGCCCCAAGAGGGTTGACCCCATAACTTACAGCGGCTAATATTCCGAAAAAGAAACCTTTAGCCTTACTTTCCTTTGCCTTGACCATATTCCGGTTTCAAAATAATGGCCGCAAAGATAATGTTTTTCTTTTGCTATTTTTGCAATGATGATGAGACAATTCGTAATCAGGCCGCTGAATGCGGCCGGGCATATCACCGCACAACCGATGCGGGAAATGGTCAGAGAAGACTGGTCGTTTGTATATCTTATTTCCGGAGAGGTACTTACGGATGTGGATGGACATTCGTACCTGCTGCATGGGCAGGATTGCGCATTGATCCCGCCTCAGGCTGCATATTCAGTGAAATATTTCAAGGATTCCATAGGGTACATGGGAGCGTTCTCTCCGGGACTTTTGCGTAATTCCGGACATAAAGTGCTTAGGCTCAAGTCTCCGAGTGTGATGACGGTTCCGATGGAGGATAAGGTTTTTTTCGATGAGCTTCTGATCAGGATGACACGGTTCCAGAATGATTCCCCGACACTTCAAGGGCTGCTTGAAGTCCTGCTATGCCAGTTTGATAATGCGATTCCTCAAAGTGACACAACGGTTTCGTCCCGGTTGTGTTCAGCCTACCTTGGCAGAGTGTTTGACACCTCTCGTTCATTCAGCGGCGTGGCCGGTTATGCTCTGGAACTTGGTGTGAGTCCGAATCACTTGAACAGAGTCGTCAAGTCCGAGACCGGACGCAGCGCGGGGGAGTGGATAGAAAGCGCCCGGCTCTCATTGGCCAGAACTCTTCTCCATGATCCTGCCATTCCGATTTCCGAAGTGTCTTACAGGGTTGGTTTTGAGGATCCGGCATATTTCTCACGTTTCTTCAGAAAACTGGTCGGGATGTCTCCTACTGACTTCAGAAGTATGTTGTAATGTAGTAGAGTTCCGGTGCCAGGAGGTTGTTATGGCTGCCATTCACCCGGATAGGGCGCGCGAAGCGCGTAGGCAGCCATAGCAACCTCCAGGCTCCGGAACCCAGCGTTAAGTCTATGAATAAAAAGTACAAGCCATAATCACATATTCATAAGTCAACAAGGCTTCGGCGGGCGTATTTTTGCTCCCGTTATGCTTACAATCTTTGCCACATCTCTGCTGTTGGCCGTCCTGCCGCCACGCTCTGTTCCTCAGGTCAGGGATACGATTCCCGGTTCTGTTGTGACATCTTCCGCAAAGCGGTCTGATGCCGTTTCCGGCATGGCTCCCATCACAACATTGACAATGAGAAGGATAGAAGAGCGAGGACTCTCCTCTCTCAAAGATCTGTCTTCCATGATTCCGGGTCTGAATATGCCCGACTACGGCACCTCTATGACCTCGACCATCTATGTCAGGGGAATTGGCTCAAGAATGGACAATCCGGTCATAGGGTTATATGTGGATGATGTGCCGGTGTTGGACAAAAACTGCTATGATTTCTCATTTCTGGACATTAGAAGGCTCGATTTCATGCATGGACCACAAGGAACCCTTTACGGACGTAACTCAATGCTCGGTGTCCTTTCCATGGAAACCCTGTCTCCGGTGGCGTACCAAGGTGCAAGGATGTCCATTGAATATGGCAGTGCGTCCACCTTTGCCGCGAAGGCTTCGGCCTATAAGGGCAGACTCGGAGTAGCCGCGGCATACGGACACAGCGACGGATTCTATGTCAATGAATATGATGGAAGTCTCTGTGGCCTCTCGGACACATTCTCCGCCCGTGCAAGATTCGTCGGAAGTATCGGAAAAACATTGCTGGATAACGCTTTGACTGTGTCTTATACTGATCAGACCGGCTATCCATACCGCAGGTGGATCCATGACACCGGCTCATCAGCCGAAGGGCTTCTTCCTGTGGACTATAACGACAAAAGCGGCTATCGGAGATTTTTCCTGATGGACGGACTACGGCTTAAGGCAGAATGGCGGAACTGGCGGCTTACTTCCGTGACAAGTGTTCAGGCTCTTTTCGATTCAATGGACATGGACCAGGACTTCACCCCGAGATCGATGTTCACATTGAACCAAACCCAGAAGCAAGGTGCGTTGACCCAGGAACTTATCGTTCGGCCAAAAGAGCATCCGGTCTGGTGGGACAGCCAGACAGGGCTGTTTGCGATGGGGAGATTGAACCGGATGTCGGCTCCTGTGCGATTCCTTGAGGACGGCATAAGGTTTCTGATTCTTGACAACGCTAATGCCGGCATACCGCAGGAATTGGGAAAGTTGAATATCCTTGAAGATGACTTTTTGATTTCCAGTGACTTCGACATCGCGCTTGTTAATGTCGCGGCCTACCATGAGTCCTATTTCAAGACTGGTCCATGGACGTTCACCGCTGGTCTGAGGCTCGATTTCGAGTCGTACGGAATGCGTTACGAATCGGGATCTGACATCCATTTCATTGTCTCGCCGGCGATGAGTGAATATATTCCTTTCACCACCAGTGATGCTGGAAGGGAGACCGTTGGCTATGTCAGGTTGCAGCCGAAGGTCTCTTTATCGTACGACGCGTTGTCAGTGAGGATGCGCTCCAAAGGACTGGGTCTATCCTTTTACGCTTCCTTCGCAGAAGGTTACAGGTCGGGAGGCTTCAACACTCAGATCTTCTCCGACATCATTCAGAACAAGATGATGTCAGGAATGATGGAAAAGCTTGGAGTCCACATTGATGGTCAAGAGGATCTTTCCGGATCGATGATGACATACAAGCCTGAGACCTGTCTGGATCTTGAGATCGGAGGCAGACTCACGGTTGATGCGTCAGGACACCGTCTGGAGGCTTCCGCCACGGCGTACCGTGTCAATTGCCGCAATCAGCAGATGACAGTGTTCCCTTACGGAAACACGACGGGACGTATGATGGCCAATGCTGGCCGGTCTCGCAGCATCGGGGTTGAGGCGGAGGCTTCTTGGACTTGGAAAAGTTTGTCCATGGCCCTTTCCGGAAGTCTCATGGACGCACGTTTTGTGGATTATAACGACGGCCGTGATGACTGGTCCGGCAACCGCATACCTTACTCTCCTCAATCCATGCTGTACTTGCGGTGCGGTTACAGATTCTTGACTGGAGGACATTTTCTGCGCTCCGTGTCCCTGAACGCCGACCTGAACCGTGTCGGAAGAATCCACTGGAACGAGGCCGGCGACGTTAGCCAACCGCCATATTCACTACTTGGCGCGGATGTGCGCTTGGTCTCATCAAAGGCCGAACTTTGGCTCCGTGGACAGAATCTTTCAGCAACAGAGTACTCGGTATTCTATTTCAAGTCCGTGGGCAATTCTTTTTTCCAGACCGGAAAGCCACGCCGGTTCACGATAGGTTTAACAATCAATTTATGATGAATATGAAAAAGATCTTTATGTTTATGATGACGCTGGCTATGCTGCTGCCAGCGTCCTGTTCCAAGGAGAACGGGGCGAATGAAGAGCCGGCTGTCGCTGATGAGTATCAATATTCCGGCATTATGTCCGTTACCGCCTCTGGTGTGGACAATGTCTCGGAGGATGTGTCTGTGGATTGCATCTTGGACAAAGACACCCGCACTATGAAAATTTTGTTTCACAAAGTCAAGTTCGTCCCGCAGATGCCCGTGTCTCTTGACGTGATGGTTCCAGACGTGGGCTATTCTTATAAAGATGGCGCTGTGGTGCTCTCTGGCGACGGGATCGTACCTCTCTCCGGAGGTACTGTCCCGTTCCCGAAATACACTGTGACCTCCCTCTCCGGCACACTGAGCGCCTCGGGTCTGTCTATTCGTCTTAATTTCGGAGATTACCCAGTCTCCTATACCGGCATCTCGAAAAATTAGTTCCCCGACTGCTTCCTTAATGCTTCTTAACCGTAAATTTTTGGATTTCTTGATAGCAAGGACTAACTTTGAAGTCTGTCTAGACTGGACAATAATCAAAGGGTAAATGATATGAGATATTCGAAAATCGTAAAACGTGTGGTGTCAGCGGGGTGCATGACACTGCTTCTTTCGGCCGGCGCTGTCGCCTCTGACTTGACAAAGTGGCATAATCCGCTGGCAGAGAAGGCAAAAGGCCCGTTCGGAACTTGCTGGACATTCGACAGTGGAAACATTGATTTCGGGACGAACGCGCCGGAGATCAAGGTCAGGTACGTTCTGGAGGGCCGGAATATTCCTAAAGGAGCTACAGAGATGGCTTCTTTGGGTGTGGATCTCTATGACATTGATAACGATGGCGGTTACCATTTGCTGAACGGTACTTGCAACCTCGGAAAAACAGTTGGTGACACTCTCACCTTTTCATTCCGTGTGGATTACGGGAAATCCGCCAAGAACGGCAACGAGTTCAGACTGTATCTGCCGCTTTATAACGAAGTGAAGTGGATGGAGATCGGCACCGATGGCGGAACGTACTTCCATTTCGAGCCGGTGCCGGCAGAGAAGGCGATCGCCATTTACAATGTACAGGTCGAGGCCGTGGACAGACCTTCCAAGGCGGTCAGGAACATCATTCAGAGGAAGGCCGATTTCCCGGTGAAGGTTGTCAGCAGGAAAGAAAGCAAAAAGCCAGCTTATTTCATCGCCTTTGACGGAGCTAAGGCAGACACAGCGGCCACGCTTGAGGCGATTTTCAACGCCCTCGGCACGACAACCGAACTTCCTGACATTCTGCAACCTCTGAGACAGCGCCGCGATTTCACTTTCTACGATTGGACCGAGAGGCATTCCAGAGTCCTTTACCGTGAAAGGCAAATTGCCCCGAACCCGGAGATCGTGATGATCGGCAACTCCATAACCCATTACTGGTCAGGAGAACCGAGTCACAAGACCTGGCATTCTGGAGTGGATTCATGGAATGACATATTCGCTGACCGCAACGTCATTAACTGCGGCTACGGCTGGGACCGTCTCGGGAACATGATGTGGCGTATGATGCACGAGGAACTGGACGGGTTCTCCGCCAAACACATTTTCGTGATGGCCGGCACGAATGACATCTACAGCCGTAAGGAGGAAGCCATCGCCGAAGGAATGGTGGGACTTATTGAATATATCCGTGTTAAACAGCCTACGGCCCGCATCCACATCGTACACATCTACCCTCGCAGGAAGGCGATAGATAGGGTGGACAAGGTGAACTTCACTGTGGATGAGCTGCTTAAGTCAAGCAGCCTCACGAACTACGACATCGTGGACGTGAAGTCAGTCCTCACCAAGGCCGACGGCACATTAGACGAATCCCTCTTCAGGGACGGACTCCATCCGAATGAAGAGGGATACCGCAGAATCGCTGAGATCTATCGCAAATATATTCAGTAACAGTTACTTTCCGTACATTTCCTTGCGGTTCGCCGAGCCGCTTGGAACCGGAGCTTCAGGGTCGTCGATTGTGGAATCCACAATTCTGGCGACCTTTCTTGTTATGTTGGTCTCCAGAAAACGTATCTGGTCAGCGAACGTCTCCACCATCGAGTCGGCGATCTCGTGCTTGTGGTCGGTGTAGCGGTAGGCGTTATAGACGTAACCATTCTTGTTGAATATCTTGACGAGCTTGTCTGTGCCGGCGAACACCCAATTGAAGACACGTATCTTACCGTAATTCACGACCTTGTCGGCAGTGCCGTGGAAAAACGCCGTAGGAGCCGGAGCCTGTGAATATTTTGGCATCCCTTCACGGGACAGGATCGCTCCCGAGAACGACATCACCCCGGCGTAGCGGAACCCTTCCGGCAGAACCTCTGTGGCCTTTCCGTTGCACAGCATCCATTCGGTCTCAAGCACGGTCATCGCTCCGGCGGACGATCCGCAGATCACCAGATTGTCCGGATTGACTTTCAAGGTCTTGGCGTTGTCGATGATGTACTTCGTGGCGCTGAACAGATCTTCGCTCGCTATTCTGACAGAATGATAGAACTGCTTGACAGAGCCGATCCCACCCTTTGTCTTGACACCTTTCATTCCGAGCCGGTAGTCGATAGTGAGTACCGTGTAGCCATCGTCGTTCAGCATTTTGAACCAAGGAATATATTCCTTATGGCTGCGTTCCCCACCTTTGAAGCCACCTCCGAAGACAAATACGATGGATGGTTTCTCGTTGCCGTTCAGAGTGGTCTCGCTTCCGGCCGTGGCGACATATTCATCAAGCCAAAGAGCGTTTCCGTCTTTGACGGCGAACTGATAGGTGCCGGTCGGTGAATATGTTTCCTGGGCGCTTGCGTTTGTGAGGAATCCGGTGATGACGGCGGCAAAAACCGCCATCCTTTTGAGTAAAGTGTTCATATTCATTAAGATTTTTGTTCGTCATCCGTGGCTGCCATGAGTCTGCGGATTGGTTTGAAGTCTGAGAAGAAGCGGGCAGCGATGACCCTGATCACGGTGTAGGCAGGGATCGCGACGAGCATTCCGACTATTCCGCCGAGATGTCCGGCCATCAGCAGCACTATGAATATCTCCAAAGGGCTGGATTTGATGCTGGTCGAGTAGATAAAAGGCTGGAACAGGAAATTGTCCACCAACTGGGTGCAGATGAAGACCGCCAACAATGTGAGGATTACCATCATGAAGTCCGGATAGACTCCGAGGGCGGCCGCGCTGCTGTACTTGAGCACTATGCCGAGGATGGTTCCGATCGCACCGCCGATCCAAGGACCGACGTAAGGTATCACATTCAGAAGGCCGGTCATGAAGGCGATGCCGACGGCCGGATATAATCCTATGCGGGCTATCAGCCAGAGTCCCAGGAAGTTTAGCAAGGCCACACCGAGGACTTCGGTCATCAGCCCGACAAAATAGCGGCTGAGAAGATGCTCAATGTCGCCGATTGCGCTGATCGCTGTGTTCTCGACTTTGTCCGGCACGAGCGAGCCGACGATCCTGCGGAACAGGGTCTCGTCTTTCACGAAGAAGAAGCCGATGAACATCACCGAGAACAACCCTATGCCGAACGAACCGAGGGCTGAGGCGACGGAACCTACGACTGAGGTGACCGATGACAAGTCGAATGCGTTCTTGATCCATCCCAGCACCGCGTCCTGGATCTTGAAGTCGCGCCCGAGGGCCGGAAGCCTGTCGATCAGCCAGACGTTCACCTTGTCGAACCATACGGTGATCTCTGAGGCCTTGAATGAAGCTGACTGGAGGTTGCCGCTGACGTTCGTGATGATGCTGGAGAAGACAGGAAAGATTTGTGTGACAACGCTAAGGAATATGCCAAGTATCAGAAGCAGCGAGATGATGGCCGACAGCCAGTCCGGTGTGCGTTTGCCTTTTATTCTGAATTGTCTCAAGCCTTTCATTATCGGTCTCCCCAAAAGGGAAACCACCGCTGCCAGGATTATATAGACCAGCACGCTGCGGAAATACCAGCAGAACGTGACGGTTATGGCCGCCGCGGCCGTCCAGATTATGTAACGGGCAAGTCTGTCCGTGCTTCTTTCCTCGTTCATTCGTCGTTCTTTTTCTTGTAGTTACAAATGTAGCAATATTTCCGTAATTGTAAAGTCGCTTCGATGCTTCGGCAAGCTCAGCAACCGGCAGGCTCAGCGACCAGGCGATCTCGGTCGCTGAGCCTGTCGAAGCGACTTGCAGAACCAGAGAAAAATAATTAATATTGTAAATTATACTTTGAAAAACATTTATGGAAATAAGAATATCCGGTGAACTGAACGACATAATCCGCTACGCCAAGGACGAAGCGATGAGGACAGGCAGCTACGGCATAGGTCCCGACCACTTGTTTCTAGGCATCCTCCGCCACGGCGACAACGTCGCCTTTAAGGCTATCACAGGCCAAGGAATAGACGCGGACAACTTCAAGCGGTTCATCGACAGTCACATATTCACAAACGAACCGATCCCTTTCTCGGAGTCTGACAAGATATCATTTACCCGTTACGCCCAGAACGTCTTGAGCATCACTGTGCTGGAGGCTTCCAAGCAAGGCGTTACGGAGGCGAATTCCCTGCACCTTCTTTTGGCCCTTTGCCGTACAACGGAGAATTACGGCCAGGCCTACCTGAGGCAGCACGGAGTAGACTACGGCCGTTTGCTGTCTTATATGCGTGATGAGGGAATGCTGAATAATGACTCCGCGGAGAATGAGGAACCAAAAGATGACGGTCAACAGGAAACCGCTCAGGAATCCAGGCCAGAGAAGAGCTTTATCGAGGACTTCGGCTTTGACCTTACGAAAGCCGCTGCGGAAGGAAAACTGGATCCCGTTGTAGGCCGGGATACCGAGATCGCTCGTGTCATAGAGATTCTTGGAAGAAGAAAGAAAAACAACCCGATGCTGATAGGTGAACCCGGGGTGGGGAAGTCGGCGATAGTCGAAGGAATCGCTTTAAGGATCGCCGGCGGAAGCATATCTCCGGCTCTGGCCAAGAAACGTCTGATTTCCTTGGACATAGCATCGGTTGTGGCCGGAACCAAGTACCGTGGAGATTTCGAGAAGCGCCTTAAGTCCATAATCAAGGAGGCGAGTTCAAATCAGGACATCATACTTTTCATAGACGAGTTCCACACGATAGTTGGCGCGGGTGGCGCGCAGGGAAGTCTGGATGCGGCCAATATCCTTAAACCTGCCTTGGCACGCGGCGAACTCCAGTGCATCGGCGCCACGACTATGGACGAATTCGCCAAGATTGTCGAGAAGGACGGCGCCCTTGACCGGAGATTCCAGAAGATTGTCGTGGAACCGACTGACATTCAGCAGTCCATCACGATCCTTGAGAACCTCAAACCGAATTACGAGTCTTTCCACAAGGTGACCTACAGCGATGAGTCCATTGAAGCCTGTGTTCGTCTGACTGACCGTTACATTACCGACAAATCTCTGCCGGACAAGGCTATAGATGCTCTTGACGAGGCTGGGTCGATGATCCGCCTGAACCTATCCAAAGGCCGGAAAGGCGGCAGCGTCGTCGATGCCGAGGACATTGCCACAGTCGTCTCGAAGATGACCGGAATCCCGGTCAACAAGGTCGCCGAGTCCGAGGGAAACCGCATAATGAAGATGAAAGGCCGGCTGCAAAGCAGAATCATAGGTCAGGACGAGGCTATCGACAAGGTCGTGCGCGCCATTCAAAGGAACCGCGCCGGCCTGAAAGACCCGAACCGCCCGATCGGCACATTCCTCTTTTTCGGACCGACAGGGGTCGGCAAGACTCAACTCGCCAAGTGCCTTGCTGAATATCTTTTTGATTCTCAGGAAAATATTGTCAGAATCGACATGAGTGAATATATGGAAAAATTCACCGTGTCCCGTCTTGTCGGAGCGCCTCCCGGCTATGTCGGCTATGAGGAGGGCGGCCAGCTTAGCGAATGGGTACGCAGAAAGCCTTACTGTGTTGTGTTGTTGGACGAGATCGAGAAGGCCCATCCTGACATATTCAACATTCTGCTTCAAGTGCTTGACGAGGGGCGCTTGACTGACAGTAATGGCCGCGTCGTGAGCTTCCGGAACACCATCGTCATAATGACCTCCAACGTCGGTAGCCGTGAGCTTGATGAATATGGCAGCGGGGTTGGCTTCGCCACTTCCGGGAAGAGTGTCTCGAAGAACCGGCAGAGTGTTTTGGAGAAGGCCATCAGGAAGTCTTTCCCGCCGGAGTTCATCAACAGGGTGGATGAAAGGATATTCTTTAACGCTTTGGCTAAGGAGGACATCGAAAAGATCATCGACATCGAGTTGAAGGATCTCCGTGCCAGGGCCGAGGAGGCTGGCTATAAACTGGTTGTCACACCTTCCGCCAAGCGCTTCATCGCTGATGCCGGTTTTGATCCGGCGTTCGGAGCGAGGCCTTTGAAGAGGGCTGTGATGAAATACGTTGAGGATCCGGTGTCGGAGTTCATCATTTCCGACAGGATTCTTCAAGGCAGGAGGAAGAATGGCACGTCCGGACTCAGAACTCTCAGGGTCGGCCTGACGGCAGACAAGGAGAACACCCTCGTGTCCTTGAAGGAAGATGAAGCCGCGTTGACGGTCAGGTGATTATGCGTTCTTGACCGCGCCCTCGAACTCCAGGCCCATGTCGCCCATTATCTCCATAAGGGCTGTGAACGATGATTCTGACGAGATCATTGAAGCGAGCTTTTCGAGATTATATTCAGTGTTTCTCATGACATTGTGTTTTTTGTTTCTGATGCAAAGGTAATGTGCGCTTGTGCCAAAGTGCGGTACAAGCGTGAAAATATTTTTCGCCACGAACTGAGGCTTGTGACACTGTTGTCTCTCTCGGTTTTTTTTACTAATTTTGCGTGTTTAACTATAATGTATTCAACATCGGAATATGGATATTGAGGAAAAGAAAGAGGAAGGCCAGATTGGCATAATCGAACCGGTTGAGATCGACCACGAGATGCGTACCGCGTACATCGACTATTCGATGTCCGTTATCGTCTCCCGCGCGCTGCCGGATGTCAGAGATGGCCTGAAGCCTGTGCAGAGGAGGGTTCTGTTCGGAATGGACGGTCTCGGCCTGTCATATTCAGGACCGACGCGTAAGTGCGCCAAGATCGTCGGTGAGGTGCTTGGTAAGTACCATCCGCACGGTGACTCCAGTGTCTACGACGCTCTCGCAAGGCTTGCGCAGCCTTGGAATCAGCGTTACCCTATGATTTTCGGTCAGGGTAACTTCGGATCCATGGATGGTGACCCTGTCGCCGCCATGAGGTACACCGAGGCGAAGCTCCAGAAGATGACAGACGACGTTCTTGCCGACATAGACAAGAACACTGTGGATATGACCCTTAACTTCGACGACACCGAGGAGGAGCCGACGGTTCTGCCTACAAAGGCTCCGCTGCTTCTTTTGAACGGATCGTCCGGTATCGCCGTCGGAATGGCCACGAACATGGCTCCGCACAATCTGGGAGAATGCTGTGACGCTATCTGCGCGTACATTGACAATCCGGAGATCGACACTGACGGCCTGATGCAGTACATCAAGGGTCCGGACTTCCCGACCGGTGGCATCGTCATGGGTGTCAGCGGTATAAAGGAAGCTTACGAGACCGGCCGCGGCAAGGTTGTGGTCCGCGCCAAGACTGAGATCGAGGTCGCCGACAACGGTCGTGAGACCATCGTCGTGACCGAGATTCCGTACATGGTCAACAAGAAGGAGATGATCGAGAAGATCGGCCAGATGGTCGAGGACAAGAAGATCGAGGGCATCACCTACATCAACGACGAGACCTCCCGCGAGGGTGTCCGCGTCATAATCAGGGTGAAGCAGGGCAGCAACTCCAACGTTGTGCTCAACACCCTGTTCAAGTACACCCAGCTCCAGTCCAGCTTCGCGTTCAACAATGTCGCCCTTGTGAAGGGCCGTCCGAGGACGCTGTCTCTCAAGGACATGATCGCCAACTTCGTCGAGTTCCGCCACGATGTGATTATCCGCAGGACCAAGTTCGATCTGGAGAAGGCTCAGAAGAGGGCGCACATCCTCGAAGGTTTGCTGAAAGCCATCGATGTAATCGACGAGATTATCCACATCATCAGGCATTCCGCCAATGTGGACGAGGCGAAGGCCGAGTTGATCTCCCGCTTTGAGTTCACGGACGCGCAGGCGACAGCCATTGTCGAGATGAGGCTCCGTCAGCTGACCGGACTGGAGAGGGAAAAGCTTCAGGCTGAATATGATGAGCTTGAGAAGTTCATCGCCCGCTGCAATGAGATTCTCGGCAGCGTCGAGGAGCAGATGAAGGTCATCAAGGCCGAGACCATCGAACTCAAGAACAAATATGCCGACCCGAGAAGGACGGAGATCCGCCCTTCCGCAGAGGAATTCAATCCGGAGGACTTCTATGCCGATGAGGACATGGTCATCACGATCTCCCATCTCGGCTACATCAAGAGGACTCCTTTGACTGAATATCGTACCCAGGCCCGTGGTGGAGTAGGAATGAAGGGGAGCGCGACGAGGGATGAGGATTTCATCGACCACATCTACATCGCCAACATGCACTCCACGATGCTGCTCTTCACTCAGACCGGCCGTTGCTACTGGCTTAAGGTCTATGAGATTCCGGAAGGCTCAAGAGCCTCCAAGGGACGCGCCATCCAGAATGTGCTCAGCATCCCGGACGACAAGATCCTGGCCTACATCAACGTCAAGACCCTCAAGGATCCAGAATATGTGAACGGCAACAACATCGTGCTCATCACCAAGAGAGGAGTCATCAAGAAGACATCCCTGGAGGCATATTCACATCCAAGGACTGCCGGCGTGAACGCCGTCAACCTCCGTGATGGAGACGAACTTGTGGAAGCATTGCTGACCAACGGCAGCGAGGAGATATTCATCGCCGCCCGTGAGGGACGCTGCTGCCGCTTCGATGAGACTGACGCCCGTCCTATGGGAAGAAACTCCACCGGAGTCCGTGGCATCAATATTGAAGACGACGATGAGGTCATCGGAGCCATCAATTACGATCCTAAGGCTGAGGACGCTTCCGCGCACACCGTGCTTGTCGTAAGCGAGAACGGATTCGGCAAGAGGACCGACTTCGATGAGTACAGGATCACCAAGAGGGGAGGAAAGGGTGTGAAGACCATCAGCATCACCGAGAAGACCGGCAAGCTGATCGCCATAAAGAACGTGACCGAGAATGATGACCTGATGATCATCGAGAAGTCCGGTCTCACGATCAGGATGGCAGTCTCCGACATCAGAGTGGCCGGCAGGGCGACACAGGGTGTGAAACTGATCAACATCAAGAACGGTGACTCGATCGCCGCCATCTCAACAGTCGAGAAGAGCGGAGATGAGGAACCGGAAAAGGATGCCGAGGAGAACGCCGAGGCACCGCAGGAATAGAATTTTGGAAACAACTAAAATACCAATAATCATGAAGAAGACATTGATTGTGTTGGCATTGCTCGCTTCCTTCCAGGTCGCGGATGCCCAGTCTAACGTGAACTCTGCCGCAAAGGCGGTCGAGAGTGCTCTCGCTGCTTCCCAGAATGAGAAGAAGGCTACCAAGGTCGCTACTTGGATTAAACTTGCGCAGACTTATGTTGATGCTTACGCAGCACCTGCGGGAAATGTCTGGCTTGGAGCTGATATGACTTCCCTTCAGCTTTCCATGGGAAACGAGAAGCCGACTTCCACTGAGACAGTCACCCTTGGCGACACACAGTACACCAAGCAGGTTTACGAGAACAAAAACCTTTATTTCAGCGCTGCCGGTCAGCTCGCTATCATCGAGGTGACCAAACCGGTTGTCGAGAACGCCCTCTCAAAGGCTCTTGAGGCCTACAAGAAGGCTTACGAAGTTGATGAGAAGCACTCAAAGGACAAGGACATCAGCGAGGGTATCAAGTCTATCGCCGAGAAATTCAATCAGGAGGCTTACAACGCTTACACTCTTGGTGATATCAAGAAGGCTGAGTCTTTCTTCGAGGCCGCTGTTGAGGCTGCCGCCCAGAAGCCATACGAGAAGATAGACACCAATTCCCTTTACAACGCCGCTTTCACCGCATGGAGCACGCAGGACTTCAGCAAGGCCAAGACCTTGTTCGACAAGTGCCTCGGCTACGGTTATTATGCGGAGAACGGTGAGGTGTTCGCAAAGATCGCTGACTGCATCTCTCACATTGACACCACCGCCGCAGGAAAATCATCTTCAAAGGATTATCTTGAGAAAGGTTTCCAGAAATTCCCTACAAGCGAGAGTCTTGTGTTCGGTCTCATTAACTACTATATGACCAGCGGTGAGGGAACCGACAGGCTTTTCGAACTCCTCCAGCAGGCCAAGAGCACATCTCCTGATAATGCGTCCCTCTACTACGTCGAGGGTCAGGCTTACAAGCAGCTTGGAGATCTTGATAAGGCTGCAAAGGCTTATGACGAGTCTGCTGCCAAGGATCCTAAGTACGTGTTCGCTTATATCGGCAAGGGTCAGATGTACTATGACAAGGCTCTCGAACTTCAGGAGAAGGCGCAGAACGAGCTTGACGATGCCAAGTACATGGCTCTCGTACAGGAGTTTGAGGTGACCCTCAAGAAGTGCATCGATCCGTTCGAGCAGGCTTACGTTGTCTGTGAGGACGCTTCCATCAAGTCCACCATCGCCGAGTACCTCAAGCAGATCTACTATCGTTTCCGTGATCAGGACGAGAAGTATCAGGCTGGCTATGAGAAGTACAATGCCCTTCTGAACAACTAATCGACTGGCACACTGCCATCATGCCGAATGGCCTATGGCAGATAAGTGCTTGATAACTAAGTAATAAAGCAAACACCTCCTGCTAAATCCGACAGGAGGTGTTTGCTTTATCCGTTGATATACAGTTAGTTGTCAGCCACGGGCGAATCCTCGGCTTCCTTACGGTCGAAGGCCTTGACGATCTTGCTGACAAGCGGGTGGCGGACGATGTCTTCGTTGGTGAAGAAGATTGTACTCACTCCCTTGATGTTCTTCAGGAAGCTTATGCCTTTCAGAAGACCGGAATCCTCACGGCGTGGAAGATCGACCTGAGTGGCGTCACCGGTCACGATAAATTTTGCGTTCACGCCCATTCTGGTGAGGAACATCTTCAGCTGGGCAAGATTAGTGTTCTGTGCCTCGTCAAGGATCACGCAGGCGCGGTCCAGCGTTCTGCCGCGCATGTAAGCCAGCGGGGCGATCTGGATCGTTCCCTCTTCGATGAACTCTTGAAGTCTCTTTGGTGGAATCATGTCACCCAAGGCATCGTACAGTGGCTGGAGGTACGGATCCAGTTTGTCCTTCAGGTCCCCAGGCAGGAATCCGAGCCGTTCACCTGCCTCTACAGCAGGTCTGGTAAGGATGATCCTCTTGATTTCACGGTTCTTCAACGCCCTGACGGCCAAGGCGATCGCTACGTAGGTCTTGCCGGTTCCGGCCGGACCTACGGCGAAGACGAGATCGTTATCGAAATAGGCCTTGACCATCTCCTGCTGGGTCTTGTTGCGGGCCTTGATCGGTTTCCCTTCCGTGCTGTGTACGATGATAGCCTCTCCGTTGAGCTTGAAGTTGTTGGGTGAGTTCTCTCCGTCGAATATGTCCTCCACGTCGAAGGTCGTGAGGCTCATCTTGTGCATCCTCCGCTCGATCAGCTCCGCTAATTTCTGATTGAACTCCTGTATGTCGTTCTCTTTGCCATCCAAATGGATTTCATTGCCTCTCGCCACAACCTTAAGTCCGTGAAAATAAGAGCAGAACTCTTCGAGAATCTTGTTTCCGGCCCCGAAGATCTCGATGGGGTCGATAGCGTCAAGTGTGATTGTCTTCTTCATTATCAATCAATAATTCCGGTTTCTTTCTTTACCCTCTTGTAAGAGGTTATCATCTTGTCGTAGTCCCGAGTGTCGCGCCATTGGTCGCTTCTCCCGATATATTCCTTGATCGGGATTGTGGTGTAGCCGCGCGTCAGATGCCCGGGCCTCGAACACCATGTCAGCGTCAAAATCGGTTCAAGCATATTCTTGTTGCCTATCCAGTCCTTTGCGAAACGCAGCGTCACCATCATTCCGACCTGAGTGTTCGGCGCGCTCATGTTAGAGATGAAATTGCCCAATGAATATACCACCGGCACTTTCCGTGTGCCTGTTCCGCTCTCATTGGCGACTGTCAGCGTCTCTACATCCTGAAGCACGTGAGGGTGCGCGCCAACGATGGCGTCACAGCCTTTTTCGGCCAACCATCGCGCCAGTTTGCCTTGCGCGGCGGAATGCTTTAGGACATATTCAGCTCCCCAGTGCGGCAGCGCCACTATGAAGTCCGCTCCGGTGTCTTTTGCTCTTCGGATCGCGCCCGCGATCTCCGCCGTGTCGATCCTGTGTACTTTCGGGAACTCTCCTTGAATGCTGCTGTTTGTTCCATATGTAAAGTTGATGAACGCGAGACGGATGCCTTTTGTCACGACTCTCAACGGGAACCGGAGCGAGTCATCCGCGGCTGAAACCGACGCTCCCGTATGCCTGACTCGACCATCTTCTTCCATCTTTGAATATATTCCCAAAGTCCTCTCGATCCCTTTCCTGCCTTTGTCTAGAATATGGTTGTTCGCGGTCAGGAATATGTCAACGCCGCTTCCCGCGATGCTTTCAGCATAGCTGTCCGGTGCGGAAAAGCACGGATAGCCTGTGTGAGGCTTGCCGGCGAGTGTGAACTCCATGTTCGCGACCGCTATGTCGGCTCCTTTTATCAGATGCTCCACCCTTGGAAAATAGTCCGAGAAATCGAATGTGTCCTCTCCGGTTCTTGCGTTCGTGATCTGGTCCCGGTGCATCATCATGTCACCCATGCACACTACATTGATAGTGTCTGGAGCGTTGTAGAATGGATGCTGGAGGTCCAGTCCCTTGATAAAAGAATGACTGGCGTCGCTTAGCCGTACCCCGGAAACATCACGGCGGATTTGGCCCGCCGCGGAACAGGAGATGATCAGGAACAGCCCGAAAGTCAGAATTTTCCGCATGCGCAAATATAACAATACACGCTGGATTTCCGTGCCGTTTCGCAAACTTTTGTGAAAATATTCCGCCTGAACGCTTGCATTTATCAAATATATTCGTACCTTTGCAATCTCTAACACGGTGCGATTAGTTCAGTTGGTAGAGCACCAGATTGTGGTTCTGGGTGTCGTGGGTTCGAGCCCCACATCGCACCCCTCGAAGAAGACCGGTGATTCATCGGTCTTCTTTTCGTTTTGGCTTAGCGGAAGGATGCGCCAGAATCTGCACATCAATGCCATCGATCTTGTAGCCTTTGAACCTGCGGGACATAAGCCTGTCTTCGATCAGCATGAAAAGTTCGTCGTCAATGACATCGGAGAACGAATGATTCACCGTGTCGTATAGATGGAAGTGCTTGAACGTGTTGACATCAAAGTACATCTTGTTGTTCTCGCTCATCCTGTGGTGGTATATCCCTAATTGGGAAAGCTGGGTAAGGATATTGTAAACCGAAGCGACGGTCACCTTCGCCTTTTCCGTGCTCAAGATCTCGGCCGTGACCATATCGGCGCACGCGTGTCCAAGTTTAAGCATAGCCTCGTGTACGGCAATCCTCTGTGGAGTTACCTTTAGTCCGTTTTTTTTGAGCAGCTCCCTGAATTCATCCACTGTCGGAGCCTTGTTGTTCCTGTCCATTCGCAGATTGTCGTTGAAAGTGCAAATTTATAAAAATTCTAGAAAACAACATTGCCCCACCCAAGTTTGACGGTTATGCCGGCGGTGTCGGGATAGATTGAACCCTTGTCGGCGTAGAGTCCGCAGCTGATCATGGTTGTTCCGCTGAACAAGCGCTTTGGAAGAGAGACCTCGAACGCGCCGGAAACCTGCCTTGGGGAGGATTTGTAGAACTCGTCGCTCTGGTGGTATTTTCCGAAATTCTTACTGTATGTGATCTTGACGGAGTACGGGGCTTTCCTGAACAACTTGCCGGCGACTCCGACATTCCAGGCGATGATCCTGTTGTTCACAACCCCATGTGTTATGCCGTCCGCGTCTTTCGCTGACGGAATGAAAAGCGGCAGCCCTATCGTGCGGCCATTGTATGTCCATCCGGATTGATATTCCCCGTTGTTGAAATAGTTGTCGCATCCGCCGACCACATAGACCTTCTTGTCAGGATTCTTCTTGAGCTCTTCTTCTGTGGCCGGCCTGTCGTGCCTCGTGCCGGATTGCCATTTCGTGAACATGAACTCCAGCAGCATGTCGCTTACCCAGCGTTCCTTGTCTTTGAATGAGAAATGTAGTGTGTTGACACCGTCAGGGAAGTTCTGGAATCCTACCCCGGAGCCATCCTCGAACGGTATGTCGTGCTGGAAAGTAATATGCCATTTGTCCTGCTCCCAGTCCAGGCGTAGCAACTCGCGTCCCAAATGATTGCCTAAGGCGTTGATCTGGTCGCTTTTAGTGGCATCTTCATCACCGCTTGCCGCCACCATTATCCTCAAGTAGTCCCGAAAGCTATGTGGAAGTTTTCCATAAACCGGAGAGGTACCTCCCCATTCCGTCCAGAGGTCCAAGCCTGCTGTGAATCTGACTCTATGACTGAAGTTTATTCTGAAATACAAGGCCTGGTTGTGCAGCAATGTATGTTTTACGTACCTATTGTCCCATAGCCCGTAGTCGCCGAAGTCGAATCTGATGTCCAGAATGTCTTTCGTGAACGGAACATTGATCCAGTCGGAACGAAGGCCATAGCCAGGGAACGCCATCGCGTTGCCTGTCATCATGAGATTGCCTCCGGTCACAGAGAGACCTCCGAAATCCTTCTCCCTTTCCCATATTCCTATGTTCAGATTCAATTTTTTCCATCCGGCTCCCATATACAGTTCCTGGACCATTCCTCTCGTGCTGCTTCCGTCGCTGTTGTGGACATCGGAGTTCCCCTTGGCCGCGGCGTATCCGGCAAGCCCGACACCCAAGTCAAACCTGAATCCTTTGTCGAATGTCCGCGATCTGTTTGCGCCGCCTCTTAGAAGGCCTCCGCAAGTCTCAGGATAGACACCACCCTTGTTGGTGTGGCTCCAGAAGGGGAGAGCCCTGCCTGTGGATCCCATCCCGCACATCTCGGCATACCAATTTACGAAACCATCGTCAGTTCCGAAAGCCTTTGGAGATGTTCCTGGCAGAATGGACAACAGCACTAATATTTTTGAATATGCATGGAAATTTTGTCTCATATTTGGCAAATTTATAAAAACTCCATGAAACAATGCATTGTCACACAAAAAAAATCCACGAGTCGAGACATCTTCTTTCCCTTGACTAATCACGAAATATGGTTATATTTGTAAGTTGAGACAGAATTTATGAATATGGAAAAGATAAGATGCCTGATAATTGGGGGTGGCCCTGCCGGATACACAGCGGCCATCTACGCTTCCAGGGCCGCTCTTGAGCCTGTCCTTTATGAGGGGATGGAGCCAGGGGGCCAGTTGACGACCACGACCATCGTCGAGAATTTCCCCGGATTTCCGGAAGGCGTTGACGCCAACCAACTTATGGATGGGATGAGAGTCCAGGCCAAACGTTTGGGGGCGGACATCAGAAGGGGAGTGGTGACGGCCGCGGATCTTTCCGGGCGTCCTTTCCGTCTTACGATTGACGGAGAGACTGAACTGGAGGCAGAGGCTCTGATTATCGCCACGGGTGCCACAGCGAAGTATCTCGGACTCCCTTCCGAGCAGAAATTCAGAGGCATGGGCGTAAGCGCGTGCGCGACCTGCGACGGCTTTTTCTACAGAAAAAAGGATGTCGCTGTTGTCGGTGGAGGTGACACGGCTTGTGAGGAGGCCACTTATCTCGCGAACCTATGCCGCAAGGTCTATATGATTGTCCGCAGGGATGTGTTCAGGGCATCGGCCGCCATGCAGGAGAGGGTGAGGAATACCGCGAACATCGAGGTCTTATGGAACTGCAACACACAGGAAGTGCTTGGAGATGAGTCTGGTGTGACAGGAGTCCGGGTTCAGGACAAAGATGGTAAGGTTTTTGATGTCAAGGTCGATGGATTTTTCCTCGCCATAGGGCATCATCCGAACTCGGACATATTCAAGAAATATGTGGAGACTGATGAGAACGGCTATATAATCACAAAGGGCAAGACTTCCGAAACCAACGTGGAAGGGGTTTTCGCCGCAGGTGATGTTCAGGATCCGTGGTTCAGGCAGGCTATTACGGCCGCCGCGTCAGGTTGTCGCGCCGCCCTTGAAGTGGAGAGATTTCTTTTGTCGCGCTGAAGGTGTCAAGGCGGAATGCTGTAGAGACCGTCAGGTTGTGAAGGTTGAATTTTGAACTGAATTAATAATATGTTAAAGACAAATCTGAGGCTTGTACTCGTGGCTTTTCTTGCCCTTCTGTCCATTCAGTCGTGCAAGTCTGAGTATGAGGCACTTCTGAATGGCAACGATGTGGATGCGAAATATGCCGCTGCGTTCGATTACTTTAATCACGGAAAATACAGCAAGGCTGCCCAATTGTTTGAATCTCTTGCTGTTCTGACCAGTGGTACGGATCGTGACGACACCGTCCAGTACTACTGGGGATTGAGCAATTACCGCTTCAAGGACTATTACACCGCGGAGACCAATTTCACGAAGTTCATCACGAATTTTCCTCGCAGCCCGTTCGCCGAGGAGGCTTCTTTCCTTAGGATCGACTGCCTTTACCGTTCCACACTCCGTTATGAGTTGGATCAGATTCCGACACATAACGCCATAAGTGTGATAAGCCAGTATATGATAGAGAATCCAGGTAACTCTCATATCGCCATCTGTAACAGGATGCTCAAAGAATTGAATTACCGGTTGGACAAGAAGGCTTATGAGAACGCTAAGCTATATTATAAGATGGAGGACTACAAGGCCGCCAGAGTGGCGTTCAGAAATGTCCTCAAGGATGACGCTGAGAACATTTACCGCGAAGACATCCTTTACTACATCGCCAAGGCTTCCTACAAGTATGCGTTCATGAGTGTCGAGGGAAAGCAGAAGGAGCGCTATCTGACTTTCGTCGATGACTACTACAACTTTATCGGTGAGCTGCCTGATTCCCCTTACAGGAAAGAGCTGGATGTGCTTTACCGCCGTTCACAGAAGGCTCTGGGACGTTATTCCGGAACCGATGAGGATCTTGGAGCGAAGGAAAAAGACTTTGAGAGGGACAGAAAAAAATTATTGAAACAATCCGCTCAGTAGGCTTCGTACAATATTTAGACAAGAATTTTTTTATTGAATATGGAAGTTAAGAAGAAGGTCCCTTCAAACACAATCACCAGGGACATCAAGTATCTCGCCGAGCCGACAGGCAACATTTACGAGACGGTCGTTCTCCTCTACAAGAGGGCCAATCAGATCGCTCTTGCGGAGAAGAAGGAACTCGCCAAGAAGCTGGAGGATTTCCGCACTGACCGTGACACCATGGACGAGGTTTTCGAGAACCGTGAGCAGATAGAGATCTCAAAATACTATGAGAAGCTCCCTAAACCGGATCTTATCGCGATTTCCGAGTTTGAGGATGGTGAACTTTACTACAGGATGGCTGGAGCCGGCAATGAGGATGAGATGTCGGTTCATTCCGCAAAAGAAAATCTCTCTGACGCCGAATAATTTTCGGGGCTATGCTTAAGTCCCTTCAGATAAGGAATTATGTTTTGATAGACTCTCTGGATGTCAAGTTTCCGGAGGGTCTGATTATTATATCTGGCCAGACAGGAGCCGGTAAGTCTATCCTGCTTGGAGCACTCTCCTTACTGTTGGGATCAAAGGCTGACGCTTCGGTCATCGGAGGCGAGGCGGACAGTTGTGTTGTCGAGGCTGTCTTCCGGATTCCTGAATCAGATCAGGTTCTGAATGACATTCTGGAGGAAAATGAAGTTGATGCTGAGGACGGTGAGCTGATTATCAGAAGAGTGGTTCACCGTTCCGGACGCTCACGTTCTTTCATCAATGATTCTCCGGTGAATATTCAGATTCTTCAAAGCATTTCGTCCCGCTTGGTTGACATCCATTCGCAGCATCAGACTTTGTTGCTGTCGGACAAGGATTTCCAACTTTCCATGTTGGATCATTTCGCCGGTGACGGATCCCTTTTGAAAGAGTGTGAAAAGTCCTATAAGGCATTCAAAACCCTTGAAAAGGAATATTCAGACATCTCCTCAAGACTTGCCAGGATGAGCGAGGAGAAGGAATATGTCCGCGCTCGGTGGCAGAGACTGGAGGATGCTGGCCTTCAGGATGGGGAACTTGAGGCATTGGAGACGGAGCGGAAGCAGCTTGCCAATGCCGAGGAGATCAAAGAGAATCTTGGCGGTGTCGAGGAGTTGTTCAACCCTTCGGATCCGAACGCGGAGACAATGCCGCTCTCCTCTGCCTTGAAAGAGGCTCAGAAGATGTTGGAAAAAGCTTCGAGATTTGTACCTGAGGCGGCGGCGCTGGCTGAAAGAATGGATTCAGCTCGTACTGAACTTGATGACATTCTTGAGGATGTCTCGACCATTAATTCTCATGTGGAGCTTTCTCAGGAGCGCCTTGACGCGGTTGACGAGCGCCTTTCTCTTCTTTATGATCTGATGAAAGGTTATTCGGCAGCATCCATCGCCGAACTTATAGCTAAAAGAGACGTGCTTTCGGAATCTCTGTTCGATTCCACCGCGATGGAAGCACGCAAGGTTGAGTTGGAGAATTTGATCGCTCAGGAAAGAACAAATCTTGATGGAATATGCCAGAGGCTTCATGAGGCGAGAGAAAAGGCTGCGGAGCCGTTCTCAAATGAGATTTCAGATTCAGTGCGCTCTCTTGAGATGGAACGGGCTATATTCAAAGTTGAATTGTCTCATGCTTCCGCGTCAGCGAGTGGTTCGGATGCGGTAAGATTTCTGTTTTCGGCTTCCGGAATCAATCCTGCGGATGTCTCCAAGTGTGCGTCAGGTGGCGAGATGTCTCGTCTTATGCTTTGTCTCAAGGCAATGATGGCAAAGTTTGTTAATATGCCTACGCTCATATTCGATGAGATTGATACCGGTGTATCCGGCAGTGTCGCTGACAAGATGGGACGCATGATCTGCTCAATGGGCGAGGACATGCAGGTCTTCGCCATCACTCACCTTCCTCAGGTGGCCGCTAAAGGGAATGCGCACTATGTCGTTGAGAAAGAGTATGATGCGGCAGGAAAAGCCACATCATCTATCCGTCCTTTGGAAGGACATGACAGAGTGTTGGAGATTGCCAGAATGCTGAGTGGCAGCAGTATCACCTCCGCCGCCATGGAGAACGCCAAAGCCTTGCTTTCTATCTGACCAGATTCACTGAATAGTCTGGATTATAGACAACCCTTCTTACAGCCTCGTTCACGTAGCCTCCTCTGGATGTTTTCACAAGATTGAAATCAGACTGAAGTCCGGTGCCTTTATGTTTGCCGGTTCTGTCCCATTTCCGGCCATATTCAGAATTCATGGTCGTGAAAAATTTCATTAGGTCGTAACCTTGGCACGCTGTTCGACTTGGTTCAGCTCCGTAGATCGCCCTGTATTTCATCAGGAAATTTTGGACCTCCTTTGAGTCATAGTCAACGTAGTACGACACGCTTGCGTGCAGGTTTAAAGTGTGAAGTTGCTCTACATCAATCTCATCGAACGTTCTGAGCTTGGATGTCCCGTAAAGCACAATCTCTTTCTTTTGGCTCGAAATCAAGTAAAGAAGCCTTACCACCTCGATGACAAACGCCTTGCTGTCGGATGCCACGACAACCCTGTTGATACCGTTGTCGGTCATCATGTCGGAAATTTTACCCATGACCTGTCTGCCTTCAAGGATGTTGAATGACAAGTCTGAATGTCTCATCCCCGAATTGCGAACCTCGTTGAGAACATTGGCTGAATATCCGCTGACCGCTGTCCCTTTTTGTGTTATCAGAATAACTCTGTCATTCGCTTTCAGGTCAGTGTCCACC